>CAZORV010000005.1:0-52436 GCA_964582215.1 uncultured Frigidibacter sp.
TTCTGGCCGACGTGCTCTGGTACGCGCAGGAACGCTTCCGCCCGCGCGGGATGATCAACCTCGCCACCCTGACCGGCGCCATCGTCGTGGCGCTGGGGCACGAGAATGCCGGGGTCTTTTCCAACGATGACGGGCTTTGCGCGGCGCTGCTGCAGGCCGCCGGGGCCGAGGGCGAGGGGGCCTGGCGCATGCCGCTCTCGCCCGCCTATGACGCGATCCTGAAAAGCCACATCGCCGACATGCGCAATTCCTGCGGCCGGGCGGCGGGGTCGGTGACGGCGGCGCAGTTTCTGAAGCGCTTTGTCCGCGACGAGACGCCCTGGTGCCATATCGACATTGCCGGTGTGGCCCTGCCCGCCACGGAACAGCCGCTGGTGCCGCCGAAATGCGCCTCGGGCTGGGGGGTGATGACGCTGAACCGGCTGATCCGCGACCTGTGCGAGCGCTGATGGGCGAGGTCTTCTTCTATCACCTGACGCGCTCGCCGCTTGAGACCACCCTGCCGCAGCTGATTGCCCGGGCGCGGGGCAACGGCTGGCGCATCGCCATCCGCACCCGCGACGCCGCCCGCGCCGACTGGCTGGACCAGCGCCTGTGGCTGGGCGAGGCCGGGGGGTTCCTGCCCCACGGCGTCGCCGGCGGCCCCCATGACGACCGCCAGCCGGTCCTGCTGACCACCGGCGCCGTCCCGGAAGGCTGCGCCTGCCTGATGGTCACCGACGGCGCCCCCCTGACCCCGGACGAGGTGCGGTCAGCGGCACGCACCTGCCTGCTGTTCGACGGCAACGACCCCGCCGCCGTCGAGGCCGCCCGCACCGACTGGCGCACCCTGACCGCCGCCGGCCTCGCCGCCCAATACTGGAGCGAGGAGGGCGGCCGCTGGCAGAAAAAGGCCGAGGCCGGCGGCGGGGCCTAGCGGCGACGGGCTGGTCACGCCGCCGGACATGGCGGGTTGCCGGGCTGTCCGGTCATCCGCCGGACGAGCCGACAGCGATCGCCCGGACACCAGACCGCCGCGTGCATGCGGGGGCTTGACCCCTCCTTCCGCAAGCGCCAGCCTTTCAGGAAAGGCACGGCGACCACGAGCGTCTGACAGGGACTGTGGTGCGTGAAAACGGAGAAGAGAGATTGCAACAGGCACGCCAACCGCAAACGCCAGAATGGCTGCGGGCAGGAACGATGAAATTCATTCGGCGATTCTGCCTGGTTCAGGACTCCTCGGTCTCGCCGCCGAGCCGCGCCAGTTCGACGAAGATGCGGCCGAACACGCCCGGCTCGCTCCAGCGGATGAACAGGTTGTAGATTGTCTTTTGCGGCCCGTAGCTTGCGGGCATGTCATGCCATCGCAACCCGTTGCGGATGACGAAGACGATACCGCTGATCCCCCGGCGGTTATCAACCCGGGGGATGCCATGCGAGAGCGGAGAGAACGGCGAAATCCGCGCCATCTGGGCTTCGGTCAGCAGCATCACATCGGTCGTCGCGGCACCTCCTTCCGGTGCCACAAGTGAATCAGCGACTTGCCGTCCCCACAAGCGATTTAATGGGTCTAGAGCAAGCGTAGGGTGCGTGCTCGCACGCACCGATGCCGGAGCGAGGGAGGAATCCGCCGGCATAAAAGACCCGGGCGGGGACGCTGACCTCGACGTCGGACATGGCGGGCAAACGGGCTTTCCGGTCACTCGCCGGGTACGCTGACCGTGAGGCTTGAAACGTAAACTCCTGCCTGCGTTCGAGGCTTGGCCTGTCCTTCCGGAAGCATCAGCCTTTCAGGGACAGCGGCGGCAGGATGGATGCCGGCACGCACCGGCGACCCCGGTAGGCCCGGAGGGACTCGAACCCCCAACCAAGGCGTTATGAGCGCCCTGCTCTGACCATTGAGCTACAGGCCCGACCGTGCCTATGCCTAGGCAGAATGGTTGCGCGCGTCAACCGGCGAAGGCACGTTGTGGCGGGGGCGCGAATGGGGTAAGGGGCCGCCTCAAGCGCCATGCACAGCTGGGGGTTCTCATGACCGCACCGAAGAACGGGCTGACCTATGCCGATGCCGGGGTCGATATCGACGCGGGCAACGCCCTGGTCGAGCGGATCAAGCCGGCCGCGAAGCGGACCAGCCGGTCGGGGACGGTGTCGGGGCTTGGCGGGTTCGGGGCGCTGTTTGATCTGAAGGCGGCGGGCTACAGCGACCCGGTTCTGGTGGCGGCGACGGACGGGGTCGGGACCAAGCTGCGGATTGCGATCGACACTGGCAATGTCGATACGATCGGCATCGACCTGGTGGCCATGTGCGTGAACGATCTGGTCTGCCAGGGGGCCGAGCCCTTGTTCTTCCTTGACTATTTTGCCACCGGCAAGTTGATGGTCGACGAGGCGGCGCGGATCATCGAGGGCATTGCCGAGGGCTGCGTCCAGTCGGGTTGCGCGCTGATCGGCGGCGAGACGGCCGAGATGCCGGGCATGTATCACAAGGGCGATTTCGATCTGGCGGGCTTTGCCGTCGGCGCGATGGAGCGGGGGGCGGACCTGCCGCAGGGTGTCGCGGCGGGGGATCTGCTGATCGGGCTCGGGTCGAACGGGGTTCATTCCAACGGCTATTCCTTTGTGCGCAAGGTCGTCGAACTGTCGGGCCTTGGCTGGGACGCGCCTTCGCCCTTTGGCGGGGCGAGCCTCGGGGCCGAACTGCTGGCGCCGACGCGGCTTTATGTGAAGCAGGCCCTGGCGGCGATCCGGGCGGGCGGGGTGCATGGGCTGGCCCATATCACCGGCGGCGGTCTGACCGAGAACCCGCCCCGCGTCCTGCCCGAGGGGCTGGCCTGCGAGATTGATCTTGGCAGCTGGCAATTGCCGCCGGTCTTCCGCTGGCTTGCGACCACGGCGGGGATGAGCGAGCCCGAGCTTCTCAAGACCTTCAACTGCGGGGTCGGGATGATTCTGGTGGTGGCGCCCGACCGGGCCGGGGCCCTGACGGACCTTCTGGCCGGCATGGGCGAGCGGGTGATCCCGATCGGCCGGGTGACCGAGGGGCAGGGCGTCCGGTACAAGGGCCGTCTTCTGTGAAGCGCGTCGCCATCCTGATTTCGGGGGGTGGCTCGAACATGGTCGCGCTGGCATCGTCGATGAAGGGGGATCACCCGGCGCGGCCGGTGCTGGTTCTGGCCAATGATCCGGCGGCCAAGGGCCTGTCGCGGGCGGCGGTGCTGGGGATTCCGGCCGTGGCGGTCGATCATCGCCCCTTTGGCAAGGACCGCGCGGGGTTCGAGGATGCGCTGATGGCGCATCTGCTGATCGCCCGGCCCGACATCCTCTGTCTGGCCGGGTTCATGCGGGTTCTGACCCCCGCCTTTGTCGCGCGGTTTCAGGGGCGGATGCTGAACATCCATCCGTCGCTTTTGCCGAAATACCCCGGCCTTCACACCCATGACCGCGCCCTTGCCGCCCATGATGCCGAGGCTGGCTGCACCGTGCATGAGGTGACGCCGGTTCTGGACGACGGCCCGATCCTTGGTCAGGCGCGGGTGCCGGTTCTGCCGGGCGACACGGCCGACCGCCTGGCCGAGCGGGTTCTGGTGCAGGAACACCGGCTTTATCCGGCGGTCCTGCGCCGCTTTGCGTCCGGTGACCGGCGGCCGGTGATGCTGCCCTGACGTCAAGGCGCCAATGGCAAATCCTGCACAAACTTCCGGCTCTTGCGCGACATGCTTCACTTGCGCAACAGTGCGGCGGGCGCGCGTCTCTTTGCTTTCTTTTGGATCGGGCCTCGCCTATCAAACAAAACAGGCGGGATGAGCCCGCGCCGAACGGACCATGATGCAAACAATAAGAACAACCGACGATCTGGCCGCCTTTTGCGAAAGCGCCAAGACCAAGCCCTATGTGACGATCGACACAGAGTTTCTGCGCGAACGCACCTATTATTCCAAACTCTGCCTGATCCAGATGGCCCTGCCGGGCAAGGACGGGGCGGCGGTTCTGGTTGACCCGCTGGCGGACGGGCTGTCGCTGGAGCCGCTTTACGACCTGTTCCGCCACGAGGCGACGGTCAAGGTCTTTCACGCCGCGCGTCAGGATCTTGAGATCTTCTATGTCGAGGGCAAGGTCTTTCCCGTTCCGCTTTTCGACACGCAGGTTGCCGCCATGGTCTGCGGCTTTGGCGAACAGGTCGGCTACGAGACGCTGGTCAAGAAGATCGCCCGCGAAAATCTGGACAAAAGCTCGCGCTTTACCGACTGGTCGCGCCGCCCGCTGTCCGAGGCGCAGCTGACCTATGCGCTGGCCGATGTGACGCATCTGCGGGTGATCTACGAACATCTGGCCAAGGAACTGGCGCGCACCGGGCGGCAGAAGTGGGTCGAGGAAGAGATCGCCATCCTGCTGGACCCCGAGACCTATATCACCCGTCCGGCCGAGGCCTGGGAAAAGGTCCGCACCCGGACGACCTCGGGCCGGTTCATGGCGCTGGTCAAGGAACTGGCGCGCTTCCGCGAGGATTACGCCCAGAG
The DNA here is from genome assembly GCA_964582215.1 of uncultured Frigidibacter sp. Taxonomy (GTDB): domain Bacteria; phylum Pseudomonadota; class Alphaproteobacteria; order Rhodobacterales; family Rhodobacteraceae; genus TMP-24. The sequence goes on from CAZORV010000005.1 coordinate 4,500, forward strand.
CCGCGACGTGCCGCGGAGCCGGGTCTTCAAGGACGACGCGCTGCTGGAACTGGCGTCAACGCGGCCCACCACGGTCGAGGAACTGGGGCGCTCGCGCCTGTTGCTGCGCGAGGGGCGCAAGGCCGACATTGCCGAGGGGATTCTGGCCGCGATCCGCGCCGGGCAAGAAATGAAGCCCGAAGAGTTTCCGAAGCCCGATCAAAGCCGCGAACAGTTGCAGGTCAACACCGCGCTTGCCGATCTTCTGCGGGTGCTTCTGAAGGCCAAGTCCGAAGAGGCCGGCGTCGCGCCCAAGCTGATCGCGGCGGCCTCGGAACTTGATGCCCTGTCGGCAGGTCTGCGCGAACTGCCCATGCTGCACGGCTGGCGGCGCGAGGTTTTCGGCGAAGACGCCTTGCGCCTTTGCCGGGGCGAGATTGCGCTGTCGGCATCCGGCGGCGGGGTCAGGGTTGTGGCGATCTGAACGCCCCCCCCGCCCGACGCCGGGCGTCAGCGACCGCTTGACAGGCTGTTGGTCTCGCCCTGCACGACGATCCGGCTGATCGCCTCCAGCTTGATGTCCGACAGGAACACGGCGGCGGTCAGGCTGCGGGAACGCGGCGTGGATGCCGGGGTCGCGCCGACCGGCGGGAAGATCAGGAAGCGATAGGTCACGACGCCGTTCTCGTCGGCGCGGCCGCGGGTTTCGGACTTCAGCTCGGCCTTCCACCAGCCCTGGGTCGGCGGCAGGCCCGTCGCGCGGATGATCGCGCCGCCCTGGGCCTGTTCGATCTGCAGGTCGGTCACTTCCTGCACCAGAAGCCGCCCGTCCGCCGCCTCGGTCGCCGAGGTCTTTGACTTGTCCTTGTTGCGGCGGGCGCGGCCGAACCAGTTCAGGGGGTTCAGCCGGCTGCGCCCCAGCCGCGCGCAGCCCGCCAGCGTCAGCGGCAGCGCGATGGTGGCAAGGACGGCGGTGCGGCGGTTCATGGATCTCTCCCCCTCAGGCTTCCGCCTTGGGTAGCCCATTCGCGCCGCGCTGAAAAGGCCCGCCTGCGCGCGATCGCTGGACCTTGGCGCCGCAAACCACTAGCGAAGGCTCAAGACCAACCGGAGCGGACGATGGCCAGCGACGCCTTTGAAGAGATTGCCGAGACCTTTGCCTTTCTGGATGAATGGGAGGATCGCTATCGCCATGTGATCGACCTTGGCAAGGCGATGCCGCCCCTGGACGAGGCCTTTCGCGTGCCTGCGACCAAGGTTGAGGGTTGTGCCAGCCAGGTCTGGCTTTTGCCGCAGATCGAGGGGGCGGGGCCGGGGGCGCGGTTCGACTTTCACGGTGAAAGCGACGCGATGATCGTCCGGGGGCTGATCGCCATCCTGCACGCGCTTTACGCCGGGCTGAGTGTCACGGCGGTGCAGGCGGTGGATGCGGCGGCGGAACTGAAGCGGCTGGGCCTTGACGAACATCTGTCGGCGCAGCGGTCGAACGGGGTGCGGGCGATGGTGGGGCGGATCAGGCTGCTGGCGTCCGAGGCCGCAAAGGGCTGACGCGGCCCGGTCAAAGCCGCGCCAGCGCGCCGGTCAGATCGCCATAGCCCGTCAGGCGCCGCTCGTAGGCCAGTCCGAGCCGTGCGGCACATGCGCGGGCCTTGTCGTCCAGCGCGGGGTCGTCGGTCTGGGCCTGATAGACCAGCTTTTCATAATTGCCGAAATACATGTCGCGAAGTGCCGGGTGGCGGTCAAGGCCGAGGGGTTTCCAGACAAAGGCATCGAACTGGCGGACCAGAAAGTCGGTCAGGTAAAAGGCCGTCATCTCGTCGCGCGCCGCAAAGGTGGCGTTGCCCTCGAAGAACGAATAGCAATGCGGCCCGGCGACCATCTCGACGCCCAGTTCCCGGCATCGGGCTTCCAGCAGGCCACCGGTGCCGCAATCGGCATAGACGATGAAAATCCGCTGATAGTCGGCGCGGTGGCGGACCACGGCGGCCTCGACCGCGTCGGTGATCCGGTCGGGGTAAAGATGCAGGTTGGCGGGCAGGCAGGTCAGGTCAAGGTGGTCCCAGCCGTTGGCGGCCCTCAGGTCGAGGATCTCGCGCGCCAGGGCGCCGCAGGCGATCAGCAGGATGCGGCCCGACCGGCCCGGCGCAAGGCCGGTTCCGGTCAGTTCCTCATCCGACGGGATCATCCTTTGCGGCCCCTCATATGGACATAGACGGTGGCAGCCAGCAGCATCGGTCCGGCGGCTGCCATCCACATCGGCATCAGGTCGCCCGCCACCGACATTGCCATGGCGATGGTCGCACCGGCAAGGATGAGGACGGCAAGAAGGGTGAGGGCGGTCTTGACGGCGATCATGGCGGAAACCCCTGCAAATCTGGTGATCGGTCGGCTGCGGTGCAAGATCGTGGGGTGAAAAGAAAAAAGGCCCCGATCATGACCGGGGCCCGGCAATATTGTGGCAGGCCGATCAGCCGAGGCGGTTGTGCTTGCGGCCGATGAAGTCCTTGGCGGTCTGCACGGCCACGGCCGCGTCGCGGCAATAGGCGTCGGCGCCGATCGCGCGGCCGAACTCTTCGTTCAGGGGCGCCCCGCCGACCAGCACGATGTAATCCTCGCGCATGCCTTTTTCCTTCAGCGTGTCGATGACCACCTTCATGTAGGGCATGGTCGTCGTCAGCAGCGCCGACATGCCAAGGATGTCGGCCCGTTCCTTTTCCAGCACTTCGATGTATTTCTCGACCGGGTTGTTGATGCCGATGTCCACGACTTCGAACCCGGCGCCTTCCATCATCATGCCGACAAGGTTCTTGCCGATGTCATGGATGTCGCCCTTGACGGTGCCGATCACCATCTTGCCGACCTTCGGTGCGCCGGTTTCGGCCAGCAGCGGCTTCAGGATGGCCATGCCGCCCTTCATCGCGTTGGCGGCCAGAAGCACTTCGGGAACGAACAGGATACCGTCACGGAAGTCGGCGCCCACCACGGTCATGCCGGCAACCAGCGCCTTGGTCAGGACGTCATAGGGCGTCCAGTTCCGTTCCAGAAGGATGTTCACGCCTTCTTCGATTTCCTCTTTGAGCCCGTCGTAGAGGTCATCATGCATCTGAAGGACGAGTTCTTCGTCATCCAGTTCGGAAAGAATGATATCGCCTTCATCGGCCATGGTAATTCTCCTGCCAGTCCTTGTCAGCTAATTACGTGGCCCCCCCGAAGTCAACTTGGCGAATTGCGACATGGCCCGCTCGAAGCGCGACGAAAAGCGACGAAGGGGGTGGTTTGGGGGCGGCGGGGCGCTTTACCGCGTTCTTTATTTGTTCTAGTTTGGCGCCATGCCGCTTTCGCCCCCCGCCCCGTCGCTGCGCATCAAGGCCCGTGGTGCCGCGACCAATGACGCGGGCCGGTTCGAGCCCTATGGCCGCGAGGCGATCCACGACGGCTGGCACCTGCCCGAGGACGAGCACCTTCTGAAAACCGAAGTCAGCGAAGAGCGGCCGCGGTCGGTCCTGAACCGGGTCCGGTCGCCCGATCTGCCGTTTGACCGGACGCTCAACCCCTACAGGGGGTGCGAACACGGCTGTTCCTATTGTTTCGCCCGCCCGACCCATGCCTATCTCGGCCTGTCGCCGGGGCTGGATTTCGAGACGAAGCTGGTGGCCCGGCCAACCGCGCCGCAGGTTCTGGAACGCGAACTGGCCGGGCGGCGCTATCAGCCCGCGACATTGGCGATCGGCACCAACACCGATCCCTATCAGCCGGTCGAGGCGCGCTACCGGATCATGCGCGGCATCCTGACGGTTCTGTCGGACTGGAACCACCCGGTCAGCATCGTCACCAAGGGCGCGCTGATCGAGCGCGACATCGACATTCTGGCCGACATGGCGCGGCGCAATCTGGTGCAGGTGGGGATCTCGGTCACCAGCCTCGACCCGGTCCTGTCGCGCCAGCTCGAGCCGCGCGCACCGGCCCCGGCCCGGCGGCTGGCGGCGATCCGGGCGCTGGCGGCGGCGGGCGTGCCGGTGCGGGTCATGGCGGCGCCGGTGATCCCGGTCCTGACCGAGCCGGAACTGGACGCGATCCTGACGGCGGCGGCCGGGGCCGGGGCGCGGTCGGCCAGCTGGATCCTGCTGCGGCTGCCGCTTGAGGTGGCGCCGCTGTTCCGCGACTGGCTGGAACGCGCGGTGCCGCTGAAGGCCGCCCATGTGATGACGCGCCTGCGCGAGATGCGGGGCGGGGCGGATTACGACGCCGACTGGGGGCAGAGGATGCGCGGGCAGGGGGTCTATGCCGAGCTGATCGCCGCGCGGTTCCGCATCACAACGCGGCGGCTGGGGCTCGACCAGGACTTGCCGCCGCTGAACGTGACGGCCTTCCGGCCGCCGCCCCGGTCGGGGGACCAGCTGTCGCTGTTTTGACGGGGGCCGCCGCGCCGGATGCGGTTCCGGCAGAAGGCCGGCTTTCGCGCGTTGCAGCGGGCGTTGGCCCGGGCGTCCGGTCGCGGTTGGCGGGGCCGTGAGGCCAAGCCGGATGGGGCGGTCGGACGCCTTTCGCCCGGCGCGGGCGCTGCGTCCGTGGCAAAGAGGTCTGTCGGAACGGCAGGCCCGACCAGGAGGCCCCGGCCTGCGCCGGGGCAGCGGCGCGCCGTCCGGGACAGCGCGACGCCACGGTCGGCCGCGCAAGGAGGCGCATATGCTAGGCGATGATGTCGGGCGTCAGGATATCCTCGATCCGGGTGATCTGGTCCTTGAGCGCCAGCTTTTGCTTCTTCAGCCGCCGAAGCGCCAGCTGGTCGGCCCGGCCCGAGCCCTCCATCGCGTGAATGGCATCGTCGAGATCGCGGTGTTCCTGGCGCAAAACGCCAAGCTTCACACGCAGGACCTCGTCCTGGTCCATCTCGAACTGGGCATTCATGCTGTTTTCCGACTCGCTCATCCTCGCCGCGACTATAGCAACTGCCGCCGCCCGCAGGGAAGATAATCGCCCCGCGCCGCAGCCCTTGCCGCCGGGCGCGGGCTTTCCCATATTGGCGGGGACGGCTGCCGATCCGGGACCGTCGCCCCCAGGTCGCTTTTCGAAAAGGACGGGCCCTGCGATGACGAAACTGACCTTTGCCGCCCATCCCTTCCTTCTGGGATTCGATCAGCTGGAACGGCTGGTCGAGCGGACTGCGAAAAGCGGGACCGACGGCTATCCGCCCTTCAACATCGAACAGTCGGGCGAGAATGCCTTTCGCATCACCCTGGCCATCGCCGGCTTCCGCGAGGCCGATCTCGCGATCACGGTCGAGGACCGGCAACTGGTGATCCGCGGCCGACAGGCCGACGAGGCCGCCGGGCGGCTGTTCCTGCACCGCGGCATCGCGGCGCGGGCCTTTCAGAAGGCCTTCGTTCTGGCCGACGGGGTCGAGGTGGCGGGGGCGTCGATGGAAAACGGGCTTTTGCACATCGATCTGTGCCGGGCGGTGGCTGAGACCACCGTCCAGACGATCAGAATCCGCAAAAGCTGAGGGAGGGTGCGATGGATGCAAAATTCGATTTCGGCCATGAGGCGGGCGAGCGGATCGTCTATGTCCGCCCGGTGGCGGTCGCCGACCTGCCGGCCGAACTTCGTGCCCGCGCGGGCGCGCTGCAGGTGATCTGGGCGGTCGATGGCGCCGACGGCGAGCGGCTGGCGCTGGTTGCCGACCGGCAGCTGGCCTTTGTCATCGCCCGGCAGAATGACTGCGCGCCGGTCAACGTCCACTGAACTCTGCCCCGTCTGACCCGCGCGTCCAACTTTGGTTGGGCGCCACCGAACCTGCCCGGCGAAGGATGGCGCCGGGCGCCGCCTGCCCTCAGTTGGCCGCCATGGCCCGCAACCGGCAAAAGGCCCCGGGTCCTGGCAACATTGAAAAGGCAGGAAAAGATGCACGGCAAAACCACCTACAGCGGCGCACAGATCGCCCTTCACTGGGCCATCGCCCTGCTGATCATCGCCAATTGCGCCATCTCGCAAGGCATGCCCGAGGTCTTTGACGAACGCCTAAAGGGGGCGCCCGTCAGCGGCTTCATGCCCGCCTTTCACGTCTATGCAGGGCTTGCGGTGCTGATCCTTGCGCTGATCCGGCTGGCGCTGCGGCTGGTGCAGGGCGCGCCCGCGCCCCATGGCACCGGCATGGCCGATCGCGCGGCGCAGGTCGTTCACATGGCGCTTTACGGGCTGATGATCGCGGTCCCGGCCTTTGGTGCGCTCAGCTGGTTCGACGGGGTCGAGGCGACGGCCGACCTTCATGTCCTGTTGATGAACGTCATGATGCTGATGTTCCTTGCCCATGCTCTGGCCGCGCTTTTCCACCAGTATGTGCTGAAGGACGGGCTTCTGGGCCGCATGACCGGTCGGGCCTGACCGCGCTGCTGTCGTCGTCATCCCGGTCGCGGGTGGCGGGGACCGCAGCGACCGTGACGGCGTGAATTTCCCGAGAGCCTGACGTATCAGGTGGGCGCCAGATACCAGGGCCAGGACCCTGGCAGAGCCAGCCCCCTCGGAAATGCTTATCGGCCACTGGAAAAGTGCCAAGCACGAGAAGAGCAGAGCCCGCCGCCCCCGAACCTAGGCGCTCGTGGGGCGGGGCGCAAGCTTTACGCGAACCCTTGCACCATCTTGTGTTGCGTTCATGTTTCGTTCATATTTCGCCCATGCCCGACAACCGCCAACCCGCCGTGATGACCGAAGTCGCCCCCCGGCCGGGCCAGATCCTGGCGCGCGGGGTCTGCCGCCACCTTCTGGGCCACGGCTTCGTCACGGTCGAGGAGCTGGTGCCCGCGCCGGGCCTGAGGGTCGATGTGATGGCACTGGGTCCGAAAGGCGAGGTCTGGATCATCGAATGCAAATCCGGCCGCAGCGATTTCATGACCGACCGCAAATGGCAGAACTATCTCGAATGGGCCGACCGGTTCTTCTGGGCGGTCGATGCCGACTTTCCGGTCGATCTGCTGCCGGACGGCACCGGCCTGATCATCGCCGACGCCTATGACGCCGAGATCCTCCGCATGGGCCCAGAGGTGCCGCTGCCGGGTGCGCGGCGCAAGGTCATGCTGACGCGGTTCGCCCGCCATGCCGCGCTGCGGCTGCAGGGCCATCGCGACCCGGGTGTCACGACCGACGGGATCAGCCCCTGACGCCATGCCGCGACGCCGGCGAAAGGGCAGGGCGGGCGCCCGTGTCCGGGGGGCCTTTATCGGCCCTTGCCCTTCGGTCCCTTGCCCTTGCCGCCCCCGGCCATCTGCCGCGCCGCCTCGGCCGCCGCCATCAGCTCGTCGGCAATCTCCTCGGCCTCTTCGGGGTCGAAATCCAGCGGCAGCTCGATCCCCTCGGCCTCGACATACAGCCGGACCATGCCAAGGCTGGTCGGCCCGATCTGCAGATTGGCGGCGATGTCGCTTTGTTTGTTGATGCTCATGCTGACCCTTTCCTTCCCCGCCCTCATAGCCGGGTTTCCCCGGAATTTCCATGCGCGGATTCGCCGGTTGCCGCACCCGGACGCCCCCGTGCGGCCCCGATTTTGCGGTTGACCCCGCCCGGCAAAACTCCTAATCCCACCGCCAGAAGTGCCGCCTTAGCTCAGTTGGTTAGAGCACCAGATTGTGGATCTGGGGGTCCCCCGTTCGAGCCGGGGAGGCGGTACCATGATTTCAGACACTTGTCCGCTGGCCTGACGACAGGCCGGGTCGCTCCGGGCGGCGCCTGCGCGGTGCAGCGCAGGTCACACCGGCTCTGCGCAAGCCTGGTCGCGGCGTCGGCGCTCCGGCTGTCGCGCCAGCACAACCCCGCCCCGCCTCATTCGGGTTCGCCGAGCCGCTGCCCGAGGTAGGTGCAGGGGATGGCGGGCACTGGCGGAAAACAGTGCTGAACCATGACTTTCATCTCCCGTTCGACGCTCGCAAGGTCGGCTGGAACCGCTGCTTGACCCCGGCAGAATCCGCCACTGTCGTGGGGATCGTCGTCGCTCTTTTGGTGATCGTCTTTTTTGACGTGCCATCGCCCGGCGAACCCCGCGAGCGCCCCCGGGGCGCCGGGCAAGCAGGCGCATGATGCCCGCTCGCCCTGCGACGATACCTAGCAGCCGTCATCCCGCCCAGAATCGACGCTGCTGTGCGGTCACTCCGTTGCGATCAGGCGGTAGGGCGCAGGTCGCACCGCCTTCGTGGCGTTGGCGATCAGCGCGAAGGCGCGCAGCCGCCCGAGGCGCGGATTTGGCCGATCCACGCGCCACGACGGGCGCAGCAGCAGGGGAAAGGGGCGCTCGTGCAGCGCGGGCGGGCGTCCGGTGAACATGGGTGTGCCTCCGTTGATGGGGTAGAGGCACAAACATCTGGACGCCGCTCCGGCGGCGGGTCAACCGAGGTCTGATCGCTTATTCCCGACAGCTACGCGGCTAACTCCAGGTTCAGCAGGTGCTGTCCAATTTCCTGCACCGACCCCATCGGGCGAAGTCGCAATTCTTCTTGGTCAGCTTGAACCTCTAGCTCTTTAAGCGCCTCTGAAATATTTGCCTGTTGCCGCTCTGAAACTTGAGGATCATCCTTCGGCGGGCGCTGTAGAATCATTTCATGATTTCGGCGGAAGCCTTCATTAGGCTCCCTATCCCGTTCAACCTTCAAGTCCCACAGGCGGCGTTTTATCAAGTTAACGGAACCCGTTAGCGCCCCCGCTTTCAGAGTGCCGAAATTGGCGACGAGATGTGAACCCGAAAAATCAATCACCACTTTATGGCTGCTTCCTTTGATGCGGCGGGCGCGCCCTTCACGAAGATCACTGCTGAAATAGTTTGCGAAACCCGCGCGCTGTCCTTTTACAAAATCACAGACGAGAAACGGGAGGCGGTCGCCGCTCTGCATTGCGTCGGAGGTTGTCGCAATATCCATGCGCTCTACGGACACGATGTCTTCAAGAACCAGCGGCTTAACATAGAGAGATGAAAGCGCCATCATCCAGCTTTGTGATATTGCCTTGAGACTTGAGCCTTCCGCTTCTCGGCATTGGCCGATAAAGATTCCAGACACGGCCGGATTTGGGGCAGAGATTGCCTCAACAGAACGCCGAGACAAGTCCGCTTCCAAGCATTTCGCCGCAAGTTTGACCGCCGCGACCACACCGACCGCGCTGTCGCCGTAGAAGCACTTTAGCCTTTCCAGCGCGTTCGCAAATTCAAGATGAAACTCTGTGCCGCTTGCAACGGCTACACCAACAACAAGCCGCTCATACGAGCCAGAAATCGGCTCGAGCAGCACCGGGGCCCAAAGTGCCCTGATGTTGCTTGCAGCAGATGGAAACTGGCTAGACGAAAGAAGCACTTTCATACCATCACCGGAACCCCAAGCGCCTTGCTTGCGAACTGGCCCACCGTAGATGCACGACCCTCAACAAATCCCTTAAGGGCCTGAACAAACTCTACAGGCAGAAGCTCATTTACGCGACATGATTTCGAGGTTCCATCCAAGTTGAAGCCAACAAGCCCGGCCCCTAACGCCACGGCTTCCGCCCGACGCTGTGTTCTCTGGTCTGAGGTGAGCATGGGCGTCATCCATTGTTCAAGTCTGTTCGACGCTTCACAAAGTGGGTTCAGGTCCGCAGGCGTCCACGCAGGGCCTGTAAAGCTATGGCCGTGATCAATCAACCACGCTTCGCCCGGCGCACCGAAAAGCAGATTGCCGGGATGGCGATCTATGTTCGCGATCCAAGCGTCAAAGGCATACAGCTTGCCGAGGTCCGGCCAGTTCGCGACGTCCGCAAGCAGTGCAGCCTGCGCAACGGCATCAGTGGTCGTTAGCCTGTGTGTGAGGTTCGGAACCTTCACGTCGGCGCTGATGAAGACCAGCCGTGAGCTGTCTGGCAGCATCGGGCCTTTGCTGACATTCAGCACTCCGGGTCGCACGAGGCCAATGTAACAGTCGGGAATCGGCATCCCAACGTGCCGTGCTAACGCAAACGCGAGCAGTTCGTTGCATAGCTGGATCAGATCGAGATCCTTGATGACCGCTTGCCGGACAGACTGGTCAGCAAGCATGACTTGGCCCCGGAACGTGTCATTTACGTTCCCTTCCTTGAAGCCGGACGCGCCCAAAAGCACTGTGGCAAGCTCAATGTCCGACATACAACCTCGAAGCGAAAATTACTATAAAGCGGGTTTACTCAGGCTTTCCCTGTTCGAGCAAGCGGTTTCTAAATGATCACCGTGTCGCCGGTGATGACCAAGGCCTCGCCCGTCTCCGCGATCTGCCCAAGGTGCTGCCGAATGTAGGCGACCCGCTTCGGGTTCAGGCCGAAGTATGCCATCCACGTTTCGAGACGCCTAAGGCGGCGGTCAACGTCCGCGCGAGCCTCCGGCGTTGGTGGCGTCATCTCGCACAGCGCGCCGCGTTCGGGGGCCCCCGTGTTTAAACGGCCAGGCGTCTGCGTTGCAAAAGCGTTGCAAAATGCCCTGAAAATGACAAAAGCCGTCCCGAGAGGCGGCCTTTATCATGTTGTAATCTCTAGGAGATTTTGGCTCCGGCGGTAGGGATCGAACCTACGACCAATTGATTAACAGTCAACTGCTCTACCGCTGAGCTACGCCGGAACACCGGGGCGATATAGCAAGGGGTTGGGGGGGCGTCCAGTGGGTTTTGTCAGATTCTTTCGGGGCGGTTCAGGGGCACGCGAAGCGGGTCGTGAAGCTGAGGGGGCCCTGGGGCCGGGCGTGGTTTAGGTCTGACAATTCAATGAGATGGGCGAAGGTGTTGAGGGCGGCGGCGGGCAGGAGGGCGGGCGGGGTTTCGGTGTAGATGGCGGCGGCAAGCTCGGTTGCGGTGGCGGGGCCGTCGGCCAGTCGGGCCAGGATCGCCGCGCTGCGGCTGCGGCGGTGGGCGGCGAGGCTGGCGATGCGGCTGGCGGGGTCGGTGACCGGATCGCCGTGGCCGGGCCAGAGGCGGGCGGCGCCGGCGGCGGCCAGCCGGTCGAGCGAGGCCATGTAGGCGGCCATGTCGCCGTCGGGGGGCGCCACGACCGAGCTTGACCAGCCCATGACATGGTCGCCGGAAAAGATCTGGTCGCCCCAGGCGAAGCACAGGTGATTGCCGAAATGGCCGGGCGTGTGGAGCGCCGTGATCTGCCAGCCCCCGCCGTCCGTCAGGCTGCCCTCGATCACGGCGCCGTCGGCCAACGCGACATCCGGGCGAAAGGCGCGGTCGGCGCCTTCGCCGCCCCGGGGGCGTTCGCGTGCGGCCAGCGCCGCCATCTGCGGCGAGCGGCCGGCGAGCGCGTCGCCAAAGGCCAGAACCGGTGCGCCGGTCGCGGCGGCGGCGGCGGGGGCGAGTGCTGAATGGTCGCGGTGGGCATGGGTGACAAGGATGTGGCTGATCCGCTCGCCCGGTGCCAGCGCCGCCAGAAGCGCCGCAAGATGGGCGGGGTCGTCGGGGCCGGGGTCGATCAGGGCGACCGCGCCCTCGCCGACCAGATAGCTGTTGGTGCCGCGCCCGGTCATGGCCGAGGGGTTCGGCGCCAGAACCCGCCTCAGGCCCGGCATCAGCCGCTCGACCCGTCCTGCCATGTCGCCGCCGTCCATCAATCCCGCTTCCTTCCCCGGCCGCTGGCGGCTAGGCTTTGCCCATGATTTTCGGCTGGCTCAAAGACTTCATGCCCAAGGGCCTGTACGGCCGGGCGGCGCTGATCCTGATCGTGCCGATCCTGACGATTCAGCTTGTCGTGTCGGTGATCTTTGTCCAGCGCTATTTCACCGACGTGACCGAGCAGATGTCGCGCAGCATGCTGCCCGATCTTTGGCTGATCAATTCCGAACTGCAGAATGGCGATGGTTCCGAGACTGCGCTGCTGAAGGCGCGGGTTCTGGCGCAGCGGCTGGATGTGACGCTGGTGCCGCTGGCGGCGCCCGGTGCGGCGGATGCGCGGGTCTTTTACGATTTCTCGGGACGGGTGGTCATCCGGGTGATGAGGGCGGCGTTGCCCGACCTGGCGGCGGTCGATCTGTCGGATCTGCAGACGGTGCGGATGGCGTTTCGTCTGCCCGAGGGCGGCTATCAGCTGCAGTTCAGCCGGAACCGCGTGACGGCGCGCAATCCGCATCAGCTGCTGGTCTACATGCTCGCCACGGGCGCCCTGATGACGCTGGTGGCCTTCTTCTTTCTCCGCAATCAGCTCAGGCCGATCCGGCGGCTGGCGCAGGCGGCCGAGGCCTTTGGCAAGGGCCGCGCGGTGCCCTACCGGCTGGCGGGTGCGACCGAGGTGCGGGCGGCGGGGGCGGCCTTTCTGGACATGCGGGCGCGGATCGAGCGGCAGATGGAGCAGCGGACCCAGATGCTGTCCGGCGTCAGCCATGACCTGCGCACCCCGCTGACGCGGCTGAAGCTGGGGCTGGCGATGCTGGGCGAGGGCGAGGATGTGGCCGCGCTGGAGCGCGACGTCGAGGACATGCGCCGGATGCTGGACGGGTTTCTGGCCTTTGCCCGATCGGACGCGCAAGAGGGCGAGGCCGAGCTGGTCGATCCCGCCGAACTGGCCCGGCGGGTTGTCGAGGATGCGGGACGGATCGGTGGCAATGTGACGTTCGCCGGGACCGAGGGGCGGGGCAAGGCGCTCTGGCGGGCCGGGGCGATCCGCCGGGCGCTGGACAATCTGGTGGGCAACGCGGTGACATATGGCAGACGCGCCGAGGTCAGCGTGACCGTGCTGGACAAGTCCGTGCGCTTTACGGTCGAGGATGACGGCCCGGGCATCCCCGAAGACCGGCGGGACGAGGCGCTGAAGCCCTTTACCCGGCTGGTCCCCGGCCGCAATCAGGATCAGGGCACCGGCGTCGGCCTCGGCCTTGCGATCACCGCCGACATCGCCCGCAGCCATGGCGGCAGCCTGCGCCTGGGCAAAAGCGAGCGGTTGGGCGGGCTGAAGGCGGAACTGGTGCTGGCGCGGTAGGGGCCGGCGACCGTACCGTCAGGGAACGATGCAACCATCGCCGCCCGGTTGCCCAAAGTCACCCGGCACCGTCCGACCTTTCCGGCCTGCCGTCAAGGCGCCGATCCTCGTGCTGGTTCCGCAGGTCAGGCCGCCGTTGCGGCCTGACGGCGCGCAGGATGCGCGGCATACGGCCGGCTGTATGCCCCGCGCTGACCGGGGCAGGCCGGATCAACGGCTGACTGGATTGCTTCGGAAAGAGAGGTCAGGGCCGGGCGACCAGAAACCGGCAGGTTGCGCCGATCCGAAATGATCCGTCGCCCTGCCGAAACGGTGCAATCGCCGCAAGATGCGCGGCGTCGACCGCCGCGGCGCTGGTCAAGGCCTTGGCACGCGCCGCAACCCCCGAAGACCCCAGTCCGCGCAATGCCGTGCGTTCGTCCGGATAGCTCCAGGGGCTGTCCACATCGATCACATCTTCGGCCCGCAACCCCGCGGCTTCGGCAAAGGCCCGCAGCTTCTTCGCATCGGAAAGGGCAAATGGTCCGGGCGCACCGGGCGGCGGCGCGGGCAGAAGCGGTCGAAGCGCCGACACGATCGCCGCCGCCTCCATGCCCTCCGGCTCTCCCCAGGTCATGACGACCACCCTTCCGCCGGGTCTGACCACACGCTTGGCCTCGCCCAGGGCACGAACCGGATCGCTGGCAAACTGAAACGAGTTGAAGCCGGTCACCACATCGAAGGATGCGTCGGCGAAAGGCACGTTCTCAAGGGCGGCAATGCGAAAGTCGCCGCTGGGAACGCGCTCCCTGGCGATCTGCAGCAATGGCTCGGCGGCATCAAAACCCGAGACATTCGCGCCAAGAGAGGCTGCAAGACAGGCCGCCATGCCGGCGCCGCAGCCGGCATCCATGAAGTCGGTGCGCGCGCCCACGCCGCAATGGTCAAGCGCTGCTACGAACCCGGCCTTGAACTGGCCTTCCTGAACAGCTGCCCAATCCCGCGCGGCTGATCCCCACAAGGGGCCGTTCACTTTTGCCGTCCCGGTTGCAGGAATATTGTCCGCCACGCCAAGCCTCATCATACCATTGGTGAAAAGCTAAGGGTCGATCCGCAATCCCGACCCCGGGAACGGTCGCCGGTTTCGGGCAGCAAGGCAAGATCAATCCGCCGCACCTGACATCGCCCGTATCGTCCGTCTGGCCTGCCGCCGGTTCGGTCTTGCGATGCGCTGCCTGTATGGCGGTCCGGTTTCCCTTCCGGCGATCGCGCGCCGTTCAGATTCAGCTGCGGGGCGGTCAGGACATCGGCGCGACGAAGAAGCGGGCGCTTCATGGTCGGCGCCCGCACCTTCGGGGCGCGGCGGCCCTGGCGCGATGTGCAGGCGGCCAGGGTCTGCTGCGGCCTGCGCCGGATCGAAGCCTCAGGCCGGGTCAGGCGCCGACAGCACGATCCCGGCGGCGGGATTGCCCAAGGATCAGCGACGGCGCTTTGCGATCGCGGCGCCGAAGACGCCGGTTCGGGCGTTCCGTGAAGACCACCGGAACCTGCCGGCCGACAAGCCGTTTCGCCGCCCGACAGCCGGTTGCCGGCGCGGAACAAGACGCCTCTGCCCCGAAAAGAGTCCCGAACCGGGCGCCCGCCCGGATGGCGGCCCGGCCAGCGACCGCGCGGCCCCGGACCTGATCCGGGGCCTCCTGGTCATCCGGCTTCAGCCCGCCAACGGGCCCCGGCGGATCAGATAGGTCTTGATCCCGTCGCGGTCCTCGGCCGACAGCAGCCCGTGGCCGGCGGTCGCGCAGAAATGCGGGACGTCCACCCAGCTGGCCGGATCGGTCGCCGACAGCCGCAGCACCTGTCCCGGCGCCATCGCCCGCAGCCGCCTTTGCGCCTTGAGGACGGGCAGGGGGCACAGAAGCCCGGTTGCATCAATGTCGTCATCGGGGATCATCGCCGCGCCATAGGCCGCCCGGTCCGCAAAGTCCACGCAGATGTGAGCCGCCGTGTGACGCTGGCCCCGTGACGGCGGCCCTGCGGCAGGCTAAAGGGGGGCATGTTTGAAACCCAACTGATCGACGCGGGCTTCGGCCTTGCCGCCCTTCTGGCGCTTCTGGCCGGGATGCTGTCCTTTCTCAGCCCCTGCGTCCTGCCGCTGGTGCCGCCCTATCTGGCCTATATGGGCGGGATCAGCCTCGGCGAGTTCACCGGCAAGGCCGGTCAGCGCCGTTCGGTCGTCCTGCCCGCACTCTTTTTCGTCCTCGGCCTGTCGACGGTCTTTCTGTTCGTGGGGTTTGCCGCCTCGGCCTTTGGCCGGCTGTTCCTGCCCTATCTGGCGACGCTGAACCTGATCTTCGGCGGTCTCGTGGTGATCCTCGGCCTGCATTTCCTTCACATCCTCCGCATCCCGCTGCTCGACCGCGAGGCGCGGATGGATGTCGCCCGCCGCGACGGGTCGGCCTTTGGCGCCTATGTCCTCGGCCTCGCCTTCGCCTTCGGCTGGACGCCCTGCATCGGCCCGCAGCTCAGCGCCATCGTCTCGCTTGCCATGTCCGAAGGCTCGGTGGCGCGGGGAACGGCGCTTCTGGCCTTGTATGCTGCGGGCCTCGGGGTTCCCTTCCTGCTGGCGGCGGTTTTCGTCACCCGCTCGCTGGCGCTGATGAACCGGATGAAGCGTCACATGGCGCTGATCGAACGGGCGATGGGGGCGCTTCTTCTGTTCGTCGGCATCGCGCTGATGACCGGGCTCTTCTCGCGCCTGTCCTTCTGGCTCCTTGAGACATTTCCGGCCCTCCAGCGGTTTTCCTGAGCGGCCGGTCCCGCACCGATCCGGCGCTGGCCCCGCACTGGCCGCGCACCGGCCCCGTGCTTGACTTTGCCCCCGGCCTGACAGATAAGCCCCAAGTCCCGGCCGGTCTTGCGACTCGGCCGGGGTCTTTATTGTAATGACGCCCCCATGCGGGGCGCGCTGTCCGAGGCGGCCATTGGGCCGGAAACACCCGAACGAGGGGGCCACAGGGCGCGGCAACGGATGAAGGAAAGACCCATGTTCGCGGTCCTCAAGACGGGCGGCAAGCAATATAAGGTTCAGGCGGGCGACGTGATCCGCGTGGAACTGATTGCCGCAAATGCTGGTGACAAGATCCAGTTCAACGACATTCTGATGATCGGCGGCGATGCGCCCGTCCTTGGCGCGCCCCTGGTGGCCGGTGCTGCGGTTCAGGTCGAAGTCATCGACAATATCAAGGCCGACAAGGTCATCACCTATCACAAGCGCCGCCGCAAACATTCGTCGCAGCGCACCCGTGGCCACCGTCAGAAGCTGACGCTGGTCCGTGTGACCGACATCCTCGCCTCGGGCGCGGACAAGTCGGGCGTCACCGTCGCGACCGGCACGGTGGAAGCCCGCCGCGCGGCCCATAACAATGCCCCCGCCGCCGCCGAAGCCCCCAAGGCCAAGCGCGCGACGAAAAAAGCCGACGCGTAAGAGGAGACTGACCCATGGCACATAAAAAAGCAGGCGGCTCTTCGCGCAACGGTCGTGATTCCGCGGGCCGTCGTCTTGGCGTGAAGCTCTATGGTGGCGAAAAGGCCATTCCGGGCAACATCATCGTGCGCCAGCGTGGCACCACCTGGTTCCCGGGCGACGGCGTCGGCATGGGCCGTGACCACACGATCTTTGCCGTGACCGAAGGCCATGTGACCTTCAAGAAGGGCCTCAAGGGCCGCACGTTCATCTCGGTTCTCCCCAAGGCGGAGGCGGCCGAGTAAGCCGACAAACCGAAAGAACCTAAGGTTCAGGGGGATCGGCGAAAGCCGGTCCCTCTTTCCGTTTCGGCAGAGGGGTCCCGGCGCGACAAAGCGAAAGGGACCATCATGGCGAAGACCCGCACCGACGGCATCCGGATTGGCGAACTCGAGTCGAAACCTGCGACCCGGCGCTGCGCCTGGGCCTTCGCCCTTCCGATGACGTCCCATCATCAGTGGCTGGGCGAAGGCGTCTTTGTTGCCGAGCCTGCGAACAACCGCCGCTGGGCGACACTTCGCCGTCAGATGCGGCATCCCTGGTGCCGTGCCGCGGAAGGGCACGGGCGGGCGCGGGCAAGCCTTGCCATCCAAGCGCAAGACTTTAGTGACCTTTTCCGGATATCGTCGCTCCCGGCCTCCGGAACGGACGGGACAGCGGCCTTCGCGATCGGCCGAGGGGTGTCATGCAACTGATGAATTCCCCTCTTAGGCTGCACGACGCCCTTGCACCCGCGCCCCGCGCGTCCCACCTTATGTCTCACGGGTCTATTCCGGCCCGCGAGGATCACGGTTTTCGGAGGAGTGAAGACGTGAGACCCGAAGTCATTTTCCTGCAACCGGTCATTCCGGCCGAACGGTTCGTGCTGCGCCCGATCCGGGCGTCGGACGCAGGTCTCATCGCGCTTTATGCCTCGGACCGACGGCTGGCCGAAGGCACGCGCTCGATCCCCCATCCGCTTCCCCCCGGCGCGGCCGAGGGTTTCATTGCCCGCGCGGTCTCCGACCGGCGCGAAGAGGATGTCTGGGCCATGGACGGCTCGGCCCATGGCGCGGCCGAACTTCTGGGGGTCGTCAGCCTGACCCGCATGGATCGCGACCAGTCCGAAGTCAGCTTCTGGGTGGCGCCGGGTCTGTGGAACACCGGCTTTGCCTCGGAGGCGGTGAATGCAATGGTCGCGGCCAATCCGCATGCCGCGCGCACGCTTTTTGCCGAGGCTTTCCAGGACAATCCCGGTTCGGCGCGCGTCCTCGTGAACGCTGGCTTCGACTATCTCGGCGATGCCGAGGCCTGGTCGGTCGCGCGGAACGCGAAAGTGCCGACCTGGACCTACATGAGGAAGATGGGGTGAGGTGGCGCGGTGGCGCGCGGCCGTGCCTTTTCGCTAAGGCCCGAGTGGCGCCCGCGACCTCGTGCCAAAGGGCGTCCCTGGCGCAACGTCGGTGATCCAGCGTGCCGACGGCCTTGCGGGCGTCATCGGAAACGACAGCCATTTCGGCGACCAGCTTCCATGTTGTGCCCCGGGGCCGGGGCAATGCGACCGGGTCCGGCCGTGCTGCCCTTGGGCCGCATTCGGGTGACGCCGGGGCCTCGGCCGTCGCGTCTGCCTTATGGGCGGGCGACCAGCGTGCCGCCCGCATGCCTGGGAAACGCGGCTTTTTCACCGCGGGTTGCGAGCGCGCGCGCGCGCCCGCCCCGCAAACGACATGTTGCCCGGCCGCACGATCCTCGACCGGGTTGACGTTCGGCGCGTTGGCGGCGTTGGTTCCCCCTTGACTGGTACCATTCAGGACATACGTTCTTTAAAATGTCTGTTCTGGCTGGGCTCGGCAAAATGAACCATTTGGCACCGCCCTTGCAGACCGAACGCCTGCTGATCCGGCCAATGATTCCGGCGGACACCGCGCCGTTCCACCGCCTGGTGACCCGCCCCGAGGTCGCGCGGATGCTCTTCGTGTTCCCGACCGACTGGACAGGCGCCGAGGCGGAGGCATTTCTGCTGGACTGGGCCTGGAATGGTCGTTTGCACTTTCGCCTTTCAATTGAGGAATCCGGCGTATGGCGCGGCTGGATCGGTGCATCGGACGATGCTGAACCAGAGGTGTTTTACGCGCTGACCGCCGAGGCCGGCGGCCGTGGACTGGCGCGCGAGGCGCTGCGGTCCTTCTGCCAGTTCCTGTTCGATCGCTTTGGCGTCGCGGCCCTGAACGCCGGCGTCTTCCACGACAACCCGGCCTCGATGCGGGTTCTGCGGGCCTGCGGGTTTGTCGAAACGAATGTCGAACTGCAACAGTCACGCGGGCGCGACGCGCCGGCGCGGTGCCATCGGTTCCGCCTGGCGCGACCGTAACCGTCTACGTCCCCCCGCTCTGGCCGAAGAGCGCATCGCGGCTTGAGCCTTGATGTGCGATCCTGTATCGCCGCTCTAACCCATCGAAAGCCAAGCCATGAAGTTTCTTGACCTCTGCAAAGTCTATATCCGCTCGGGCGGGGGCGGGAACGGCTGCGTCAGTTTCCGGCGCGAGAAGTTTGTCGAGTTTGGCGGGCCGGACGGCGGTGACGGCGGCAAGGGCGGTTCGGTCTGGGCCGAGGCGGTCGAGGGGCTGAACACGCTGATCGATTTCCGCTATCAGCAGCATTTCTTTGCCGCCAACGGCCGGGGTGGCATGGGGCGGCAGATGACCGGGGCCGACGGGGATGACATCGTCCTGAAGGTGCCGGTCGGGACCGAGATCATCGACGAGGATGAAGAGACGGTCATCGCCGATCTGACGGTTGTCGGGCAGCGGGTCTGTCTGGCCAAGGGCGGCAATGGCGGCTGGGGCAACCTGCATTTCAAGACATCGACCAACCGCGCGCCCGCCCGGGCCAATCCGGGGCAGGAGGGGATCGAGCGGACCATCTGGCTCCGGCTGAAGCTGATCGCCGATGCGGGGCTTCTGGGGCTGCCCAATGCCGGCAAGTCGACCTTTCTGGCCGCCGTGTCCAACGCCCGCCCGAAGATCGCCGACTATCCCTTCACCACGCTGCATCCGAACCTTGGCGTCGTCGGCATCGACGGCAAGGAGTTCGTCATGGCCGACATTCCCGGCCTGATCGAGGGGGCGAGCGAGGGGCGGGGGCTGGGCGACCTGTTTTTGGGTCATGTCGAGCGTTGTGCCATTCTGCTGCATCTGGTCGACGGCACATCCTCGACCATCACCAGGGACTACCGCACGATCATCGCCGAGCTTGCGGCCTATTCCGAAGAGCTTGCCGCCAAGCCGCGCATCACCGCGCTGAACAAGATCGACGCGCTTGACGCCAGGACCCTGTCCGCGCGCCGGCGATCGCTGGAAAAGGCGTCGGGCGGGCCGGTCTTTCTGATTTCGGGTGCCGCCAAGATCGGTGTGACCGAGGTTCTGCGCGCCCTTCAGGCCGAGATCACCCGCAACAGGGCGGTCGATGCCGCCGGAGAGCAGGAATGGCAGCCCTGAGCCCCGACGTTGCCCGCGCGCGGCGGCTGGTCGTCAAGATCGGCTCGGCGCTGCTGGTGGACCGCGCGACCGGTCTTCGCCGCGACTGGCTTGCGGCGCTGGAGCTGGACGTGGCCGAGGCCAAAGCGCGGGGGACGGATGTGATCCTGGTCTCGTCGGGGTCGATTGCGCTGGGGCGCGGGGTGCTCGGCTGGCCCGGGGGCGATCTCGCGCTGGAGCAGAGCCAGGCGGCGGCGGCTGTCGGGCAGATACGGCTGGCGCGCGCCTATGAGGAAGTGCTGGCCCCCCATGGCATCACCGCCGCTCAGGTCCTTGTGACGCTGGAGGACACGTCCGACCGCCGCCGCTATCTGAACAGCCGGGCGACGATGGAGACCTTGCTGGCAGCCGGTGTGGTGCCGATTGTCAACGAAAACGATACGGTCGCCACCGATGAGATCCGGTTTGGCGACAATGACCGGCTGGCCGCGCAGATCGCCGTGACGGTCGGGGCGGATCAGCTGGTGCTGCTCAGCGATGTCGACGGGTTCTATTCGGCCAACCCCAAAGAGGACCCGGGCGCCGTGCGGTTCGACCTGGTCGAGAAGATCACGCCGAGAATCGAGGCGATGGCGGGCGATCCGGTCTCGGGCCTGTCGAAGGGTGGGATGAAGACCAAGCTGATGGCGGCCAAGACCGCCGTGGCGGGGGGCTGTGCCATGGCGATCATGGAAGGCTCGGTCGCGCGGCCGCTGACGGCGCTCGCCCAGGGCGCGCCCCGGACCTGGTTCCTGCCCGAGGGCGATCCGCAGGCGGCGCGCAAGCGCTGGATCGCGGCGATGAAGCCGAAGGGCGAGGTGCGGCTGGACGCCGGTGCCGTCAGGGCGCTGGGGCAGGGCAAGTCCTTGCTGCCGGCGGGCGTCGTCGCGTTGACGGGAAGTTTTGGCCGGGGGGCGCCGGTGGCGATCCATGGGCCGGCGGGCGAGATGCTGGGCAAGGGGCTGATCCGCTATACGGCGGCCGAGGCCAGGGCGATTGCCGGGCACAAGTCCGGCGAGATCGAGGCGATCCTTGGCTATCAGGGCCGGGCGGCGCTGATCCATCGTGACGACATGGTGCTGGACGGCTGACGGGGCGCAAGGGGAACGGACATGGACGAGGCGGAAGCGATCATCGGGCGGATGGGGCAGGCGGCGCGCGCGGCAGCGGCCGAGCTGGCCTATGCCTCGCCCGAGCGGAAATATGCGGCGCTGATCGGGGCGGCCGATGCGGTCTGGACGCGGCGGCAAGAGATTCTGGACGCCAATTCCGAAGATATGGCCTACGGCGCCGAAAAGGGCCTGAGCCCGGCGATGATGGACCGGCTGCGGCTGGATGAGGGGCGGGTCCGGGCCATCGTCGACGGGCTGCGGTCGGTGGCCGAGCAGAAGGATCCGGTGGGCGCGGTCGTCGCCGACTGGACGATGCCCAACGGCCTGAACATCCGCCGGGTGCGCACGCCCTTGGGGGTGATCGGGGTGATCTATGAAAGCCGCCCGAATGTGACGGCCGATGCGGGGGCATTGTGCCTCAAGGCCGGGAATGCGGTGATCCTGCGGGGGGGAAGCGAAAGCTTCCATTCCTCGGGCGCCATTCATGCCTGCATGGTCGCGGGACTGAAGCAGGCGGGCCTGCCCGAGGCGGCGATCCAGCTGGTGCCGACGCGCGACCGGGCGGCGGTGGCGGCGATGCTGCGGGCGGTCGGGCATATCGACGTGATCGTGCCGCGTGGTGGCAAGGGGCTGGTGGGTCTGGTGCAGTCCGAGGCACGGGTGCCGGTGTTCGCGCATCTCGAGGGCATCTGCCATGTCTATGCCGACCGCGACGCCGATCTTGAAAAGGCCCGGGCCGTGGTGCTGAACGCCAAGACCCGGCGGACCGGCATCTGCGGGGCGGCGGAGTGTCTGCTGATCGACTGGCAGTTCTATACGAAACATGGTGCGATCCTGATCGAGGATCTGCTGCGCGCCGGGGTCGAGGTCAGGACCGAAGGCGAATTGCTGAAGGTGCCGGGCACGGTTCAGGCCGCGCCCGAGGATTTCGGCCGCGAGTTTCTGGACAGGATCATTGCCGCGCGGCTGGTTGACGGGGTGGACGAGGCGATCGCCCATATCCGCCGCTATGGCTCGCACCATACCGAGGCGATCCTGACCGAGAATGACACGACGGCCGACCGGTTCTTCACCCGGCTCGACAGCGCGATCCTGATCCGCAACGCCTCGACGCAGTTTGCCGATGGCGGCGAGTTCGGGATGGGAGGCGAGATCGGCATCGCCACGGGCAAGCTGCATGCGCGGGGGCCGGTCGGGGCCGAGCAACTGACCAGTTTCAAATATCTGGTGACGGGCGACGGGACGATCCGGCCCTGATCGGCGGCCGGGCGGCGGCGACGCCGGGCCCTCGGTCGATCCCGTCCAGCCCGTCGGATGACCCAAAGCGCGCGGCACGGCGCTTGCGCCGGGGGCGGCAATTGGCGCCATCCGCGGCAGATGCTGCCCTCTGTCGTCGGGGTTTGAGGCCGTCACCGGGACAGGCTTCCACATGAGCGGGCCTGCTCTTCCACCGGAGGATCGGCTGGTCCCGCTCAGCCCGGCGTCCGGGGAAGGGGACTGCACCGCTCAAGTCGGCAGGGGCCGGTGACCCTGCCGTGACGGAACGATTCCACCCGCACCGCCCGGTGGCCCAAAGCCACCGGGCAGCGCCTGCCCTGCCCGCGGCAGGCGCTTCTCGCCCGCCGGGTCAGGCGCTGCCCTCTGTTGTGAAGGGCTGAGGCGGTTCCGGGGCGACGTTTCCACATGAGCGGGGCCGCTCCTCCACCGGAAGATCGGCTTATCCCGCTCAGCCCGGCGTCGGAGGAAAAACCGTGCGGGCTCAGCGGTAGGGTGCGTGCTCGCACGCACCGCCCGGTCGCCCAAAGCGACCCGGCAGCGCCCGCCCGTCCGGGGTGGGCGCTTCCCTCTGTCGGTGCATGTCGAGATGGTCCCCGGAAAACGTTCCCGCATGAGCGGGGCCGCTCTTCCGCCGGAAGATCGGCTTATCCCGCCCAGCCCGGCGTCGGAGAAAAACTGCGGGCTCAACGGTAGGGTGCGTGCTCGCACGCACCGCCCGGTCGCCCAAAAGCGACCCGGCAGCGCCTGCCCGTCCGGGGTGGGCGCTTCCTGTCGGTGCATGTCGAGATGGTCGCCGGGAAACCTTTCCGCAAGAGCGGGGTCGCTCGTCCACCGGAAGATCGGCTTATCCCGCCCAGCCCGGCGTCGGAGAAAAAACGTGCGGGCTCAGCGGCAGGGTGCGTGCCCGCACGCACCGCCCGGTCGCCCAAAAGCGACCCGGCAGCGCCTGCCCGTCCAGGGTGGGCGCTTCCCTCTGTCGGTGCATGTCGAGATGGTCGCCGGAAAACGTTCCCGCATAAGCGGGGCCGCTCGTCCACCGGAAGACTGGCCTTGTCCGCTCAGGCCCGGCCTCAGGCGTCCGGTGCCACCAGTCCCAGGCCGCGCAGATAGATGCCGATTCCGGCCTCGAGCAGGTCTTCGGGCGGAAAGGGCGCCCGGCTGCCGGGTGCGCCGCGGGCGTAAAGCTCGACGACGCCGTGGCTGAGCGCCCAGATATGGGCGGCGAACATCGCGGCGGGCGGGCGGCGTCCCGGCGGCAGCTGCTGCGACAGCGCCTCGGCCGCCCGGGTCAGGACCGCACGCGCCCGGTCCGAGGCGCGGGCGAGATCGGGGTTGCGGTTCAGGTTCAGACCACTTTCGAACATCGCCATGTAATGGCCCGGAAACTTCCGCGCAAAGGCCAGATAGGCCCGCCCCGTCGCCTCGAACGCCCGCAGTGCCGCAGGCTTGCCGCCCGCATAGGCATGGTCCATCAGATCGGCGAACATCTCGAAGCCCTGGCGCGCGCATTCGGCGATCAGATCCTCGCGCCCCGCGAAATGGCGGTAGACGGCGGCCGGGGTCACGCCCGCCGACTTGGCGGCGTCCGACAGGCTGAACCCCTGCGGCCCCTGCGCCTCGATCAGCTGCAAGGCCGCCTCGATCAGCGCCTGCCGGAGGTTGCCGTGGTGATAGCCCTGCTTAACCATCCAGCAGTCCGGGGCCCCCGCAGATCTTGCCGTCGATCTTGCCGATCGCCTTCTTGTCCTTGTGCCGGTAGTCCATCGCCTGCAGCACGGTCTGGATCGCCGCGATCCGGGCGCGGTTCTTGTCGTCGGCGCGGATCACCGTCCAGGGCGCGTGCTTGCTGTCGGTCTTTTCCAGCGTCTCGGTGATGGCGTCGGTATAGGCATCCCAGCGCTTCAGCCCCTCGACGTCGATCCAGCTGAGCTTCCACTGTTTCAGCGGGTCCTGCTCGCGGTCCAGAAACCGGCGGAGCTGTTCGGCCCGTCCGACGTCGAGCCACAGCTTGACCAGCACGATCCCCTCGTCGATCAGCATCTTCTCATAGTCGGGCAACTGGCGGAAAAACAGCTTGCGCTGTTCGGGCTTGCAAAAGCCGAAGACCTGTTCGACGACGCCCCGGTTGTACCAGGACCGGTCGAACAGCGCGATTTCACCGGCAGCGGGCAGCATGTCGATATAGCGCTGGAAGTACCATTGACCGGCCTCGCGCTCGGTCGGCTTGGCCAGCGCCACGATATAGGCCGAGCGCGGGTTCAGATTCTCGCGCATCCGCTCGATCGCGCCACCCTTGCCGGCGGCATCGCGCCCCTCGAACA
Source organism: uncultured Frigidibacter sp. (assembly GCA_964582215.1). Lineage (GTDB taxonomy): Bacteria > Pseudomonadota > Alphaproteobacteria > Rhodobacterales > Rhodobacteraceae > TMP-24. The sequence continues at coordinate 29,128 of CAZORV010000005.1, forward strand.
CCACGACCAGCCGTTTGCCGGTGGTGCGCAGGTCATGCAGCATCTTGACCAGCTCGATCTGCAACAGCGCCATCTGGTCTTCATAGTCGCTGTCGCCCATCTCGCGGTCATAGGGGTAGGACTTGGCCAGGATGTCCTTGCGGCCGGCCTTGGCAATCGCCTTGCGAATCTCGGGCGGGGCCTCGGTGTCAAGGAATTTGGTGATGTCGCCGACAAAGGGGATGACGTCGGGGTCGGGTTTCTGATCGGTCGCGGCGGCGTCGGCCATCGGTCTCTCCTTGGCGGTCGGTCTGACGGCATCACTATGGCGCATGGGCGCAAAAGCGCAACGCGGGACCGGGGCGGGGGGCGCGGGTATTTGCGCGCGCGCCCCCAGCGCGGGGGGGGGTTACTTCTGGACGGCGGTGATGATGATCTCGACCAGATAGTCGGGGGTCGCAAGCCGGGCCTCGCCCGTCGCGCGGGCCGGGGCGGCGCCGGGGGCAACCCAGGCGTCCCAGACCTCGTTCATCGCGGCAAAGCTGGCGATGTCGGCCAGCCAGATCTGGGCGCGCAGGATCCGGGTCTTGTCCGACCCCGCCAGCGCCAGAAGCCGGTCGATCTCGGCCAGAATGTCGCGTGTCTGGCTGCCGACATCGCCGCCCGGCGTGCCGACGACGCCCGCCAGATAGACGAGACCATTGTGAATGACGGCATTCGACATGCGTTTGCCGGGTTCGATGCGGGTGATATCGGCCATGCTATCCTCTGAGGCGGTGTCCGGGGCCGGACATAGCCGGGGCGGCGGGATGATGCCAGAGGAAAGCGGGAATGGAGCGGGTGAAGGGAATCGAACCCTCGTCATCAGCTTGGGAAGCTGCGGCTCTACCATTGAGCTACACCCGCGTTGCGCAATGACCTAAGCGACGGCGCCCGGCGCGTCAAGACGGGCGCGCGGCGGTTTGTGGGGGGCAGCTTACAATGTTGCAATCTTCTGGCGAAGGTTCTGCATCAGTTCAAAGTCGGGCTTTCCCGACAAAGGCCTGTAGTCACCCGCCAGGAGCGCCAGGCTGAAGTCCGGCTCCAGCCGTCGCAGGCGGTCGGTGTAGTGAAGCGCATCTTCAGAACGGTCGTCCAGAATGGCCAGTACGATAAGATACCGCAGGGCATGGCGGGAAAACGGTGACTTCCTGTGACAGGACAGAACCATGTCCTGGGCACCGTTCATGTCGCCAAGACGCGCCTTCGCCGCGCCCGCCATGAGATCCCACTCATGGTCATTCATCATGCCTTGCGCTTTGTCCCGGGCCCCCGACGCCAGTTGAACCGCCCGGTCGTTGCGGCCTTCAAAGGAAAGCACCCTGCCAAGCGCTGCCAGGGCCTCGGGGTGGTGATCGTCCAGATCCATGGCGCGGCCGGCGTAGAAATTGGCCTTGTCGAAATCTGCCGTGGTCCAGATCTGAAGTTCAGACGCGAATGCGAGGACGGACGGGTTATTCGGCAAAAGCCGGGCAGCATGCTCGGAAAATTCGACGGCCTCGGCCATTCTGTCGGCGTCGTTTTCGCGAAACTCGACAAGCTCAACCAGTCGGATCATCGCCCGCCAACTCATCGACAGCGCCTTAAGATCGCCAGCCATCGAGAGATCAAGCAACTCATCTGCCCGGGTCAGGCTGGCGCGGTCATATTCGAACTTAAGCCGGATCGCCCGTTGAAAAAGCGATCTGGTCGAACGACCCGAGGCGTTGGCCACCATGTCAAAAACCGCCTGGACGATCCGGTTCACGGCGCGGGACACTTGCCCGCATTGCCAGATTGTGGACAGGCCGGGGCCGATCGTCAGCCTGCCGGACCAGACGATGCGACGGTTGGGATGCCCGATCACGCGCAGCAATATGAAGGCGACGTCGCTTTCGTCCAGACATTCAAGCTCGACCTGGGCGCTGTGCCGAAGATCCGGCGTAACCCGTTCGTCAGACTCGAATTCACTGACCGCCAGACCGCCCGTCGACGAAATTTCGCCGGCGATGCGCTGGGACAATGCCGCCAGAATGAAGGCGCCGCGCGCGGTCGCCGACCTGTCGATCCGGCAGATCACCACCGATGCCTCGCGGTCCAGCGCGGGCGGGGTCAGCGCGGTGCTGACCGGCGGGCTGTCCTGCTGCATCCTCAGTGCGCAGACCCAGTCGGTGAATTCCGGATCGGCAATCTCAAGATCGCTGAGCGCTTCGCCCAGATGCGGCTCGATCTGCAGCGGGACCTGCGGCGTGATCCAGATCGCCGTGCGATCACTGCGCACCAGCCCGGCCAGGGGACCGAGTGCCTTGCGGAGATTGGCAAGTGCCTGCCTGCAACTGCCCGAGGCGCGCTCGGCGGTGCTGGTGCTCCACAGCCGGTCCTGCAGCCAGGCGCGGGTGCGACGCTGCCCCGGCGACAGCAACAGGAGCGCCAGCAGCCCACGTTCCTTGATGCCCTTGGGTGTCACGTCCGCGTCGTCTTGGTCAAACACCCGGAACGGCCCGTTCACGCGAACCCGCACGTCATTCTCCTGAAAGTCCGCTCAAGACACGGTTTGGCCAAGTGGTCCCAGACTAGTTGTTTCAGGGCGTTACGGTCAATGCCGCCGGTGGCGGCAATCGGACCATCCTCATCCGCCGTGGAGGTTGGGTCACGGCTTCGGGCTGCCCCGACCCAAAGTCGCGCATTGGCCGGTGCAGCGGCGCCCGGCGCGTCAAGACGGGCACCCGGTCATTCGCCGGGCGTTGGCGGCCACAGGTCCCGAAATCGGCCGTGATCCGGTCCGCCGTCCGACCGGCCCCGCCGGATTGTCGGTTGGCAAGACCGGCGACGCCCGGACGTCGGGCGCCCGCGACCCTGCCGCCGCGCGCCGTTCCCAGCCCCGTTGCACCACCCCGGGGAGCCGCTCTTCCCGTGGAAGTCGGCCCCCCCGCCGGTCAGTGGTGCGCGGCCCTATCGCCCGCGCAGATACTCGACCAGCATCGCGGTCGAACTGTCCTTGCCGTCGGTGCCGACTGACCCTTCGATGACCGGTTGCAGCGCCAGCGCCAGTTCCTTGCCCAGTTCGACCCCCCACTGGTCATAGGAGTTGATCCCGAGAATCACGCCCTCGACGAACACCCGGTGTTCGTAAAGCGCGATGATCTGGCCGAAGACGAACGGGGTCAGTTTCGGATAGACCAGCATGGTCGAGGGCCGGTTGCCCGGGAAGACCCGATGGCGGGCCTGACGGTCAAGCTCGGCGCCGGTCAGGCCCTTTTTGGCCATGATCGCGGTCGCCTCGGCCAGGGTCCGGCCCTTCATCAGCGCTTCGGCCTGCGCAAGGCAGTTCGACATCAAAAGGACATGCTGGTGATGCAGGTCGGGCTCGTGACCCTCGCGCGCAACCATGAATTCGCAAGGCACGGTCCGGGTGCCCTGATGGATCAGCTGATAGAAGGCATGCTGACCGTTGGTCCCCGGCTCGCCCCAGACCACCGGGCCCGAGTGATAGGGAAGATCGGCGCCGTCCATGCCGACGCGCTTGCCGTTGCTCTCCATCTCCAGCTGCTGAAGATAGGCGGGCAGGCGCGACAGGCGCTGGTCATAGGGCAGGACCGCCCGGGTCGCATGGCCGCAGATCTGGTTGTGCCAGACCCCGACCAGCGCCAGCAGCACCGGCAGGTTCTGGGCAAAGGGCGCCTCGCGGAAATGCGCGTCCATCGCGGCGCCGCCGGCCAGAAAGGCCCGGAAGTTTTCCGGCCCGACGGCCAGCAGCACCGCCAGACCGATCGGCCCCCACATGGAATAGCGCCCGCCGACCCAATCCTCGAACCCGAAGACCCGGGCGCCGTCGATGCCGAAGGCGGCGGTCTTGTCCTGCGCGGTCGAGACGGCGGCAAACTGCGCGGCCGGATTGGCGACCCTGGCCGCCATCCATTTCCGGGCCGTTTCGGCATTGGTCATCGTCTCGATCGTGGTGAAGGTTTTCGAGGCGACGATGACCAGCGTGGTTTCGGGGTTCAGCCCCCTGAGGACGTCATGGATATGGGCGCCGTCGACGTTCGAGACGAAATGGGCGCGCGGCCCCTGTGCATAGGGCGCCAGCGCCAGACAGGCCATTGCCGGGCCAAGGTCCGACCCGCCGATGCCGATGTTCACCACATCGCTGATCGCCCCGCCCTGACCCCGGAACCGGCCCTCGCGCACGTCGCGGGCAAAGGCCTCCATCCGGTCCTGGGTGGCGCGCACATCCGGCATGACATCGCGGCCGTCGACCGTCACCGACCCGTCAAGGTTGCGCAGTGCGGTGTGCAGGACCGCGCGGCCCTCGGTCTCGTTGATTTTGGCGCCAGCGAACATCGCATCGCGTTTCGAGGCGACGCCCGACGCCTCGGCCAGACGGATCAGAAGATCGCGCGCATGGCCGTCGATCGTGGTCTTGGAATAGTCGAACAGCATGTCGCCGCAGCGGGCCGAAAACTGCCGCGCCCGATCCGGACCCGTGAACAGCGACAGGATCGTGCGGTCAGCCTGATCGCGGTGATAATGCTGAAGATCGTCCCAAACGTTCATGTTTCCCTCATTCCGCCCAATGGACCGTGGCATTGGCCAGCACCGACCGGATCGGTGCCACCTCTGCCGGAAGTTGCTCTGCCGCCTCGATCGCGGCTTTCTTGTCGCTGCCGGTGATCAGCACATGGATGGCCATCGCATTGCGCAGGACCCGCGCCGTCAGCGTCACGCGCGGCTCGCCCGCCGCATCGGCGCGCAGGGGCAGCACCAGCGGCGCATCCGGCGCCAGCGCCTCGGCCAGACGGTCGGCGCCGGGGAAGAGCGAGGCGGTGTGCATGTCGGCCCCCATCCCCAGCAGCGCCACCGACAGGGGCAGATGCGGCGAGACCTGCGCCGCGACCCGGTCCATCGCCGCGTCGGGCGCCGGCGCGTCGGTGTAAAGCGACACGAAGGTCGCCGCCGCCGCATTGCCGCGCAACAGCCGGGCGCGGATCAGCCGCGCGTTCGAGCGTTCGTGATCCTCGGGGACCCAGCGTTCGTCGTTCGGCAGGACCGAGACCCGGTCCCAGTCAAGACCGGTGCCCGACAGAAGATCGAAGACCGGCCCGGGCGTGGTTCCGCCGGGCACGGTCAGGCTGGCCCTGTCGTTCTGCTTCAGGGCCAGCCGCAGATCGCTTGCCACCGCATCCGCGACCGAAAACATCAGAAGATCGCGGTCAGGGTAGGCGATGAACTTCATTCCTTGATCTCCCGCCAGCGGCGCCCGTCGCGGTGCAGCAGCATCAGCGCATCCTCGGGGCCGGACGAGCCGGGATCATACTGGCGGGGCTTGTCGCCGCGCGTCTCCCAGCCCTTGATCATCTGGTCGGCCCAGGCCCAGGCGGCCTCGACCTCGTCACCGCGCATGAACAGCGTCTGGTTGCCGCGCATCACATCCATGATCAGCCGCTCATAGGCTTCGGGCACGTCGGCGCCGGCATCGCCCAGGGCGTCGGCAAAGGACATGTCAAGCGGCACCTCGGTCAGGCGCATGCCGCCCGGCCCCGGTTCCTTGATCATCACCGACAGGGTCATGCCTTCGTTCGGCTGCAGGCGGATCGCCAGCACATTTTCGCGCCAACCCTCGGCCTCGCCGAAGATCGAATGGGGCACTTCCTTGAACACAACGGCGATTTCCGAGGTGCGGCCCTTCAGCTTCTTGCCGGTGCGCAGATAGAAGGGCGTGCCCTTCCAGCGCCAGTTCGCGATATTCACCTTCATCGCAATATAGCTTTCGGTGATCGAGGCGGGGTTTTCGGCGTCCTGCAGATAGGAGGGCGCCTCCTTGGTCGCGCGGTACTGGCCGCGCACGATATCCTCGGGCGGCACCGGTTCCAGCGCGCGGATCACCTTCAGCTTTTCGTCGCGCACGGCGTTCGGCTCGAACTTCGAGGGCGCTTCCATGGCGATCAGGCACAAAAGCTGCATCAGGTGATTCTGCACCATGTCGCGCATCGCACCCGACTTGTCATAATAGGCGCCGCGCCCGCCGACGCCGACGGTCTCGGCCACGGTGATCTGGACATGGTCGATGTGACGGGCGTTCCACAGCGGCTCGAACAGGATATTGGCAAAGCGCACCGCCATCAGGTTCTGGACGGTTTCCTTGCCGAGATAATGGTCGATCCGGTAGATCTGGCTTTCCTTGAAATGCGAGGCGAGCGTGGCGTTCAGCGCCTGCGCCGTCTCGAGATCGCGGCCAAAGGGCTTTTCGACGACGATCCGGGCATCCCGGGTCGCGATGCCGTATTTGTGCAGATGCTCGGCCAGTTCGCCGAACAGCGACGGCGCGACCGAAAAGTAGAAGGCCTGCGTCACATCGGGGCGAACGATCTTTTTCAGCTTGGTCCAGCCCTCGGTGCTGGTCGCGTCGATCGACACATAGTCGAGATGGCCGAGAAAGCGCGCCACATCCTCTTCCGGCCGTCGTGCCGGGGCGATGAACTCCTCAAGCGCCGCGCGGGCCAGCGCCTGATAGCCCGCCTGATCCAGCGGCGCACGGGCGGCACCGATGATCTGCGACCCCTCGGGGATCTGGCCCGACTGGTAGCGGCGGAAAAGGCCGGGCAGTATCTTGCGCTTGGCAAGATCTCCGGTGCCGCCGAAGATCACCAGATCAAAAGTATCAACCGGAATGACGCGCGAGACCATGGTTCCCCTCAGAAGTCTGAAATCCGATGCGCCGTTAGCGCTAACGGCAGGCTTTTAGCGCCATGCCGGGGTCAAGTCTAGCTTGCTTGGCGGCAGAGGCCAACCATGGCGTTGGCGGTTTGGGGGCATTTGCCGTCCGATGGGCAAAAGGCCGCAGGGCGAGACTGCGGGGGCAGCGGGACGGTCGAGGTCTGCCATGCCGGGGCCGTGCCCCGACCATGAGGCCCGACCAGGAGGCCCGACCAGGAGGCCCCGGCGCGGGGGCCGGGGCGGCGGTACGGTCAGGTCCCGAAGCTGCCGACCAGGGTCGCGCGGCGGAAAGCGCGGGTGCCGGTTGGCAGGTCTGCCCGGGCCGCCGGGCCTGGCATTCCGCTCAGCCGGGGACGGCGTCAGGCGACTGCGGGTCGCCTTCACCGACGGGGTGCGGCCCCCCACCGGCTTTGGCGGTCCTGTGCCGGTCCGGTTCCGAATATTGACATTCTGGCGGTGTCGGCCGGTTTTGGGCTGTGACGGCGCCTGCGCGCGGGCTACATCTGGCGCCGGAAAGGGAGGTCGCCGATGACATTCACACCCAGGGCCTGGCCAAGAAAACTCCGGTCGCAGGAATGGTTCGGCGGCACGTCGCGCGATGCGATCTATCATCGCGGCTGGATGAAGAACCAGGGCTTTCCCCATGATGTCTTTGACGGCCGCCCCGTCATCGGCATCCTGAACACCTGGTCCGAGCTGACCCCCTGCAATGCCCATCTGCGCGACCTTGCCGACCGTGTCCGCGCCGGCATCTGGGAGGCGGGCGGGCTGCCCGTCGAAGTTCCGGTCTTTTCGGTGTCGGAAAGCACCCTGCGTCCGACCGCAATGATGTTTCGCAACCTCGGCGCGATGGAGGTCGAGGAGGTGATCCGCGGCAAGCCGGTCGACGGCGTGGTGCTGATGGTCGGCTGCGACAAGACCACGCCCGCCCTGCTGATGGGCGCCGCCTCCTGCGACCTGCCCGCCATTGTCGTCTCGGGCGGGCCGATGCTGAACGGTCGTTTCCGCAATGAGGTGACCGGTTCGGGCACCCACATCTGGCGCTTTTCCGAGGCGGTCAAGGCCGGCACCATGACGGTTGACGAGTTTGTCGAGGCCGAAGGCGGCATGGCCCGTTCGGCCGGGGCCTGCAACACGATGGGCACCGCCTCGACCATGGCGTCCATGGCCGAGGCGCTTGGCATGGCTTTGTCGGGCAATGCAGCGATCCCGGCCGTTGATTCCCGGCGCCGGATGATGGCGCAACTGACCGGGCGCCGGATTGTCCAGATGGTGAAGGACGACCTGAAACCGTCTGATGTCATGACGAAAAATGCATTTGAAAATGCGATCCGCGTCAATGGTGCCATCGGTGGCTCGACCAATGCGGTGATCCATCTGCTGGCGATCGCGGGGCGGGTCGGGGTTGATCTGACGCTGGACGACTGGGACCGTTGCGGCCGCGACGTGCCGACCATCGTCAATCTGATGCCCTCGGGCAAATATCTGATGGAGGAATTCTTCTATGCCGGTGGTCTGCCGGTCGTCATGCGTCAGCTGGGCGAGGCCGGGCTGCTGCACAGGGCCGCGCTGACGGTTTCGGGCCGGTCGGTCTGGGACGAGGTGAGGGAGGTGCTGAACCACAATCCCGACGTCATCCTGCCGGCCGAAAAGGCGTTGGCGAGATCCGGTGGCGTTGTTGTCCTGCGCGGAAATCTTGCGCCCGACGGGGCGGTCCTGAAACCGTCGGCCGCGACCCCGGCGCTGATGCAGCATCGCGGCCGCGCCGTGGTCTTCGAGGATATCGACGATTACAAGGCGCGGATCGGGGATGAGGCTCTCGACATCGACGAAAGTTCGGTGATGGTCCTGAAAAACTGCGGGCCGAAAGGCTATCCCGGCATGGCCGAAGTCGGCAACATGGGCCTGCCGCCGAAGCTTCTTCGCCGGGGGATCACCGACATGGTGCGGATTTCGGACGCCCGCATGTCGGGGACGGCCTACGGCACCGTCGTCCTGCACACGGCGCCCGAGGCGGCGGCGGGCGGACCGCTGGCCGTGGTCAGGACCGGCGACATGATCGAGCTTGACGTGGCCGGGCGGCGCCTGCATCTGGACATTTCCGACAGTGAACTGGCCGCGCGGCTGGCCGAATGGCGGCCAGCGGTCCCGATCCCCGCCGGGGGCTATGCGCAGCTTTATCACGAGCGGGTGATGGGTGCGGACCGGGGCGCCGACTTCGACTTCCTGCTCGGCTGCCGGGGCAGCGCGGTCGGCCGCGAAAGCCACTGAGGGCGGGGCCAGCCGGGTTTAAGCGAATCTTCAACCCTCACGCGGCATTGTCCGGTCCGGAAGGCATTTTCGTGCCCGGATCAGCGACAGGGGGCCGCCGTGCGGATATTGGTCGATCTCAGGCTGACGGCGAAGCTGCCGTTGCTGTTGGGAACGCTGGCGCTCGTCTCGCTTCTGGCGATGGGCTGGCTCAGCTACCGCGCCGCCCGCACAGCGCTGCTTGAGGTCGGGGTCGGCCGGGTGCAGATCGCGGTCGAGGCCAAGCGGGGCGAGTTGGAAACCTGGTTCGACGGCGTCCTCTCGGACATGGAGGCTGCGGCGTCGAGCCCGCAGACCGAACGGGCGCTGTCCGATCTGTCCTCGGGCTGGCGGGCGCTCGGGGCCGGGGCACGCGATGCGGTCAGGGCGGATTTCATCACCGGCAACCCCTATCCGGCGGGCGAGCGTGACCGGTTCGACCGCGCCGCGACCATCAGTGAATATACCCTTGCCCACACCCGCCACCATGCCGGGTTCCGCGCGATCCTCGGCGGTCGCGGCTACCGCGACGTGATGCTGGTCGATGCTTCGGGCAGGGTGATCTACAGCGTCGCCAAGAATGACGATCTTGGTGACAGCCTTCTGACCGGCCCGGCGGCCGCGACCAGTCTTGGCCAACTTGTCGCCGAGGCGCTTCGGCCGACGGCCGCGGGCGTCCGGATGACCGACTTCGGCCCCTATGGCCAGACGCAGGGCGGACCCGCCGCCTTCATCGTGGCGCCGATCCTGTCGGCCGGTCATACGCCGGTCGGGGCGCTGGTCTTCCGGCTGTCGGTCGGACAGCTTGACCAGATCGTGAACAGCCGCAACAGCGACGAACTGAAGCTGACCAGCTATCTGACCGGCGCTGACCGGCGCCCGCTGCTGACGACGGGCGGCCCGGCGCAGGCAGGGGCCGCGCTGCCCGAACTCGCCGCGCTGTTCACCGCCGGGCGTGTGACGGCCCACGCGCCGGGGCGCGACGGGACGCAGTCGGTGATCGTCGCCAGCCGCATCGCGCTGCCCGACATGTCGCTGGCGCTGGTGATCGAACAGCCCGAGCCGGAACTTCTGGCGCCGGTCACGGCGCTGATGAAGGAAATGGCGATCAGCGCGCTTTGCATTGCGGCTCTGGTGGCCCTGGTCGCCTTCGTCACGGCCGAAGGCGTCGCCCGGCCGCTGGCCCGCGCCGCCGGCGCCATGGGGGCGATCGCCGCCGGTGACTTCGCCCATCCGGTCGAGGGGACCGCGCGCCGGGACGAGGTCGGCGACATTGCGCGCGCCCTGCAGACCTTTCGCGACGGTCTGGTCGCCGCCACCGTCCTTGCCCGCGACGGCGCCTTCAAAAGCCAGGCGCTGGCCGGATCCTCGGCGGCGCTGATGGTGATGGATCAGTCCTTCCGGATCACCTACGTCAACCCCTCGTTCGTGGCGCTGATGCGGCAGCATGCGGCCGACGTCGCCCTTGCCATGCCGGGCTTCGACCCCGGGGCGGTGATCGGCACGACAATCGGTCCTTTCCGGGACGACAGCGAACTTTTCCGCGCCCTGGCCGCCGACGACGCCCGGCTGCCGCACCGGACCGAAATCCCGGTCGGCGCCTTGCGGTTCACGCTTGATATCAACGACGTCCGGATCGAGGGGCAGGGCCGGATCGGCTATGTCGTCGAATGGCGCGAAGTCACGCGCGAGCGGATGAATGACGCGGTCCTGGCCGCCATCGGCCGCAATCTGGTGACGGTCGAGCTGGACGCGCAGGGGCGGATTCTGGCCGCCAACGCCCGGATCTGTGCCCTGCTGGGGGTGACGGCGGACGAAATCCTGCACTGTCCCCAGGACCATGTCTTCCGGGCCGATACGGCCGAGGCGCCCGTCGCCGCCCGGCTTCTGGCCGGCGAGGCGGTTCATGGCCGGTTCTGGGTCGGGGTGGACGGGCAAGAGGCCGGGATCGTCGATGGCGGCTTTACCCCGGTGCATGACCGCGACGGGGCGCTGATCAAGGTGATCTTCATCGGGTCAGACGTCAGCCAGGCCGAAGCCGCGCTTCGCGCCGCCGAACAGGGGCGCCGGGCGATGGAGGCTGCGCAGGCAAGGGTGGTCGAGGCCCTGCGCGTCGGCCTTCGCCGCCTGTCCGAAGGCGATCTGACCGCCCGGATGACGGGTGACTTTTCCGAGGAATATCAGACGCTTCAGACCGACTTCAATCTGGCGGTCCAGGGCCTGTCGGCCGTGGTGCTGGCGGTCGTCGCCAATGCTGCCGCGATCGAGGCGGATGTGACCGAAATCGCCGAAGCCTCGGAAGACCTGTCACGGCGGAGCGAACGGCAGGCGGCGACGCTGGAACAGACGGCGGCCTCGCTTGATCAGCTGACCGCCTCGGTCCGGTCGGCCGCCGCGGTCGCGGGCGAGGCCAACGCCGTGGTCGAGGCGGCGCGCGCCTCGGCGGAAGTGTCGGGCACGGTGGTGCGCGAGGCGGTGGGGGCGATGGCCGGGATCGAGACATCGTCGGAACGGATTGCCCGGATCATCGGGGTCATCGACGACATCGCCTTTCAGACCAACCTTCTGGCACTGAACGCCGGGGTCGAGGCGGCGCGGGCGGGCGAGGCGGGGCGGGGCTTTGCCGTTGTGGCGAACGAGGTCCGGGCGCTGGCCCAACGCTCGTCGGACGCCGCGCGCGAGATTGACGGGCTGATCTCCGAGGCGGCGGCCGAGGTCAAGCGCGGCGTCGGGCTGGTCGGCCAGACCGGCCGGACGCTTGAGGGGATCGTCGCCTCGGTCGGGCAGATCGCGCAGCGGATGGGCGACATCGCCCTGTCGGCGCGCGAACAGTCGGCGGGCCTTGCCGAGATCAACCTTGCGGTGAACCAGATCGACCAGACGACCCAGCAGAACAATGCGCTGTTCGCCGACACGGTCGCAGTCGGCCAGCGCCTGACCCAAAGCGCCATCGGGCTGAGCGAGACGGTCGAGCGGTTCCGCGTGGCGCCGTCCGGCCCGGACCCCGCACTTGCCGCGCAGGCCGCCGGCCCGGGCGCTGGTCCGGTGGCGGGACGGGCGGGTGACTGGGCAACGGCTGCCGACACGGCCGGGATTCCGGTGCCGGATTCGCGGGCCGCCCGCCGATAATCGCCGGCCGCTGAGCCGCACAGGCGCGGCGGGCTCTGGCCCGCCTTTGCCGGGCTGATCCCGGGACATCACCGGGCCGCATCAAAGGATCACGCCGGTTCCTGCCGCCGGGACAAGCGTCAGCCGCGCCCCGCGGGCGCCCGCGCGTCTGAGCTCAGAACCAGAGAATCTCGCCGGTGGCCTCGGGTTCGGCCGGCGCGGTCTGGCCGCCCGGCGCCGGGAAAAGCCGCGCCGCAAGGTCGCGCAGGACGACCATGTCGGCAAGCTCGGCGCCCGGCGGCTGGCCGTGCTGCGCGGGGCCGTCGGACAGGGCCGCGATCAGGCGGCTGAGGTCCGAGAGGGTCTGGGTGATCCGGTCGACGGACTGGAGACCGGCCAGAGTGTCGGCGGCGGCAGGCGGGTTCGGCGCGCAGTCCGACAGGGCAAACTGCAGGTCCTGCGCAAGGGCGGTCAATGCCGCAAGTTCGGTCCCGACCCGGGCCAGCAGGGTTGCAAGGTCGGTGCGATCGGCTGCCGTCACGATGGCGCCCCCCTGTCGGCCAGCATCAGCGCGCCCGCGTCCAGAATGCGCAAGAGCCCGTCGTCCCGCAGCGCCAGGGCGCTGAGGCAGGCGCCGGCGGGGGATGACCCGGTCGCGGGCGGCGGTTCGAGCCCGGCATCCGGGATCGTCACGATGTCTTCGACCCGTTCGACCGCGATCCCGACCTGACGCCCCCCGGCCTCGAGCACGACGATCACCGGGCGGGGGCCGAGCCCGCGCGCGCCGGGGGCCGGCGTCTGGCCAAGGCCCAGTCTTCGGTCAAGGTCCAGTCTCCGGCCAAGGTCGATCACCGGCAGGACCGCGCCGCGCAGGTTGATCACGCCAAGAAGGGCCGGGGCCTGCCAGGGCAGGGCGGTCGGCTCTGACCAGATGCGGATCTCGCGGACGGCGCTGACGGCGATGCCGAAGCGTTCGCCCGCCGCGACGAGGCCCAGATAGTCGGATTGCGCCGGATCGGTGCGTTCTGCGGGGGCGTTGGTCATGCGGCCCCCTGAAGCGCGTGGCGAGGGGCGGGGTGATCCTGCCCGGCCAGGGTGACAAGATCGCCCGGATCAAGGATCAGGGCCACGCGGCCATCGCCGAGGATCGTTGCGGCAGCGACGCCGCTGACCCGCCCGCAATTGTGGCTGAGGTTGCGGATCACCACCTGGGCCTGATCCAGAATGTCGTCGACGATCAGCACGAGCCGCCGGTCATCCTCATCGGCGATCAGCACCGCCAGCCGATCGGTGCCCGTCACCGGGCCGGAGCCGAGGCCGAGAAGGGCAGCAGCCTCGCGGACCGGCGTATGGCGGCCGCGCAGGCTGACCAGCGGTTCATCGGGGCCGCAGCGGCGCGGGGCGAGGGCGGCAAGATGGGCGGTCTCCAGCGTCGCGGCCAGGGGGATGACCAGCGTCTGCCCGGCAACCCGGACCAGCAGCCCGTCCATCACCGCAAGCGTCAGGGGAAGCGACAGTGTGAACCGGCAGCCGAGGCCGGGCGCCGAGGTCAGGCTGACCCGGCCGCCAAGCGCGGTGATCGCGACGCGGACGGCGTCCAGCCCGACGCCGCGGCCGGACAGGTCGGTCACTTCGGCGGCGGTTGAAAAGCCGGGGTGGAACAGCAGGTCGTCCAGCGCATTGTCGCTCAGCCGGTCGGGGGCGTCGCAAAGGCCGCGCGCGGCGGCGATGGCGCGCACCCGCGCCCGGTCGATCCCGGCGCCGTCGTCGGCCAGCTGGATCGTCACCCGGCCGGCGCGATGGGCGGCCGACAGGGTGACCCGACCGGTGGCGGGCTTGCCGAGTGCGCGCCGGCGGGCGGGATCCTCGATCCCGTGGCCGACGGCGTTGCGGATCATGTGGGTCAGGGGTTCGGCCAGACGTTCGAGGACGGCGCGGTCAACCTCGGTCGCCTCGCCCTCGGTCACCAGAACCGCCTCTTTGCCGAGGCTGGCGGCAGCCTCGCGCAGGGTGCGGGCCATGCGCTGGAACAAGGGTTTGACCGGCTGGGCCCGGATCTCCATCACCGCCTCCTGCAGGTCGCGGGTCAGGCCGGACAGGCTCTCCAGCGCCATCATCGCCGGGCTGTGGCGGTCGGCCGCCCGGTCCTGCAGGGCGCGGCCCAGCATCGACTGGCCGATGACCAGTTCGCCCGCCAGGTCCATCAGCCGGTCGACCCGGGCAAGGTCGACCCGGACCGTCGGGCGGTCGGGCGCGGTGGCGGCGGGCCGGGGCTGGTCGGGCGCCGGGGAACGGGGGGAAATCTCCAGATGGCAGAGATCCTCGACAAATTCAAAACAGTCGCGGATCGCAGATTCGGGGACCGGGGCAGGCAGGTCGATGATCCAGCCAAGGCAGGCGCCTTCGGGGTCGAGCTCGGCGAGGGGCGGCAGGTCGGATTGATCACAGCGCACAGTGATGTCGCCAAGGGCTGCGAGGGCGGTCAGCATATGGATCGGGTCATTGCCCGAGGCGTAAAGGGCAGCGGTCGGGCGGAAGGTCACCGTCCAGCCCGGCGGCGCCCCGGCCGCGTCGCGCGCCGCGCTGACATGGTCGGCAAGCTGGTCGGCGGCCAGAACCAGATCGCCGATCAGCGCCGCTGTTGCCGGCGCCCCGGATCGCAGCCGGTCGAGCCGACCTTCAAAGCCGTGGGCAAAGGCAGCCAGTGCCGACAGGCCGAGCGAGGCGGCGCCGCCCTTGATCGTGTGGACGGCGCGGAAGGCCTCGTGAACCTCGGCCTCGCCGAAGTCGGGGGCGGAAAGGGCGTCCGACAGCCGCGCCAGCAGGTCTTCGCATTCGGCGAAGAAGCCGGCGCGGATCGCGGCGATCGGGTCGGTCGGGGCGCCCATCCGGTCAGCCTGCGATCATCTGCAGCGCCTTGACCAGTTTTTCGGCCTCGAACGGCTTGACGATCCAGCCGGTGGCCCCGGCGGCACGGGCGCGCGCCTTCAGCTCGGGCGCGTTTTCGGTGGTCAGGACCAGGATCGGCAGGCCGCGAAAATGGTCGGTTCGCCGCACAGCCTCGATCAGGCCGAACCCGTCAAGGCGCGGCATGTTGATGTCGGAAATGATGGCGTCGGGGCGGAGATCGGCCAGCATGTCGAGCGCGGCCTGCCCATCCTCGGCCAGTGTCACGCGGTAGCCGGCATTGGTCAGCGACAGGGTCAGCAGGTCGCGGATCGTGCGGCTGTCATCGACGGCAAGGACATGGATCGTCATTTTGGGGGTGCCCCTTCCAGGTCGGCGGGAGTGATGGCGAAGGTCGCGCAGGCGGCGTCGAAGGCGGCCGACCGGGGGGTGACGGCAAAACCGGTGCCCGCGCGGCGCGCCTCGGCCGCGGCGGCCAGCAGGGTCTGCAGGCAAAGCCCGCCAAGATGGGTGACCTGTCCGGCATCGACCCGCACGGGCCGGCCCAGCCGTTCGACCAGCGCCCGGTGAAGGCCGGTCGCGGCCGTCAGGTCAAGCCGCGCCCCGAGGGCGACCGCCCCATGTTCAGCATCAGGTGAAATCCCGGCCATCCTTGAACCCGTCCTCTTTCGGACAGGCATAAGGCCGGGGCGTTAAGATAGGTTTTACGCGGGCCGCCCTTACCCGGCGAGCCGCGACTGCAGATGGTCGGCGCAGCCCTCAAGCGCCGCATAATCATCCTCGATCACGCCGACGCTGAATTCGCCGAGGAAGGTCTCGAACCGGCCCTTGTCGCGGAAGGCTTCGACAAAGCCGTGCGTGGCGAAATAGGGGGCGAAGGCGCGGGCGACGCCGCCGATCAGGTAAAGCCCGCCGAACGGCAGATGGATCAGGGCCAGATCGCCGACCACGCGGCCGAAAAAGGCCAGGAACATCCGGCCGGTGCGGACCGCGACCTCGTCCTTGCCCTCGGCGATGCGGCGCATGATCTCGGCGGCGTCGGGCTGGTCGGTGACCCCGGCCTCGGCCGCGCAAAAGCCGTAAAGATGGACAAGGCCGCGACCGGACAGCACATCCTCGACCCCGGCGAAGCCATGTTCCTTTTCGACGAAATGCGCCAGCCGCAGGTCGGTCTCGGTGCGGACGGGCAGGGTGACATGGCCGCATTCCGAGGGGGCGACATAGGTGCCGTGCCGGGTCTTGTGGACAGGTGCGGCGTTGAAGCCGGTGCCAAGTCCGATGACCAGCCGGGCGCCCGGGCGCCGCTCGGCGGGGCCCTTGACGATTTCGCGGAAACTGGTGGCCGGCAGCCGGTCCAGCGCGTGACCCTGCGCCTGCAGGTCATTGATGAAAGCGACCGTGCCCGCGCCCGTCGCCTCGCTGACGGCCTTGTCGGTGATCCGCCAGCTGAGGTTGGTCATTTCAGCGACGGATTCGCGGATCGGACCGGCGACCGCCAGGCAGGCACCGGCGCAGGTCGCGACGCCCTGCGCATCAAGATAGGTGCGCAATATGGCCGGAAGGCTGTCATATTTGGCATTGGCATAGCGCGTGACCGTCTCGCGCTGGACGATGCCGTCCAGGGCCAGGGCGACGCGGGTATTGGTGCCGCCGATATCGGCCAGCAGCGAAGGTTGGGCGGCGTTCATTGTCGCTCCGGTCATTGTGTCAACATCTGTTTCAGCGCCTGATACGAGTTTTTCGGGGTCCGCTTCAAGCTTTGGAAATCAACATGCACAAGGCCGAAGCGTTTTTCGTAGCCGAGCGCCCATTCGTAATTGTCAAGCAGCGACCAGTAGAAGAAGCCCTTCAGATTGACGCCTGCCGCCAGAGCCGCGCGCGCCGCGCCAAGGTGGGCGTCGATATAGCTGATGCGTTCCAGGTCGTCGATGGCGCCCGAGACCGGCTGGTCATCGCGGCTCATGCCGTTTTCGGTGACATAGACCGGCAGATCGCCGAAATAGTCGGTGCAGACGGTGATCAGCCGTTCGGCCAGGCCATCCGGGCAAATCTCCCAGCCCATCGAGGTTTTCGGCAGCGGCCCCTCGACCTCGCGCACGGCGGGCCAGAGAAGGTCATGGTCACGGGCCTTCAGCGCCCGGCGGTAATAGTTGACGCCGATCCAGTCGAGCGGCACCCGGATCAGGTCCATGTCTTTTTCCCAGCCGCCGGGCATATAGGCACCGAAACCGGCCAGCGCCTCGGCCGGATAGCTGCCGCGCGCCAGACCCTGCAGGAACCAGCGGTTGAAGATCGCATCCTCGGTCGCGGCGGCCTCTCGGTCTTCGGGCCGGTCGGTCGCCGGGGCGATATGTTCGAAGTTCAGCACGATCCCGAGGTTCCCGTGCCCGGCTTCGCGCAGGGCGGTGACTGCCGTGCCGTGGGCCAGCAGCACATGATGCATCGCATGGGCGGCAGCGCCGATGTCGCGCAGTCCGGGCGCGTGATGGCCGAGAAAATGCGACAGCCAGGCCACGCACCAGGGTTCGTTGATCGTGGCGACCGAGGCAACACGGTCGCCCAGCCGGTCGGTGACCGTCAGCGCATAGTCGGTGAACCAGCCGGCGATGTCGCGGTTTGCCCAGCCTCCGCGCCGGGCAAGTGCCGCCGGAAGGTCCCAGTGGTAAAGCGTCAGGAACGGCTGCAACCCGCGCTCGCAGATGCCGTCGACCAGCCGGTCATAGAAATCCAGCCCCTCGGCATTGACCGACCCCGGCCCGTCCGGCGAGATCCGCGCCCAGTTCACCGAAAAGCGGTAGGCGTCAAAGCCCGCCGCCCCGATCAGGTCGAGGTCTTCCGGCCAGCGGTGATAATGATCGCAGGCGATCGCCCCATCCTCGCCGCGGACGACATTGCCGGGGGTCGCGGCAAACGTATCCCAGTGCGACAGGCCCGCCCCCCCGAACGACGCGCCTTCGATCTGATAGGCCGATGTCGCGGCGCCGAACAGAAAGCCGTCGGGGAAATCGGTGCGCTTGTGCGACAGGGCCATGGTCACCTTTGGGGTCGGGCTATTGGTCCGGTAGACTGGCCTACAACGAGGGCCGCCTCAAGCAGGCGCGTCTGCGGCGTATTGTCGGGGGCGCCGGTGATCTGCGCCAGCAGCATTTCGGCGGTCAGGCGCCCGGCTTCGCGCACCGACGAGCGGGTCGCGGTGAAGATCGGCACATCCTCGCCGTTGCGGAAATAGCTCAGTTCGTCGTCATGGGTGACGATCGAGATGTCGCGGCCCATCTTCAGGCCGCAATCCTCGATCCGGCGGCGGACGCCGATGGCCAGGATCAGCGACGAGGTGAGAAAGGCGGTGGGCGGATCGGGCAGGGCCAGCATCCGCGAGGCCGCCTGATAGCCCCGCGCCTCGGTCATTTCGCCCGAGGTCATCAGGGCTTTGTCCGGGGCGATGTTCCGCGCGATCAGTGCCGCGACATAGCCCGCATGGCGCCGCTGGGCGAAGTCCAGCTCTTCCCAGCCGTTCAGCAGCGCGATCCGCCGATGGCCAAGGTCGAGAAGGAAGTTTGTCGCCCGCTCGAAGGCACGGCGGTTGTTCACGTCCAGCCAGGAATAGGGCAGGCGGGCGTTGCTGGACCGGCCGTGGACGACGAAGGGCAGGCCGATGTCGCACAACAGCGGGATGCGCGGATCGTCAAGGCGCGGGCTATGGACGATGACGCCGTCGACGGCGCCCTTGGCGTGAAGGCGGCGATAGATCTCGGGCTCTTCGGCGTCGGCGACGACCGAGAGGACCAGATCGTAATCGGCCGCGGTATAGGCCTCGCCCGCGCCGGCGATGAAGTCGGCGAAAACCGGGTTCACGATCTCATGCTTGGTCGAATCGGGAATCACATGACCGATGGCCATGGCGCGGCCGGTGGCCAGCGCCCGGGCGCGGCCATTGGGCCGGTAATTGTGCCGCCGCGCCGCCTCGACCACTTTGGCGCGCGTCTGTTCGCTGACCTCGGGAAAGCCGTTCAGGGCACGGCTGACCGTTGTCTGCGACAGACCCAGTTCGGCGGAGAGTTCCTTGAGATTCATTGGGTCTCGACAGCTTGGTTCAAAGCGCTTTTAGCAGACAGGGCGGCACAGGGACCATAGAACTTTTGACTTGGACAGGATGCACAAGCCGGGTCAAGATCGCAATTCTTCACGGAAAACAAAGCCGGAATGACTAATTTTCCGGACAGCCGCGACTCTTGCTTGACTTTGTTGCCGGATTGCCTCAGCTTTCCGATATCCAAAGCGCTTTGAGGGATGAGTCAAGCGCGCGGAGGCGACGGGCAAGAGCCCGCAGAGGGAGGAAATCATGAAACGTATTTTGACCGGCTCGGCCGTGCTTGCGCTATGCGCTGGTGCCGCCTTTGCGCAGGATCTGAAGTTCAAGCCGGGCGAGGATGCACGGTTCAACTGGGACAGCTACAAGGCGTTCGACGAGGCCTACAACCTTGACGGCCAGACCCTGTCGATCTTCGGACCCTGGCGGGGCGAGGATCAGGCGCTGGTCGAAAGCGTCCTGGCCTACTACACCGCCGCGACCGGCGTGAAGGTCAGCTATTCCTCGTCGGAAAACTACGAACAGCAGATCGTCATCGACACCCAGGCGGGTTCGCCGCCCGACATCGCGGTTCTGCCGCAGCCGGGTCTGATTGCCGACCTGGCGTCGAAGGGGCTTCTGACGCCGCTCGGCGATGACACGGCGCAGTGGCTGAAGGACAATTACGCTGCAGGCGACAGCTGGGCCGGTCTTGGCACCTACAAGGGCAAGGACGGCAAGGACGCGCTTTACGCTTTCCCCTACAAGGCCGACGTGAAGTCGCTGGTCTGGTACTCACCCGACAACTTCGCCGATGCAGGCTATGAAGTGCCGCAGACGATGGAAGATCTGAAGGCGCTGAGCGAGAAGATCGTCGCCGACGGCGGCACGCCCTGGTGCATCGGTCTGGGGTCGGGCGGTGCGACCGGCTGGCCGGCGACCGACTGGGTCGAGGACATGATGCTGCGCACCCAGGCGGCCGACGTCTATGACAAATGGGTCAAGCACGAAATTCCGTTCAACGATCCGGCGGTTGTCGGCGCGATCGACGAATTCGGCTATTTCGCCAAGAACGACAAGAACGTCGCCGGTGGCGCCGCTGCCGTCGCCTCGACCGACTTCCGCGACAGCCCCAAGGGCCTCTTCTCGTCGCCGCCGCAGTGCTACATGCACCATCAGGCCTCGTTCATCCCGTCCTTCTTCCCTGAGGGCACGGAACTGGGCAAGGACGCAGACTTCTTCTATATGCCCGCCTATGCCGGCAAGGACCTTGGCAAGCCGGTTCTGGGTGCGGGCACGCTGGCGATGATCACCAAGGACGGCGACGCGGCACGCGCCTTCATCGCCTTCCTTGAAACCCCGATCGCGCATGAAGTCTGGATGGCGCAGTCGGGCTTCCTGACCCCGTTCAAGGGCGTCAATCCCGAGGCTTACGGCAATGCGGCGCTGAAAAAGCAGGGCGAGATCCTGCTGAATGCGACGACCTTCCGCTTTGACGGGTCGGACCTGATGCCGGGCGCTGTCGGCGCGGGCACCTTCTGGACCGGCATGGTCGATTATGTCGGCGGCAAGTCGGCGGACGAGGTTGCGGGCGCCATCGACGCTTCGTGGCCGAAGTAAAAGCTGAACGGGGGCTGGCGCGTCTGCGCCAGCCCTTTCCGGCGGACGGTGCGTCTGGTCAAGGCCGGGGCATGTCGAATTTCGCATCTCGGGGGACATGGCGATGAATCCTGCACTTCAGGCGGGCCTGACGATCTTTGTCGGCGTCTTTGGCTGCATCGGCTATTTCTGGGCCGCCAACCTTTTTCTGGACAAGGTGCTTTTCCCGCCGTCGGGGCCGAACGCCGGACGGAACATCAGCCGCGCCGGCATGATCCGGCCGTGGATATTTCTGGCGCCGGCGGTGATCCTTCTGTCGCTGTATCTGGCCTATCCGGTCCTGGCCACGGCCTGGCTGTCGATCACCAAGCAGATGCCGGGCAACACATCGGAATTCGTCGGTCTGGCCAACTACAGCCAGATGCTGTCCGAGGCGAAATTCTGGGAATCGATGCGCAACAACATGCTGTGGCTGATCGTGGTTCCCGCCGCCGCCACCGCATTTGGCCTGCTGGCCGCGCAGCTGACCGACCGGATCTGGTGGGGCAATATCGCGAAATCGCTGATCTTCATGCCGATGGCCATTTCCTCGGTCGGCGCGGCGGTGATCTGGAAGCTGATCTATGATCAGCGTGACGCGAACGTGGCCCAGATCGGCATCCTGAATGCGGTCTGGATGAAGTTTCAGGGCGGCTTCTGGTCGCTTTTGTTCCTGAAGATCGTTCCGGCGCTGATGGTTCTGGGCTTTGCCGCCTTTGTCGCCTGGGGTGCCTGGCTGTTCGTCCGCCCCTTCTTCCGCAATGCGGGCGAACCGATGGGGCGCGGCACCGTTCCCCTGCGGCTTCTGGTCGGCGCGGCCGGCCTGTGGCTGGTCTGGCTGTCGCTGTCGTCGGTCCTTGGCCTTGTCAGCTTCCAGCCGCCCTATGGCCAGCCGATGGCCTGGCTGACGCTGCCCTTCTGGAACTCGTTCTTCCTGATGGCGGTTCTGATCTGGATTCAGGCCGGCTTCGCCATGGTGATCCTGTCCGCCGCCCTGCGCGGCGTGCCCGAAGAAACGATCGAGGCGGCGATCCTGGACGGCGCCAACCCGTTCCAGATCTTCTTCAAGATCAAGGTGCCGCAGATCATGGGCACGATCGTCGTGGTCTGGACCACGGTGACGATCGTTGTCCTGAAGGTTTTCGACATCGTCCTGGCGATGACCAACGGCCAGTGGGAGACGCAGGTTCTGGCGAACTACATGTTCGACAAGCTGTTCCGCGCCAATGACTGGGGCGTCGGTTCGGCCTCGGCCATGGTCATCATGCTGCTCGTGACACCGATCCTGGTCTGGAACGTGTGGAACGCGCGCAAGGAAATGAAATAGGGAAGGGGCCTGACATGAACAATCTCGCCGGATCAAAGCCCGCGCTGATGTGGGCGGTCCATATCTCGGTCGCCCTTCTGGTCGCCCTCTGGGTTCTGCCGACCTTCGGCCTGCTGGTCTCGTCCTTCCGGACCAGCGACCAGATCGCCAGCTCGGGCTGGTGGCAGTCGCTCAGCACCCAGGAAAGCCAGCAACCCGCCGTCCGGATCGAGGGCGAGGAACAGCAAAAGGACGGCGCCTATGTCATCGCCGGCAACCTTTTCGGCGCAAAGGGCGCGACGATCAGCAAATGGGGCACCTCGTCCAAGGCGCCCGCAGCCTATGAGCCGGGCGCGGCGGCTGACCTTGGCGACGGGAAAAGCCTCACGGTGCAGGCCAATGGCGACTACGCCCTGACCTCGCCCACCAGTCTGGCCGATGCGCGGCTGCCGCGGGTTTTCACCACCGCAACCACGCCGCCGGAATTCACGCTGAACGACTACAAGGCGGTTCTCTTCACCCCCTCGGCGGGGCAGAGCATCGGGCAGGCGTTTCTGAACACCGCGACCGTGTCGATCCCGGCGACGATCATCCCGATCCTGATCGCGGCCTTCGCGGCCTATGCGCTGGCCTGGATGGACTTCCCCGGCCGCGCGCTGCTGGTGGCCTTTGTCGTCGCGCTTCTGGTGGTGCCGCTGCAACTGGCGCTGATCCCGCTGTTGCGGTTCCACAATTCGCTCGGCATCGGCAAAAGCTATATCGGCATCTGGATGGCCCATACCGGCTTTGGCCTGCCGCTGGCGATCTATCTCTTGCGCAACTACATGGTCGGCCTGCCCAAGGACATCATCGAAAACGCCCGCGTCGACGGCGCAACCGACTTCCAGATCTTCGTCAAGATCATCCTGCCGCTGTCGCTGCCGGCGCTCGCCTCGTTCGCGATCTTCCAGTTTCTCTGGACCTGGAACGACCTTCTGGTCGCCCTGGTCTTCCTTGGCTCGGGCAATGACCAGCTGGTGCTGACCGGCACGCTGGTCAACCTGATGGGCAGCCGTGGCGGCGACTGGGAGATCCTGTCAGCCTCGGCCTTTGTGTCGATCTTCGTGCCGCTGGTGGTTTTCTTCGCGCTGCAGCGCTATCTGGTCCGTGGCCTTCTGGCCGGGTCAGTCAAATGAGGTTGAAATGAACGCTCCGTCTTCGATCAAGAACCGTCAACTTCCCGGCGCGGCCGACTGGTGGCGTGGCGCGGTGATCTACCAGATCTATCCGCGCTCGTTCCAGGAT
>CAZORV010000006.1:0-35479 GCA_964582215.1 uncultured Frigidibacter sp.
AGCGCAGCCCTGCTTTGGTACGCTCACGGATCAGCGCCCGTTCGAACTCTGCGGCCGCACCCAACACCTGAAGTGTAAACTTGCCCTGCGGCGACGCCGTGTCGATCGGATCCTGCAACGAGCGGAAGTGCGCACCTTTTGCCTCCAGCCGCTCGATGATCTCCAAGAGGTGAGAAAGCGAGCGGGCAAGGCGGTCGATCCGAACCACGACGAGCGTATCGCCGATGCGCAGCTGATCCAGCACGCGCGCCAGAACTGGCCGCGTGCGACTGCCGCCAGATGCTTGTTCCTTCACGATTTCCACGCAGCCTGCGGAGCGCAGCTCCTGAACTTGGGGCAGGGCTATTTGATCTTCGGTGGAAATACGCGCGTATCCGATGAGTGGCACAGAGCAGGGGGCCTTTTGCAATTTCAGATGTCAGGAGTAAACGACCGTTTGTAAACGAATGCAAGGGCACGCTGTGTGGTGCTGATCGCTGGAAACCCTTTGGTTTCCATGAGCTGAACGCGACTAGAGCGCTCTCCACGGACACCGCGCGCGCGTACTATATAAAGAGCAAATGCAGCCCCACAGAAAACCCTTGGGTAGTTTGCATAATAATCGTATTTTGCACATATGAAGCCCTACCTCTCTGTTCTGCCTGATAGTCCTGACGAAGCCCTCGGCGATCCCGAGGGAAGAGAACAGGCGTCCGAAGACGACCTGTGGTTCCTGCCAGGACCGACGGATAAGGAACCTGATTATCTGCTTCCAGGCCCAAGATCTGAACCCAGCGAAACCTCAGTCGTTGCGGCATGGGCCCGGGCCGAAGCGGGTTGTGCGGCCCGCCTCGCAAGAGTAGCCGGGAGACTGGGCGCGCTTGACGACCGTCTGCGACGCGGGCCATCGGGTTGGCGGCACAGATTGGCTCTGATCGAGGCTGCAGAGTTGAGCTGGTTCGTCGGTGACCGGGTCAGCCCTGACCGCCTTGCACTCTGGATCGCGCTTCGTCTGTCTGGCGCTCATGAAGACTCTGGGGCGCTGTCTCGTGTTGGATGGGCCGTTCGACGTCTCAATGGAGGGCCTGGCCCCGAAGCTGGGCTAGCCGATTTTCTCGATCGGCGGGACCCTGAGATCATAGCGGATGATGCGGAGCGTTTCAGTGATCGCGCCGATGGCTGGCTCGCCTTGATGGGAGGCGCTCGACATTTGCACCCGATCACCTGGGCTTGTCTGGGCTTCCATCTTTGGAGCCTTGCAGGTCTCGGGCAGCATGGTGACAGGATGGAAGCCGCGGTCACGGCGGGCCGGATCGCCGCAGCCGAAGGGAAGGGTGCGATTTTCGCACCGATGGCAATGGGTGGGGCAGGGGGGCTTCGTGCCGGCGGACCTCCGGCAGAGCGGTTGATCCGATGGCTGGACGGGATGAACAACGCATGCCTCGCAGCGATGCGGAACCTCGACGATCTCGAGACATGGTCCACTCAAGCGGAAACCGTCATGTCCGTATTGTCTGGCCGTACGCCTCCGGCTTTGCGCGCTGTATTGACCGAATGGCCCTTGGTCTCTGCACCGATGGCCGAGACACTGAGCGGCGCCAGCCGTGCGGCTGTCCAGCGAAACCTGGCTTGGATGGAGGCGCGTGGGCTGATCTGCGAGGTGACTGGCCATGGTCGCTTCAGGATGTGGCGTGCAGCGGTTTAGCGGCCAGATGTGAGCAAAGCTTTTTCTGGGGGTCAGTTCGACAGCCCAAAGTGTTGGGAGATCTTGTTAGGTATGATCACACATCACCGAGTGGCAAGCTCACGACTGCTTCCAGTCCACCTGCCGCCACATTGCGGAGCACGACTGTGCCGCCGTGCGCCTGAATGATTGTGCGGGCGATTGCTAGCCCGAGGCCGACGCCGCCGGTATCTCGGCTGCGAGATTCTTCCAACCGCACAAATGGTTCAAAGACCGCTTCAAGCTGGTCTTCTGGCAGTCCATGGCCTTTGTCCGTGATAGTGATGACGGCCAATCCCGGCGCTTGGTCCAACGTAACCATTGCTACGCCGCCATAGCGAACAGCATTGTCGATCAGGTTCCTTAGCGCGCGGTTCAAGGCGTGCGTGCGGACGGTAATGGGCAGAGGCGGCGACGGGGTAAGATTGGCCAAATCTCCCCCTACATCGTTGACCAGATCGGCCAGCAGGGCGGCAAGATCGACTTCAGTGGTTGGTTCTGCTCGCGCAACCCCGCGTGCGAATTCCAGGGTCGCCTCGACCATGGCCTGCATTTCCTCGACCAGTGCCTTCAGGCGTACGCTATCCTCGGTTTCGTCCAGCATTTCGATCCTGAGCCGCATTGCTGTAAGCGGCGAGCGCAAATCATGACTCAGGGCGGCGAGCATGTGCGTGCGCTCGTTCACGAAGCGGGTCAGTCGGGCTTTCATCCGGTTGAAGGCCTGCGTGGTCTCGCGCACCTCGGATGGCCCCGTCATCGGCAGCGGATCGGCATCAAGTCCACGGCCCAAGCGGTCGGCGCCAACAGCAAGAGCACGCATCGGGCCGACGACGCGCCGCGCAGTCCACCAGGCCACCAAAGCTACCGCGACCGCCATCAACACTACTGGCAGAAGGGCCTGTGGAGTCAGTTGCAGGGCAGGGCGGTAAAACATCGTGCGCACGTTCAGCCAATCGCCCGCCGCAAGACGGATCGACAGCGTCAGTTCAATGGGGTCGGTTCGCCCCGCCATCATCGCCTCATGCATCGGGCGCATGCTGGCTGGCACTCCCTCTGGCAATGGCAAGGACGCGAGAGAAAGCGCATGAACATCGGCGCGAACTTCCCGTTCCGGCTCGCCAAGGATCTGGCGGATCTGGCGCAGAACCATGTCCGCCT
Source organism: uncultured Frigidibacter sp. (assembly GCA_964582215.1). GTDB lineage: Bacteria > Pseudomonadota > Alphaproteobacteria > Rhodobacterales > Rhodobacteraceae > TMP-24. Next base: position 2,861 of record CAZORV010000006.1, read on the forward strand.
CGGCGCTGTCGTGGGACGCTGCAGGCTCGGGCCCGACTTCAAACCGGACAAGCGGAGAATCTGCCGCGCGGAGTATCGACGTACGCAGATCAGTGGGGGCGCCGTCCAGAAGCAAGACAACATTTGCGGCGCGCCCTGCAGCCTCAAGTCCAAGGGCTGCACGGACCGCTCGGTTCCGCTCGTCGGTCAGCAGCAACAGGCCAAGCCCTTGCGTGATGGCCAACGCCAAGAGCAACATGATCAGCAATTGCCCGCCAAGAGATTGCGGGAACAGCTTGCGCAATATCGGGAAGCGCGCGCTCATGGCATTGCCCTTACGTCTGCGGCAAGGCTGTAGCCACCACCCCAGACGGTTGCGATCAGCGCAGGCTTGGCCGGATCGGCCTCGATCTTGCGGCGCAAGCGGCTAATCTGGTTGTCGATGGTGCGATCGAACACCTGTGCGGCGCGACCCGATGTAAGATCGAGAAGTTGTTCGCGGCTGAGCACGAAGCGCGGCCGTTCCAGAAACACCGTCAGCAGACGGAATTCCGCGGTTGTCAGCGAGACCTCGATGCCGTTGTCGTCGGTCAGGGTCCGGCGGTCGGTATCAAGCACCCATCGGTCGAAGGCCAATCTGTGCCCGGCAAGGCTTCCACCAATTACTTCTGCCCGGTCGGATCGGCGCAGGATCGCCTTGATCCGGGCCAGCAACTCTCGCGGGTTGAAGGGTTTGGGCAGATAGTCGTCCGCCCCGACCTCCAACCCCACGATACGGTCAGTTTCATCACCCAGGGCTGTAAGCATCAAGATCGGGATTGTGCCCTGTGCGCGCAACCGTCGGCAGACCGAGAGGCCATCTTCGCCCGGCATCATCACATCCAGCACGATCAGATCGAATTGACCCACCTTCATCGCCGCATCCATTGCGACGGCATTGGCGGCAGAAGTTGCGCGCATGCCGTTCTTTTCCAGATATTTCACTAGGGCATCGCGGATATCGCGGTTGTCATCGACGATCAGAATATGCGGCGGCTGGGTCATTAGCTTGTCTCCTGACGTCGACCCTAGCTGAACGCGGTGCTGCTGCGGACAGAAGATTGTCGCAAATCTCTCTCAGCACCTTGGCTTGCGACAGTTTGATACAAAACAGGCGTCGCCCTGACAAACCTGTGGGACACCTCGCTCCCAGATTGGATCCATCGCAATCTGATCCAGGAGAGACAGAATGAAACGTTCGACAAAATTCGCCCTCGCAGCCGTTGCAGCCCTTGGTGTGGCCGCTGTTGCTGTCCCGGTCGTCGCCCAGCAGGGCCAGATGCAGCATGATGGTATGATGGACGGAGGCCTGGGAATGATGGGCCAGCATGGCGGTATGATGGGTGGCGCGATGGGAATGATGGCCGGCGGCCAGAGCTATGCCATGGCCACGTTCGATACCAACAAGGACGGCACGCTCAGCCCCGAGGAAATGACAGCCGGGATTCAGGCTGAACTCAAGACCTACGACACCGACGCCAACGGTACTTTGTCGCTGGAGGAATTCGCGGTGATGCACGCGGCCCACACCCGACCGATGACCGTGCGAGCCTTCCAGATGCACGACGCCGATGGAGATGCGCAGGTGACGGAGGCTGAAATGGCAGCCATGGCAGAAATGATGCAAAGCCACATGGGCGGGCAGCAGGGCAACATTCCGGGCATGGGTCATGGGATGATGGACAACGACTGACGCGCTTTATTCTCCCGCTAACTGGGCAAATCTCCGGTTAGCGGGAGGAATCCCAACACAGATCAGGAGGCCATGAAGATGAACGGCTACGGTATGGGATTTGGAATGGGCTTCGGCTGGCTCTGGATGATCGTCACCCTTGTGCTGGTCGGTCTCGCGATTGCGGCGCTGGTCAAATACTTGCGCAAATAGCGGAAGGGAAACCCGATGGACTATACGATCAACCGGCTGATCACTGGCGCGGACTTTGACAAAGTCGACACCCGGACCCGTGCCGCGCTTGCTGAAAACGGATTTGGCGTGCTGACAGAGATCGACGTCAAGGCAACGATGAAGAAGAAGCTGGTCGTGGATATCCCAGCCTACCGCATTCTTGGGGCCTGTAACCCGAAGATGGCGATGGAAGCCATAGGGATGGAGCCGCGCGTCGGTGCGATGCTGCCCTGCAACGTTATCCTGCGCGAGGTCGAAGGCGGCGTTGAGGTAAGTTCGATTGATCCGGTGGCGTCGATGCAGGCCATCAACAATCCCGCCTTGCATGCTGTCGCTGGTCAGGTGCGAAACCTACTGGCCAAAGTTGTTGCGGCAATTTGATTGCACCAGAAGCTGCAATCTTCGCTTGACCTTCCAAGGATGGGAAGGCGCATCGTGAGTCGGTAGGCCTTTGCATCTGCCTTCGCGCGGCACTGACCGCGATAGGAGAACGCTATGAAACCCATCGATCTGCACAGCAGCCACGCCCATCCAGACCCGGATATGCCGAAGGGCCAAGCCGTTCAAGAAAGTGGCACCGGGCTAACGTCCATCGACCCAGTCTGCGGCATGACCGTCACGCTGAAACCTGACACGCGGACCGAGGCGTTTGGCGGCAAGGACTTCCATTTCTGCTCCAGCAAGTGCCAAACGAAGTTCCAGGCCGATCCGTGGTTCTACGCCTCCGGCCGCGCGGCGGGTCGCAAGAAAGCTGCCCCAGCCAATGTGCAGTATACCTGCCCGATGCACCCCGAGATTATCCGTGATGCGCCCGGCTCGTGTCCGATCTGCGGCATGGCGCTGGAGCCGATGCTGCCCTCAGACGAGCCCAGCCATGAGTTGACCGATTTCACCCGCCGCATGTGGGTTTCAGCAGCTGCGGCGGTGCCGCTGATCGTGTTGACCATGGGAGAGTTCGTTGCCTTGCCTGTGCGCGACTGGATCGGACACCAGGTGGCCAGTTACCTGGAGTTCGCGCTGGCAACCCCGATCATCCTTTGGGCGGCCCTTCCCTTCTTCAAGCGAGGCTGGGATTCGATGGTCAACCGCTCGCCTAACATGTGGTCGCTGATCAGCCTCGGTGTGGCGGCGGCTTACCTTTATTCGCTGGTCGCGACATTCCTGCCTGGCGTCTTCCCTGAAGTCTATCGGATGGGTCATGGCGTTGGCACCTACTATGAAGCGGCGGTGGTGATTGTGGCTCTGGTCTTTGTAGGTCAGGTCTTGGAACTGCGCGCACGCGAACGCACCGGCGATGCAATCCGCGCGCTTCTCGACCTCGCGCCAAAGACGGCGCGGCGCATTTTGCCAGATGGCACCGAATACGATGCGCCTCTGGAAAACATCATGGAGGGCGACCGTCTGCGCGTGCGCCCTGGCGACGCTGTGCCAGTCGACGGCGTGGTGATCGAAGGTCATTCATCCTTGGACGAAAGCATGCTGACCGGCGAGTCGATGCCGGTCGAAAAAGGGCCGGGAGTTGCGGTGACCGGGGCCACCATCAACAAGAACGGAAGTCTTGTTATCGAGGCTGGCAAGGTTGGCGCCGACACCGTTTTGGCGCAGATCGTGGCCATGGTGTCGAACGCGCGTCGGTCGCGTGCACCAATCCAAGGGCTGGCGGATCGGGTGTCCGCAATCTTCGTTCCGACCGTAGTTGGGATCGCATTACTGGCCTTTGCGGCCTGGATGATCTTTGGCCCCGAGCCAGCCCTGGTCTTTGCCATCGCGTCGGCGGTGTCGGTGCTGATCATTGCCTGCCCCTGCGCGTTGGGTCTTGCCACGCCAATCTCGATTACGACGGCGGCTGGACGCGGCGCTCAGGCGGGTGTGCTGATCAAAGACGCTGAGGCGCTGGAGCGGATGGCAGGGGTTGATACGCTGATCGTCGACAAGACGGGCACACTAACGATGGGAAAGCCCAAACTGACCGATACGGTGATGCTTGGGGACGTGGCCGTCACAGACCTTTTGTCACTGGCGGCGGCTCTGGAACGTGGGTCGGAACACCCCCTCGCCGAAGCAATTGTCGAGGGTGCCGACTCGCAGGGCGCGTCCCGGCAAGAGGCCACGGGATTCGAGGCGGTCACCGGCAAGGGTGTGCGTGGCAAGGTCAAAGGCCGCGCGGTTGCGCTTGGCAACGCGGCCATGATGCAGGAGATGGGACTGGACACTGCGCGCGCGGAGACGCAAGCGGACACTTTGCGCGCCGAAGGCAAGACCGCGATGTTCATTGCTGTCGACGGTGTGCTCGCAGGCATCGTCGCTGTCGCAGATCCGATCAAGGCGTCGACCGCACAGGCGATCAAGGAACTGCATGCCCAAGGGCTGCGCGTCATCATGGCGACCGGCGACAACGAACGCACCGCACAAGCTGTAGCGGGCAAGCTCGGCATAGATGAAGTGCGCGCGGGAGTGTTGCCCGAGGCCAAGAAAGATCTGATCGACCAGTTGCGCCGTGAAGGTCACAAGATCGCCATGGCCGGCGACGGCGTGAATGACGCGCCTGCGCTGGCGGCAGCGGATGTCGGCATCGCCATGGGTACCGGGGCTGACGTCGCGATGGAAAGCGCGGGCATCACGCTTTTGGGTGGCGACCTGATGGGCATTGTCCGAGCGCGCAAGTTGGCACGCGCAACCTTGCGCAATATTAAGCAGAACCTGTTCTTTGCCTTTGCCTACAACGCACTTGGCGTACCGATCGCAGCCGGGCTCCTTTATCCGATAACCGGCCTTCTTCTGTCGCCGATGATCGCGGCGGCGGCGATGAGCCTGTCCTCGGTCTCAGTCATCACCAACGCATTGCGTCTGCGCAGGGTTGATCTCTGAGGGGCAAGTCTTAGCTGGAAAACCGTACACTTGGGAAAGGTCTGCGAGACCGAGCGTCAAGCCGAGCCGGACAGGGTTTCGAAAAGAACCTGATGCCCGGAACCGCACTGACGGCCTTTGATTGCGCCAGTATCCCAGTTAAGAGAACCTGCCCTTTGGGAACTATCCGTGACGATCAGACGACCGAAAGCGTCACGAACGCAAGAGCAGCGTAGCGACTGAACTTCGCAAGTGTGACGATCAGTATAAACCGCCAGAGCGGTTCCCGCATCATGCCTGCGGCAAGCGTCAGAGGGTCACCGATGATCGGCAGCCACGACCCGAACAGGCTTACCCACCCCCAACGGCCATACCAGCCCTGGGCCTGAACAATTTGCCTTGCCGAAAACGGGAAACGTCGATGGTCGGAGAAGCGCATCAGAAACCGTCCGATGGTCCAGTTGACCGCCGCACCAAGGACGTTGCCCGCCGTTGCGACCAATAGAAGCAACCAAACGGGCTGTGTCCCGGCGAGAAGCAGTGCAACAAGCACGGCCTCGGACTGTGCCGGGATCAACGTGGCGGCGATAAACGCTGCGAAGAAAAGACCCGTCAGAGCAAGCATCAGTTCAGGTCGCCGTTGGCCGGCAGCGTTGCGGGCGGCCCGGCTGAGGACGTTGTTCGCACAAAGGTCACGTTCTTCCCGGGCGATCAAGGTCAGGTCTCGCTGTGTCGGCATGCCGACCGGGCAAATTCTCGCGAACCGCTGACAAACCAGACATCCGGGCCAAAGTCATGCCGAGCACGATCCAGCCAACAAGATTGGTACCGATTACGCGGGCGGAAAACAGCGCCGAAAGTTCTGGTGGCACGACTGCGGCAAGGTTCTCGTCAATAGTTGGTGCTCCTACGACATGAGGCAACAGTCCGATGACCAAAGCGGCAAGAAGCGCTGGCGGCTTGTGCCACAGAACGATCAAGCCCGCGCCTGCGCACGTGGCGATGGCAGTCGAAATCCACCAGACCTGACGTGCTTCAAGGTCAGCCGCCGGCATGCCGGGAAGTTCCGGAGGTAGGCCAAGTGCAGGTGCAAGGCAAAAGGCCGCAAACCCGATCAGCGCAATGCCAGGCCATGATACGTGCTGCGTCCGGCCGACGGCCGGGAGGGCTGCAACTGCGGCAGAGGCCAGAAGGCCAAAGCCGCCCCATGTGAGGACCAAGAACAGCATGGTCTGAAAATTGCGCGACACGTCTAGGCTATTGCCTGCAACCATGTCTGGATGCGCGTTGCCGACAGTAGCAGGTTCTTCAGCAGCGATAACTGTCGTTTTTGATGGTGCTGCGTCAGTCACCTGCAGAACAAGCTCACCGGTCTCGTATCGTTCGGCCTGAACGATCAGGGGCTGGATCAGCCAGAACTGCAACAAGGCCATCACGAGGCCCGCGACTGCACCAGCAATCAGCCCGCTGGAAAGCAGGGTCTTGGTCATTGTCAATCTCCTGTCAGATCAGTGGCAGGGAAAGCCGGTGGCGTGCCGGGTGTCATGCGTCGAGGCGTGCAGGGTATCCGGTGACGAGAACCCGGCGACAAACAACAAAAATGTCCCCAGAAAGGCCGTGGTCAGGATCGGGCGCAGCATGCCCGCAGTTTGCGTGATCGCTTGAGTGGTCGTGGTCATGGCTATCTCCGCCCGTCACACCCGACGGGATGTTGTTACAGTGGCGTCCGGCCGGTCTCCTGGCTCGCGGGGTCACACGGCCCTTCGCCTTCCCGGGCTATCTGGCCCAGTGGCAGAATGAAGGGACGCTACCGCATACAGTCGCGGGGGCGGCTGGGGCTTCGGGTGCCGCAATTGGGTCCACCCTTCCCCATTCCCGATTGAGTTCGGGGGTTCTACACCCCATGAACACCGAGCCCGCCGACCGTCATGCTTCTGCAGCGCAATGTCAATCCACGGGTTGATGTTGGCGCTGGTGTGCAATGACCGGTCTTCCTAAACTGTGCGGACCGGTCTTCTTTGCAGTGCCAATCTTGTTGACGGGGCTGGGGCCATTCCCGAGGTCGGTTAGAATTGGGCAGTCCGGCCGATGATCCCCGCAGCATGCTTCGGCAAGATGTTGCAACGTTTCCATCATGGCTTGCATCTCGGTGATCTTTCGTTCTAGCCCGCTGATCTGTTCCAGTGCCAGACGTTTCACATCGCTACTCTGGCGGGATCGGTCTCGCCAAAGGGCCAGCAGTTCCTCGATTTTCTCGACGGGAAAGCCAAGGTCGCGAGAGCGCCGGATGAAGCGCAGCATCTGCACTTCGGTGTCAGAATAGACGCGGTAGCCCGAACCAGTGCGCCCGGCCGCAGGGATCAGTCCTGTGGACTCGTAGTAGCGGATCATCTTGGCAGATACGCCCGAGGCTTTTGCGGCTTGACCAATGTTCATGATCTGGCTCCTTCAGGCTTGATTAGGGGCAAAGCGGCGCAGACGCAGCGCGTTGCCAAGAACGAAGACCGACGACAGAGCCATCGCGCCGGCGGCAAAGATCGGCGACAGAAGAATTCCGTAAGCCGGCCAAAGCGCCCCGGCGGCGACGGGGATCAGGGCGGCATTGTAGGCAAAGGCCCAGAACAGGTTCTGCCGGATGTTGCGCATCGTGGCCTTCGACAGCGCAATGGCGTCGGGCACGGCGGTGAGACGCCCCGACATCAACACCACATCGGCAGCCTCGATGGCGATATCGGTGCCTGTGCCAACCGCAAGCCCCACGTCCGCCTCAGCCAGAGCCGGAGCATCGTTGATCCCGTCGCCGACATAGGCCAGCGTGCCAAGGGCCTTCAGCCGTTTGACGGCGGCGACCTTTCCGTCGGGCAGGACTTCGGCCACGACTTCGTCGATGCCCAACTGCCGTGCGATGGCCTGCGCCGTGCGGGCATTGTCGCCCGTGATCATCGCGACCCTCAGGCCAAGCGCGTGCAAGGCCTTGATCGCCGGGGGCGTCGTTGGCTTGACCGGGTCGGCAACGGCAAGGATCGCCGCCAGCTTGCCCTCAATCGCGGCATAAAGCGGCGATTTGCCCTCATCCGCCAACCGGGCCGCGATTTCGGCAAAGACCGCCACCTCCAGACCCAGCTTTTCCATGTAGCGGTCGGCTCCGATGTCAATCCGTTGGTCGCCGGCCCGGGCCGTGACGCCATAGCCGGTGACCGAGGCAAAACCGGTCACCTCGGGCAGGGCAAGGCCCGCCTCAGTGGCCGCGGCCACGATGGCGCGGGCAATCGGGTGTTCTGATTTTCCCTCCACCGCCGCGACGGAGGCCAGCACCGGGTCCCGGTCAAAGCCGGGGGCAAGGTGAAGGTCCGTCAGGCTGGGTTTGCCCATCGTCAGGGTGCCGGTCTTGTCAAAGGCCACCACCTTGACGTCCTGCAAGGCCTGCAACGCCTCCCCCTTGCGGAACAGGATGCCCAGGTCCGCGCCGCGTCCGGTTCCGACCATGATCGATGTCGGCGTGGCCAGCCCCATGGCACAGGGGCAGGCGATGATCAGAACCGCCACGGCGTTGACCAGGCCAAAGGTCAGGGCAGGTTCCGGGCCAAAGACCATCCAGACCACAAAGGTCAGCGCGGCCAGGCCCATGACGGCGGGCACGAACCACATGGTCACGCGGTCCACCAACGCCTGGATCGGCAGCTTTCCTCCCTGTGCCGCCTCGACCATGCGGATAATCTGGGCCAGCATCGTCGCCTCGCCCACCGCGACGGCGCGGAAGGTAAAGGCACCGGTCTGGTTGATCGTGCCGCCCGTCACCGGGCTGCCAATCGTCTTTTCCACCGGTAACGGCTCGCCCGAGATCATGCTTTCGTCGATCCAACTGGCCCCTTCGGTCACTTCACCGTCGACCGGCACCCTTTCACCGGGGCGCACCGCGACCAGATCGGACGGGCGAACCTCGGCAATCGGCACCTCGACAACAGCCCCGTTTGTGAAGACTCGCGCCGTTTTGGCCTGCAAGCCGACCAGACGCTTGATCGCCTCAGAGGTTCGCCCCTTGGCCCTCGCCTCCAGCATGCGGCCAAGCAGGATCAGCGTCACGATGACGGCTGCCGCCTCGTAATAGACGTTCACCGTGCCCGGTGGCAGAAAATTGGGAAGGAAGGTTGCGATCAGCGAATAGCCATAGGCGGCTGAGGTGCCGACGGCGACAAGGCTGTTCATGTCCGGGGCGAGCCGCGCCAGCGCGGGCAGCCCCTTGGCAAAAAAACGCAAACCCGGGCCAAAGAGAACCGCCGTCGTCAGGGCGAACTGCAGATACCAGCTGTTCTCCATGCCGATCGTGTTCATCACCGCCATATGCACCCAGGTGAACAGGTGCGATCCCATCTCCAGCACAAACACCGGCAGGCTCAGCGCGGCCGCGATCCGCAGATCCCGTATCAGGGCGCTTTCCTCGGCTGCCTTGCGCAAGGTGACCTCCTCCGACAGATGGGCGGCGGACACGGCCAGACGCGCATCATAGCCCGCATCTTCGATGGCACGGATCAGGGCGGCCGGATCGGCCTGTCCAATCACATGTGCCCGCTCGGTTGCCAGATTGACCGAGGCATAGGTTACCCCGGACACGGTTTTCAGCGCACGTTCCACCCGGGCGACGCAAGAGGCGCATGTCATGCCCTCGATCTGCAGATCGACAGGGCGAGAGGTAACGTCATAGCCCGCATCCTCGACAGCCTTGACGAGCAACGCACGGTCAACGGCTGCGCCGGTCACCTCTGCCCTTTCGGTGGCGAGGTTGACCGACGCCGATTGAACGCCGGGCACCGCTTTCAGGGCGCGCTCGACACGGCCAACGCAAGAGGCGCAGGTCATGCCCTCGACGTCGAGAACGATCTTTCCGGCCACGGCGGCTGGCAGTTTATTCGCCTGCATGTTCACGGCGGAACTCCCTCGGCATATGTTTCCGCTGTTTGAGATAGGGCTTCCCATGATGGTAAGGTCAAGGGTTGATTTTGTTTTACCCATCACGGGTTTGTGCTCTTGACCTTACAACGATGGGAAGCCCCATATGCTGTTGCATGAGACGGAACCCTGAAGGAGGTACTCATGCAGTTCCATATTGAGAACATGACCTGCGGCGGCTGCGCACGCAGCGTGACCAAGGCAATCCAGTCGGTTGATCCGACCGCCGAAGTCAATGCCGATCCCGGTGCACGCAAAGTCGATGTCAAATCCTCGGCTCCGCGCGACCAACTGGTCAACGCCTTGACCGAAGTTGGCTATGCACCTGCCTGATCGCGCTAGCTGTGCCATGTAGATAGAGTTTAGAAAGTAAAAGGAAGAAAACGATATGAAGAAGATTGCAACCGCTGCCGTGTTGGCCGCCGTGCTGGCCGCAGGAAGCTATGTCTATGCCCAGACCGACAATATGGCAGGGATGGACCATTCAGGCATGAACATGGGAACCGACGGCATGACCATGATGAGCCACGCTGCCATGATTCCGCCAGAACTGGCCGACAACGCAGCCGTGAAAGGCTATGCCGCCGCGATGGACGCCATGATGACCAATATGGCTCCCTATACCGGCGATGCTGACGTCGATTTCGTCAAAGGCATGATCCCGCACCATCAAGCCGCCATCGACATGGCGAAAGTGCAGCTTGAATTTGGTACGGACCCCGAGATGCGCAAGCTGGCCGAAGAAGTGATCGCGGCCCAGGAAGCCGAGATTGCCGATATGAACGCGTGGCTTGCCGCGAAAGGCATGTGATCAGGCTTGCCGTGCGGGCATCGTGGCCACCGGCCACCTTGCCCGCAGCATTCTTGGCCGTCACCCCATGCCGTGCAGTCCATGGAAGCCACCGGTGAGGATGACAGGCACCACGATCAGGGCTGCGGGCGCAAGGATCAGCGCCCGTTGCCATGCCCTTTGGAACCGCCAACACAAGAATAGAGAGAGAAAGACAACCAACCCGACCTCGAAGACCGCGAAAACGTCGCCGTAGAAGCGCTGGTCCCAGTAGCTGACCGGGCTTCGGAAGATCCAGTCAGACAGCGGCCAGAACTGGCGTCGAGCGTCGTCGTGATGGGTTACGAAATCCGCTACAGCGTGAAGCAGACCAGACCCCGCGAAAGCACGAAGCAGGACGCGGCCGCTCCAATGGGCAGCGAGGAAAAGCGGGGCCCAGATCAGGAAGCCGTGATCCACCGCGAAAATCGCCTGCCACGAGTCCGAGAAGTATAGCCGTCCAAACACATCATTCTCAGGCAAGCCGATCACGCGTGTGGACCACAGGACCAGAGCGAACATCGGCAAGTCCGGGACAAAACCCCCGACCATCGCCGCAACAAGTGTTGCCGGTGCCAAGGGCCGCGCGAAGAAAGCCGCTCCGATCAGCATATGCGATGGCGTATTCATGGCGTCAGCATACAGGTGTCTGTCTGGATTTCTCGTCTTCCGCGATGCGCCGGAGGAGTGTGTAGGGAATTGCGCCGTTGAGGACGGTTCGCCCGATCACGAGCCCCGGCGTGCCGATAAACCCAAAAATATCTGCGAGTGCTCGGGTCCGATCAAGCTCTGCCTGGACTTCAGGCGAGGCCATGTCGCGGGTAAGCTGATCGATGTCGAGTCCGATGTCGGTGGCTACGCGCAAGACGGATGCCGGTTCTGCAACCAGTGGTGTCCGCATAAAGCGGCGACGAAGCTCCTGCTGCTTGCCTTGCCGTGCGGCCGCAACCGACGCGCGTGCGGCGAGTTCGGACGCAGGCCCGAAAATCGGAAGTTCGTGCTGGATGAGGCGGAAGGATGCGGGATCCTCTGCCAAAAGCGTGTCCAGATCCCGCTCAAGTGCCCGACAGTAAGGGCAGCGGAATTCACCGAAGTATGCGATTGGGACGCTTTCCGTCGGCACCGCCGGGCCGAACAGAGCAGGGCATAGGTCGGCCCGCAAAGCGTCTGCACGCGCACGTCGCTGATCAGCATCGGCGGGCGGTGCGTCGAGTCCTATGAGTGCGACCGTTGCCCCAGAAGTCTGACCCTGTTCCTCAAGCCGGCGAAATGGCGGCAAGTCTGGCAAGTCGACATAACGTGGGCCGCGCCCGGGAAGACGGTCCCACGGCAGCGCACGCAAGCCGTAGATCAGGGCGACGGTCCCGCCAAGAACGAGCAGGCCACGGCGTGACCGTGTCACAGCACGGTCACCGGCGTACCGACGGGCACTTGATCATAGAGCTGCTTTACATGATCGTTCAGCATGCGGATGCAGCCGTTCGATACGGATTGCCCTATGGAGGCCGGATCTGTCGTGCCGTGGATGCGGAAATAGGTGTCGCGGCCGTCTTTGTAGAGATAAAGCGCCCTGGCTCCGAGAGGATTGCCGGGACCGCCCGGCACGCCGTCCGCGAATTGCGCATAGCGGTCGGGGTCACGCCGTATCATGTCATTCGTCGGCCGCCACGAGGGCCACTCGGCCTTGCGCTCGATGATCGCCGTTCCCTTGAACTCGAGACCAGCCTTGCCAACACCGACGCCGTAGCGGATCGCGCGTTCGCTGTCGAAGACATGGTAAAGGTAGTAGAGACGCGGAAACACCAGGATCTGACCCGGAGCGTGCTGCTCGCGGACGCGCACCTCTCGCGGCTGAAATTCTTCGGCCAGAACGAAAGGTTCTTCGGTGTGGGCTAGCAGGATAGAAGGTGTGGCAAAAGCGGCAGCCGCGGCACCGCCCAAAAAGGAACGTCGGGAAATCATGATGTCTCCTGGGATGAAGCGATTGGACTTGGGTTCGTTCAGGAGACGTATCGCGGAGGCGGCGGTTGTGGAGAAGAGATGCGGCTGCTTGCCCGGACTGGCCCGATTTCGAACTGCGATGAGGCAAAAGCGATCTTCAATATCGGAGTCGCGACCTGACCGGCCAATAGGACCTGGCAGGCCACATGACCAGAACCGCCGCCGCAGTGGGAATCCTGAACCATTGGCATGGCATGCATTTCAAGGTAGGGGCTTTCATGAAGTGCATGACCTGAACTCGCCTCCCCAAAAAGGGAGACGAGCACAACAGCGCTGCAAAGAATGGCGAATAACTTTCGCATTTCCATACATTGCGACACATGTGCTCTGAAGTGATGTTCACATCGCAGTGACCTCTGCTATTTTCGCGCGGCGCGGCGAAATCGCCACGTCATCACCAGTTTGTGACCATTTGATCTGACAAACCGGTTTGACCTTCCCACGTTGGAATGCTGCATCACGATAAAAAAACCGAGGTGCAGCCCATGCGATTCAATCGACGTTACTTCGCTGTCGGAGCACTGGCCGCGCCCTTTTTGGTGGGCCGGGCCGCCTTTGCCTCCGAAGACACCGAAGGCCCGGTTCGCAATAACATTTCCGCGTTTCGGGTTCACGAGTGGCAAGACCATTTTGATGCGTTGGGTCTTGGGATCATCATATCTGACACGACCGCGAAGGTTCTCCAGCACTGGACCGGTGACGGTCAGATGTTCCTGTATCCGAGTTCTGTCCCGCTATCCGAGGATCTGACTCGCAGGGGCTATACCGAAGTCGTCGAAAAGCGCGTCAACCCAAGCTGGACACCGACGCCATCGATGCGGGAGCGCAATCCCGAGTGGCCGGCATTTGTGCCGGGCGGCGACCCCAGCAACCCGCTTGGAACGCGTGCCCTCTATTTGTCCTGGCAATATTACCGCATCCACGGCACCCACGATACGCGGAAAATCGGGCGCCGATCCTCGAACGGTTGCATCGGACTCTATAACGAGCATATTGAGGAAGTGTTCGACCGAGTGTCGGTCGGGACGCAAGTCAAGTTGATCTAACCTTATGTTGAAGACGCCCACCAAACGGACCGCATTGAACTTCCTGCTTCCGGGCGGGATGGTCCGTCTTCTATGGGCATGGTCTTTCATGATCGTGCTGCTCTGCGGTTTGACTATTGGCCAATCTGCATCGGCGTTCGCCCCGGTTGATCATCACTCCCCGACCTCGGTAGAGATGTCAGACGGCAGTGCCGGATCGACGAACATATCGCTGTCTTGCCATCCGGCGCTGGCATGTACTGCATACGTGTTGCCAATCGGCGCAGTGACTGCGTTCATCCCCAGCCATGCAGTGATGTCTCGACCGCGTTTGGCCCAGACCCAGCTTCGCTTCGGGGGCCCTTCTGTCAGTCTGCCCCCTCCACGCCTGCTGATCTGAAGGTCAGCCTGGGCGAGAGCCATGGTTCGATGGTGCCGTTTCAGGCCCAGTCGAGTGCTCTGTCGTTTTAGTCCTGACCCAAAACATGTGCGCAGTTCGCGAACCGCCTGAAGTGCGGTGCGCGGTGGTCAATCAAAAACAACAAACCGAGAGCAGTCAGGCAGATGGCAAAACAATGGACAGGCGCTATGGCGCTTGCCGCTTCCGCAGTCGCGGCAGTGGCGATGGCACACAACGGGGCGACCGGCGTCGTCCTTGAGAGGATGAACGGCATGACGGCGATGCGGGATACCGTGGCGGAACTGGCGCCAATGATGCAGGGCGCTGTACCCTACGATGCCTTCATTGTCTCGGAAGGCGCCGCCGTGATCGCGGGCCACGCCGGCGAAACCATGCTGTCGCTCTTCCCCGAAGGCAGCCTTGAAGGCGTAACCTATGCCAAGCCGGAGATCTGGTCCAACTGGCAGGATTTTGCAGCTCTGGCAGAAGAGATGAGGGTTTACGCAGATGCCCTGTCCGAGGCTGCGCCGAACGGGCTTGAACCGGCTTCCGCACTGCCGGCAGACATGGCGGGGATGGATCATACTGGAATGGCCATGCCTCCTGCCGAAGAGACCAATCTCGGTTTTTCGGTGGCAGAGTTGATGGGCTATGGCGAAAAGACCGCAGACAGCCCGGTTTCGCCAGGACTGGCAGACCCGGCCTCCCTTGCGCTGACCCTGTCTAGCCTTGCAGCCGATGATTTGTTCACTCGGATCAGCGGAACCTGTTCCTCGTGCCATTCGCAGTTCCGCGCGGGAAAGAACTGACCATGCGGGGCCTGATCCGGCTTTTTGCCATTTTGCCGACCGTGGTGGGTAGCCTTGGTGCCGGGGTGCTGGCGCTCTGGCCCATCGGAGATGCGGAGCCCGCCGCATTTCCGATCGGCGACCCTGAACGTGGGGCGTATCTGGCCCGTTCAGGCGGTTGCGTGTCGTGCCACACCAACGCGGCAGCGAAGGGCCCCGCACTTGCTGGCGGTGCACCGCTCGATACGCCGTTCGGAACTTTCGTGCCGCCGAACATCACGCCTCATCCTGTGGCGGGAATCGGGCGGTGGACCATTCAGGATTTCGCGCGTGCCGTGCGTCAGGGCGTTTCCCCGGAAGGGGACCCGTATTATCCGGTCTTCACTTATTCCTTCTACGCCGGGTTTACAGACCAGGACATCGCCGACTTGTGGGAGGCTTTCCGGACTGTCCCACCCGTCGCCGAAGTGGCTCCTGTCCATGATGTGGGCTTCCCCTTCAGTTTTCGGTCCGGGCTGAAGCTGTGGCGGGCCAACTATCTTGATGCGCCGGTGACGGATGCGTTGATGGGCACATCGTCGCCGTGGAACCGCGGACGTATTCTGGTTGAAGGGGCGGCTCATTGCGCGGCCTGTCACACGGGACGAAACCTTGCCGGTGGCCTGAAAGACAGCGCGCGTTTTGCGGGAAACGACGATCTGCCCGGCGGCAGCAAGGCGCCGTCGATCCTCGTGGCCGACCTCGTAGGGCGGGGCTTTACGGTGGGCAACCTCAGCTATGCCCTCAAATCCGGGCTCCTTCCGAACGGAGATGCCTTTGGCGGCAGCATGGCTGAGGTCGTAGCGCAGGGCACTGCTTATTTTACGGACGCCGACCGCGAAGCGATTGCAACCTACCTTCTTGATCCCGATGGCACTGGATTAGTGCCCGCGCCCGGACCGCTGCCCACAGACACACCCATGGCGGGGATGGATCATTCAAACATGGACATGAGCAATGAAAACTAGAGTTCTGGCCATCCTCGTTGCTCTCGGCGTCCTCGGATTTGTGGGTGCATTCATCTGGGCAGCGATGCGGCCCCCGGCGTCAGTGCCGATATCATCCGGCGGAGTCGCACCGACTGCATCGGTTTCTGAAATGCTGTCGGACGGACGAATCGACGTGCAAGTCTACGCCACGGGGAACCGAGATGTCCGTATGGACATCCAGTTCATGCCAGACGCCGATGCTGTAGAGACGGTCGGCATGCGACCGGACGTCAACTTTGCCATGGTCGAGATGCACATGGACGGTCTCACACCGCCCCTTGAATTGGTCGAGTCAAGTGTTTGGCGGGTCAACCTCAAGCTGCCAATGGCTGGCCTATGGATCGTCAACGTCGGTTTCGGTGAGGAATTTGCGGAGATTCAGTTCGATGCGCCCTGAAATTATCGCGTCTGAGAAATTGCGCGCAGATGGCCTCCGAAGGCTTTTTCGTGGAACCCTTGCCGGGCTGGCCGTATTTGCCGCCTTGGGCACAGTTACCGCTGTCTGGATCAATCCCTTGTTTGTGCGCATGACCCCAGTTGGGCCCTGGGAGCTTGGGGCGACGACCCTGACGGCGATACTGGCTGGCATGATTGTCGGCCTCTGGGTTCCGCAGTGCCGTTTGCGAACGTCCGGGGCGGGCGGCGTTGCAAGCTTTCTCGGCATCGCTTGCCCGACCTGCAACAAAGTCCTGATGCTGATCTTCGGTGGCCCAGCCCTGTTGGCCTGGTTCGACCCGGTTCGGCCCTATCTGGCGATGGCAGGCGTGATCATCATGTCATTCGCAGCGATGCGGGCATTGTGGGCATACCGTGATTTCAGAATGTCGGCGGGCGGAACAGTAAACGCCAGTTCAACGTCGTTTGGGAGCAACAAATGAGGGTCGCCGAAATACCAGGCCACGCTGCAAGGCCGCGTCGTTTGGCACAACGGACGCTGGTTCGCCATGCGGCTGTGGCATTTTTGGCCACCGGACTGGTTCTTGGCTTTGCCGCCGTACACTTCGATTTCAGCCCGATGCACCGCTGGAACCGGGCGTTCGGGGATGCCTCCATGGTACTTGTCGCTCTGTCCGTCGGGTTAGGACCATTGGCCCGTTTCCTCCGGGGCGTCGTGCGTGTTCTTCCTTTCCGGCGTGAGCTTGGCATCTACGGTTGCCTTCTTGCTATCGTGCATGCCGCTGTGATCCTGATTGGTTGGGTCCAATGGGACCTGAAGCGGCTTTTTGGCTTCGAATGGCATCCAGAACTTCTGAACCATGTGCTGCTTCAGCATGGCTTCGGACTTGCCAATGCCATTGGGCTTGCCGCCCTTCTGCTTGCGATCCTGTTGGGTGCGACTTCGAGCGATTTCGCCATGCGTCGCCTTGGTGTTTCGGGCTGGAAATTTCTTCAAATGGGCGTCCTGCCGCTCTGGTGGCTGACCGTCGCGCATGTCGCCTACTTTCTGTTCATGCACTTCCTCAGCTTTCACCGCGCGACCCCGCCACCGAATACGCTCCAGCCTTGGTTCCTAGGGCTGGTCGCCGCAGTTTTTGCTCTGAGAGGGGCCGCTTATGTGCTGACCGTTCGCGCGAAGGGGAAATCTCGGCCGGAAGAAATGGGAGGTGACCGTGCGACGATCTCAACGTGACCTTGCCCAGATATCCCAGAAGACCACACGAAGGGCGCTTCTGATGGGGGGCGTCATGACAACGTTTGTCGGCGTGCTTGGCCTGCGGATGTGGCAACTGGGTGTCCGTGACGCAGATCAATATTATCTGTTGGCAGAAGAAAACCGTATCAGCTTGCGGCTTGTGCCGCCCAACCGAGGTCGCATCTATGACCGCGCAGGAAAGATAGTGGCCGACAACGAGCAGGCTTTTCGTATCACGCTGGTGCGCGAGGAGGTCAAAGATCTTGAAGACGTGCTTGCGAAACTGCGACGTCTTCTGGGTCTTGATGACGAAGCCATCGTTAAGGTCAAAAGCCAGATCGAGCGGACAAGCGGCTTTGCGCCAATCACCGTGAAGGACCGGGTTACGTGGGAAGAACTGTCAATCGTGGCTGTGAACGCGCCAGCACTCCCGGGGATCCATCCGGAAATGGTTCTGTCGCGCGTCTATCCGTTTGGTCCCGATTTTGCCCACCAGGTTGGCTATGTCGGCCCAGTGAGCGAGAACGATCTGAAGGATGAAGACGACGCGGCTGAACCCTTACTCCGTCTACCAGACTTTGAAGTCGGTAAGATCGGGATTGAGCGCAGACATGAACGAGCGCTGCGCGGCTCGCCGGGAACGCGACGTGTCGAGGTCAATGTGTCTGGCCGCACCATGCGGGAACTGGCGCTTGATCCGCCGACAGCCGGGCCGGACATGCAAATCACGCTTGACCACCATCTGCAGAATTTCATGCGCGTGCGTCTTGAAGGCCAAAGCGCTGCAGCCATCGTCATGGATGTGACGAATGGCGATCTACTTGGTTGCACATCGGCACCGTCGTTTGATCCGAACCTGTTCGTGCGTGGCATCTCGAACCGGGACTATGGAGCGCTGCGCGACAACGAGTTTCGCCCGCTGTCTGACAAGACAGTGCAAGGTGCCTATCCACCGGGATCAACGGTCAAGATGTCAAATGCTTTGGCTGCGCTTGAAAGCGGTGTCATGGACCCTGCGGAAACCGTCGCCTGCAATGGCTATGTCGAGATTTCAGGCCGCCGGTTCCATTGCTGGAAACGTGGCGGGCATGGGCGGGTGGATATGGTCGGCGCTTTGCGTGAGTCCTGCGATGTCTACTTCTACGAGGTTGCGCAACGCATCGGGATTGACGGCATTTTTGCCATGAACGATCGGCTCGGGCTTGGCCAGAAGTATGATCTGCCGCTGTCCGGCATGGCGCGCGGCAACAACCCCTCGCGCGATTGGAAGCAGAAGAAGTACGGCCAAGACTGGCTGATTGGCGACACGATCAACGCCTCAATCGGGCAGGGCTTTACTCTGGCCTCGCCGATTCAGCTCGCAACCATGGCGGCGCGGCTTGCTTCCGGCACGGCCGTGCTGCCTCGGATGGTGCGGTCGATCAGCGGGACGTCGACGGAAAACTCTGCTCCAGCGTCTCTTGGACTTTCAGCTGAGGCGCTGTCCATCGTTCGGCAGGGTATGTTCGAGGTGTCGAACCACGAACGTGGAACTGCCTACGCGTCAAGAATTGCCGACCCGACAAAGCTGATGGCAGGCAAGACCGGCTCAAGCCAGGTATTCTCGATCTCGGCGGCGGAACGCGCGGCGGGTGTCCGATCACAGGATGAACTGCCGTGGAACCGTCGCGACCACGCGCTGTTTGTTGCCTTTGCCCCGTTCGACGCACCCCGCTATGCAGTCACAGTGGTAGTCGAGCATGGTGGCGGAGGTTCCACGGCTGCCGCGCCGATAGCACGCGATATCATGCTGTTTGCGCAACACGGCGGATTGCCACCGACGGACGCTTATCCCGCGTCGCAAAGGACCCGTGTCAGCGATCAGCTGGCACTTTTGTCCGATCGCATCCTTCCGCCCGATGGTGCGAAGTCGATTGTGAGCCGGATATGACCTTCTGGGAGAAGAACAGATGGGCGTTCCGCCTTCAAAGGTCGTTGCTCATCGGCGGCCTCTTGGCGACCGTGGCCACCCCATCCTTCGCCTTCTTTCACAGTGAGCCGGATATCGAGTTGGGCCGGAAGACGTATCAGGAAACCTGTGCATCCTGCCACGGCGCAAATCTGGAAGGGCAGCCGAACTGGCAATCAGCAAACTCGAACGGGACTTATCCTGCACCTCCCCACGATGAGACAGGTCATACGTGGCACCACGGGGATGAAATGTTGCTCAACTACATCCGCAAAGGTGGGCAAGTTGTGCTGGACGAGATGGGTGTCGATTTCATGTCAGGCATGCCCGCGTTCGGTGAGCAACTTTCGGATGCCGAGATCGAAGCCATCGTCGCCTATATAAAATCGACTTGGTCAGAGCGGGTCCGCGCGACGCAGGAAGACCGCACCCGCATGGAGGCGGCGAGCGAATGAACCAGCACCTTAGTCTCTCCCCAAGAAGAAACCTGCTTGCCTCTCAAGTGGCTAGAGGGTTCACACACGACAAAATCAGCCCTATTTCCCAGAAGGTCTCACCTATGCGCGTTACCCAAATGATACTTGCCGCCACGTTTGCACTAGCGTTGCCAGAACAATCCCTGTCGCAAGAGATCTCCGATGATCGGATCAAGGCGCTCGTGGCCGAAACACTTCGGGAAAATCCCGAACTGGTGCTGGAAGCCTTGCAGGCCCTGGAAGCGCGCCAAGCCGAAGCTCAGGCCGCCACAGCCGCGTCTGTCCTCACCAAAGAACGCACCACTTTGGAACGCGACCCCAATGCGCCAATCCTCGGCAATCCGGACGGCGACGTCACGATTGTGGAATTCTTTGACTATAATTGCCCCTACTGCAAACGGGCCATGCCCGAAGTCAATGCCTTGATGGCCGAGGACACCAACGTGCGCCTTGTTTTGCGTGAGTGGCCGATCCTGAGCGAGGGGTCTGCTTTTGCCGCCCGCGCCGCCCTGGCGTCGCGGCAGCAGGGCAAATACGCCGAAATGCACGACGCCCTGATGACGATGCGCGGCAAGGTTGAAGCAGAGGCCGTGCTGCGCATAGCAGGTGAGGTCGGACTCGACGTTGAGAAGCTGAAGATCGACATGCAGTCGCCCGAAGTTGAGGAGCATATTGCCACCTCAATGCGACTGGCCGAGGCGCTTGGTTTCAATGGCACACCGTCGTTCGTGGTCGGCGATCAGCTGATCCCCGGTTTTGTGGAAAAGCCGCAGTTGGTCGAAGCCGTGACAGCAGCACGGGCGGCCGAATGAGTGTCCTGTTGCTGCGCATCCCTTTTGCCCGTCTTCCATTCGCTTTTGCGGCAGCGACAAGGGTCCAGACCGCGATCAGGCGGTCTATCCTGATGGTTGCAGTGTGGATGGCCCTGTCAGGGAACGCCTTGGCACATTCGTTCACTGCAGCTCTTATAGTCGCCGGCGATAACCGTGAAGCAAGCCTTGCAGAAGCCGTCCGCGGTTTCCTGCTGGCGGCAGACGAGCGGGATGCGCACGCGAACGAAACGTCTGACGGGCATCTGGGTGGGGTCGATGTGCATGTACTTCCGCTTCCGCGCGATGCAGCGGCGCTGGTCGAAGGCCTGATCGGTAACCCCACCGAACCCGGCGATGTCGTGGTCGTCCTTGGCACTGAACCTGCAGCAAGCGAAGCCGCGCGAAAGTATCAGTCCAACAGCACCGTCTTGCTGCAAGTGGTACTACCGGTGGGATGGGACAGCGACGTAGGGACTGACAGTTTTGTGGCGCGCTACCGTCTCGCCTATGGCACAGCGCCCGGTTTGATGGCGGCAACAGGCTATCACGCAGCGCGTCGTCTGGATGTAGCCATCAGACCGCTGGACGGTGTGATCCCGCGGGCGGCTCTGGAAGACGCTTGGCGGTCAACCTCGTCCGGGCTGCCTTGGTAATTTGTAGTTCTCGGAAATCGCCGCCTGCGCCCCGCCGCTGCGAGTCGGTGCTTTTGGCGCGTCCCCGCTCGCCTAGTCCAGGTCAGGCTGCAGGATAGCTGGTGAACATGCTGCTGCTGCCGTCAAGTCCGACGAGAAGAACGTCATAAGCTTCGCGCTCGGCCTCTGGCCCCATGCCGGGAGAGCCGAAAGGCATGCCTGGAACGGTGAGACCGGTAGCAGCAGGACGTTCGGCCACCAAGCGACGGATATCGGCAGCTGGGACGTGGCCTTCGATGGTGTAGTCGCCGATCGTCGCCGTGTGGCACGAGACAAGATCATCGGGGATGCCACGTTCGCGCTTGAATGCGGCCAGTTCTTCAACGCTGCGCTCTTCGAAGCTGACAGCAAAGCCGCTCTCGCGAAGGTGGCCGATCCAGGCATTGCAGCAGGGGCAGCCCGGATCTTTGACCACGTGGATGCTCGCGTCTGTTTTGGCCCAAACGGGCGTGGTGGCGAGGCTGATGGCCCAACTCATCGCTCCGATCATGGTGCGTCGAGATATCTGCATGTTTTTGTCCCTCGCGGTTGAACACGTTGGCGTGGTTATAGTGGTCGGCAGGCATCCAAGCCATCAATCTTTGGTGGATTTGTGCCCGATCACCGAAAGATTACTCCAATCGCGGATCATCAGCTTGCACCAGAAGAACACCATGATTGTTGTCTGCGTCGTCATCCGTAATCTTGCGGGTTTCGACCCCGGGCAAATCAGCAAAAGCTTCCATCATGCGCTTGGGAAACCACGTCATCGGCAAGCCTTCAAAGCCGGGGACACCTTCAAGGACCCGAGAGAGCGCAATGGTGCAGTTCGCTTTTGGAACGGCACCATAGGCCATTGCCCGCTGCATGATCAGTGCGGCCACTTCGGGCGAAACTTCGACCGTCTGCTCCACCACGTCGAAAGTCTCGCGCGCATGGTAGTCGATATAGAAATCAACCATTTTTGGCGTAACACCGAAATGCACATCGTTGCGCTCGGGAAGCTGCGGGTGGCGCCATGTTCCGGCGGGATCAAACATGACCCTCTGAGCGCCGTTGATCAGAAGCCCGGCATGCGCACCAGAGCCGTTGCGTGTCGAAAGCACGGTGTAGAGTGTTACCGACGTCGGGCCGGGATGCGTGTAGCGTGATGCGACAACAGCAGCCTCGGGTGCCCAGATCGGTTCCGCCCCGCAGGCCGCCAAACTCAGGGTTGTCGCTATGGCTAGAAAAATCTTTATCATCTGTATCACCCGTCCGTGTAGCCAAACCATTATTTGCAAAACTTCGGTCATCCAGTAAACTTTCTGATAGGGCAGGTGGAATGTACAAATTCCGACAATTCTGTCGCATCCTCCGCAGATTTTTGGGGCGGTGCCGAGACACCAAAATGTCAAATGACTGTTCCGCATCATGCTGATAATCACGGTCCTATGAACAAGTGGCGCCTCTTCGTTAAAGTCCTGGTTTTCGCAGCCTATGTGCTGACGTTGCTTGTTCCCGGTTTGGCTATGGTTGGCGAGCAAACTCAGGTTGAACATGCCCAGATGATGGCCATGGAAGGCCACGAAATGACCATGGCCGATACGGGCAGCTCTGAGACAGACCAAACAATGGTCTTGTGCCAGCAGCATTGTTTGGCTGTGGTTGCGACCCTGCCGGCAGCAGATCAAACGATTGAACTAGCCGGGCACCCGATCGACGTTGTGACCGGAGATGATCCTCTGGTTTCCTCCCTGGCCTTTCCGCCCCCCGGACATCCTCCAAAAGCCGTAGTGATCTGACCCTGCAGAGCAGGCCTTCGCGCCATGGTCTGCCAGTCTGTTATTTTCTGCGCTTTACAGGAGAACTCACATGTCGCTTTTGACCCGGCGCGGCTTTCTTGCCGCAACTTCGGCTTCGGCCGCTACTTTGCTTTTGCCCGCCCAAGTGCGTGCTCAATCCACCCGGATGACCCTTTCGGCCACATCGCGCACCATTGAGGTGCAAGGCAAGGCTGCGACAGTCTGGGGCTTGCTCGACGGCAACGGACGTTCCGGCCTTGTCTTTGATCCGGGGCAGGCCTTCGCGGTTGATCTTACCAATACGCTTGACGCACCCACCATCGTCCACTGGCACGGTCAGATCCCGCCCAATATGCAGGACGGGGTGCCCGACCTGCCGATGCCGATGCTGCAACCCGGAGAGTCGCGTGCCTATGACTTTGTCACACGCCCCGGGACGCATTGGATGCATGCCCATATCCCCGAGCATGAGATGCTACTGCTTGCTGCCCCGCTTGTGGTCCGTCGGCCGGAAGATGTGTCGGCCGACAGGCAGGAAGTGACGCTGTTCCTGCATGACTTCTCCTTCAGACCACCAGCCGAAGTGCTGGCCGAGATCACTGGCGGCACTTCGATGGCCGGGATGGATCACAGCCAGATGGGGCAGGATGGCATGGCCGCGATGGACATGGGTGCGATGGGGCAGGGCGACGCGATGTCGATGCCGGGCATGGATGGCATGGCCATGGACTTGAACGACTATAACTTTGATGCCTATCTCGCAAACGACCGCACTCTTGACGATCCCGAGGTGTTGCAGGTCGACAAGGGCGGCCGGGTCCTTGTCCGGGTGATCAATGCGGCAGCAGCGACGGTCTTCTGGATCGACACTGGCAGCTTGCCGGGGCGGCTGGTCGCTGTGGATGGGGAGCCGGTCCAGCCAATGACCGGCAGCCGTTTCGGCCTGGCCATGGGTCAACGTCTTGACATCGAGCTGGACGTGCCAGCCGAGGGCGGAGCTTTCCCCATCCTCGCGCTGCGCGAAGGCGCCAAAGAACGCACGGGTCTTATTCTTGCGACGCCGGGCGCTTCAGTGACGAAGGTTGTTGGAGTGTCTGACGCTGAACATCCGGCATTCAGCGCTGACCTTTCGCAAGAGGCTGCCTTGCGCGCGGCCGTGTCGCTGCCCGAACGCACGCCGACATCGCAGCCGATGCTGATGCTGGGCGGGTCGATGATGCCCTATGTATGGACGATCAACGGCCAGACCTGGGGCAGCCATGTCCCTGTCACCGCGAAATCCGGCGACAGAGTAGAGATAACGTTCCACAACATGTCGATGATGGCGCATCCCATGCACTTGCACGGTCACGCGTTTCAGGTGGTCAGCACAGGTGGCGCGCGCTTTGCAGGTGCGGTGCGCGACACTGTGCATGTGCCACCTATGGGCATGGTGACCGTCGCAGTGGATGCAGGCGAAGCCGCGCGGTGGATGCTGCACTGCCACCACATGCCCCACCTTTCAACGGGCATGATGACCGAGTTCGCCGTATCGGCGTAAAAGCCGCCGTGGCCCGCGACATGCCCGCGGGCCACGGCCCTTTGCTCTGGGAGGAAACGATGCCCATCCGTATCGGACGCCGCGCCGTTCTTGCTGGCTTGGTCTCTCCGCTCGTTGCGCGGCAAGCCGAAGCACGACCGCCCTTCCGGCTGCGAGATGACCCGCAGCCTCTGCTTTCGCCTCCAATCCTGGACGAGGCCCGAACCAAGCGGCACCTCGTCGATTTCGCTGGTCGCGTGATACTTCTGAATATCTGGGCGACATGGTGCCCACCCTGCCGGGAAGAGATGCCTGAGTTAGATGCGTTGGCGGCGCAACTTGCAGGGGCAGACTTTTTTGTACTGCCTCTCTGCATAGATGACGCTGGGATCGCGCGTGGTCGGCGGTTTTTCGACAACATCGGCATCCGAAACCTTAGCCTCTATTGGGCTGAACCTTTGCGTGTGCAGTTGGCATTCGGGTTCGTGGGTTTGCCGACGACGCTCTTGATCGACAGATCGACACGGGAAATCGGACGACTTCAGGGGCCTTTCGACTGGAACAGCGCAGATGCGAATGACCAGCTTGGGCAGTTGTTGCACTAGCAACAGCGAGTGCCGTCGGGCCTCTGTGACTGTCAAAGATTCGAACGACAGTAATCTCAAAGCAACGCTCCTCGGGTTCGTCGGATGCACAGCGTTGGCGCTCTGCCGGATAAACCGCTCAGAAAATGCGCGTTTCATAGCGTTGAGGGGAGCATTTGGCGACTTATTGCTGATGCAGGGCGACACAGGCAGGCTCCTTCAGTCGACTGACAAAAATGTTGGTTGACAGCGGAGATCGTCCACTGGTTAAAGAGGCGCGATGATTTACAGTGCAATCATATACTTATCTCGGGCTGTGTGCCTGATGCTGGTCTTCGCGACCGGGATGAGCGGCATTGCCGTTGCAAGTCATGACGGTTCGCATGGATCTCATTGTATTGATGCAGGCCAAGGGGAGCCGTTGTCTCCGCACAGCCATTCGGCGGATCAATTCGAGACTGCTGCGGACCCTGAGGCCAAGGAGCGGAGCTGTGTGCAGCACAGCTGCGTTGCTGTGCATGTTGGCATTGCAATGGATGCATGCGTCCAGCGCCTAGTATCTGCCTTGCCGTCCTTGCGCGGCCACCTTTTGCATGCCTCGTTGAGCGCCGAAAGTCTGCACCGCCCACCAATCGCCTGATCCCCCACGCTCTCGCGTGGCCTTGTTCACCTGAAGCCCCAGCAGCAAGCTGCGGGATCAAGAAACATATACAGGATCAGAAAATCTCATGCTTTTCAGACTCACGGCGGCATTGCTGCCGCTTGCGGTGGGTGCTTGCGCTCAGTCCGTCCCACTGCCGCAGCCAGGTGCAGTCGCACCAGCGATCGCTCCGACCAGCGTAGCTACACCGATTCCATCCGTTCAGCTGGTTTACACGGCAAGGCCCGTTACGGATCCGGCGAACTGGCGCGCTGTCAATGATGGTCAGGCACCAGGAGGTGACCAATGACCGCACCACGCAACCTTTCGCTTGTCCTGTCGGGCGCGATGCTCCTCGCCGCATGCACACCGGCGTCGGACATCTCCCGACTTTCCTCACCGACCGCTGGCTTTGGCTCGGTCGTCAGCACAGCCAAACGCGCGACAGGCGCTAACGCTGTCTGGTTGCAGACGCCTGAAGAGGTCGCGGCAAATGCCAAACGCGTTTCGGCACTGGTCGCAGGCAAAACCATCTCGGCTGACACAGCGGTGCAAATCGCGCTGTTGAACAATCGCGGACTGCAGGCCGCCTATGCCGATCTGGGGTTGTCGGCCGCCGATTCGTGGCAGATCGCTCTTGCCCCGAACCCGTCCCTGCATTTTGGAATTCTGGGTTTGGGCAGCAAGAGCCTTGACGGCTTTCGCACCGCTGAAGGCGGCATTGCCGCCAGCTTGGTTGCTCTGACGACCCAAAAGAGCCGCAATCGTATTGCCGACGTTCGGTTCAGGAAAGCCCAGCTTGCGGCTGCCCAGGAGACGCTGCGTGTTGCAACAGAGGCGAGACGCGCATGGATCGACGCTGTTGCGGCCTTTGAGGCGGCAAGTCTTATCGGCCAGACACTTGAAACGGCCGATGCTGCATCCGAACTGGCTGCTGAGCTTGGCAAGACTGGCTATCTGGGCAGAGACGATCAGGCCCGCGAACACGCGTTTGCCGCGGAGCTTTCAGGTCAAAAAGCGCAAGCTGACCTTGCTGCAAAACTTGCCAAAGAAGACCTTACTAGGGTCCTTGGTCTCTTTGGTGCAGACCTGAACTTCTATGTGCCAAACTCTCTGCCGGGACTGCCAAAAATCGCGACCCGCAACAGCTTTGAAGCGGAGGCCCTGGCAGGCAGGGTCGATCTTGCGGCGGCGATGCTCGAACTCGAAGCCATTGCCCTCGAATATCGACTGACAGATCGCACACGCATCGTGTCGGACATTGCCCTTGCCGCCGGGACCGAGATTGAGCGGGAACTTGAAGACGGTGAAGTCCATTCGGCTCAAGTCGACAGTGTCGACCTTGAGATCGCCTTTGAGATTCCGATCTTTGACAATGGTGCAGCGCGGCTCAGAAAAGGCGAAGTAGCCTATATGAAGGCCGCCCACGAGCTCGCACAGAAAGCCGTCGATGTTCGCTCAGAGGCAAGGTCGGCGCACATCGCATGGACCGGCACACACAAGATCGCCCGGCATTACCGCGATACACTCTTGCCACTCCGCAAAACCATCGAAGAGGAGGCCTTGCTGTCCTACAACGGCATGATCACCAACACCTTTGAGCTTTTGGCGGACACCCGGGCGCGCATGCAATCAAACTTGCTCGCAGCTTCGGCGCGACGGGATTTCTGGCTCGCAGACGCGAACATGACTGCCGTCCTTTACGGCGGTGGCAGCGAAGTGGCGGCAGGCGGCGGCGGGGAAGCTGCCGCAGCGGAAGAACCAGCAGGTCATTGAGGAGAAACCAGATGAACAGACGTCAACTTATCGGCGCCGGCGCGACTTTGGTTGCCACCGGCGCTTGGGCGCAGACCAGCAACATGGGCCTTCCTGAGGCTCCTGTTGCGACGGATGCGAAAACTCAAAAACCGATCCAGCCCACATCCGGGGTGGACTACAATCCTGTCGTTACGCTCAACGGCTGGACCCTTCCTTACCGGATGAATCGTAATATCAAGGAGTTTCACCTTGTTGCCGAGCCGGTCGAGCGAGAGCTCGCGGAAGGCATGACTGCCTATCTTTGGGGATACAACGGACAGTCGATCGGTCCGACCATCGAGGCTGTTGAAGGGGATCGTGTCCGGATTTTCGTCACAAACAAGTTGCCGGAGCATACCACAGTCCACTGGCATGGCTTGATCCTTCCCTCGGGGATGGATGGGGTCGGCGGCTTGAGCCACAAGGCCATCCCTCCGGGCAAGACCTACGTCTACGAGTTCGACCTCGTGAAGTCCGGCACCTTCATGTATCACCCCCATGCCGACGAGATGGTGCAAATGGCCATGGGCATGATGGGGCTTTTCATCGTGCATCCCAAGGATCCAGCCTTAATGCGCGTGGACCGGGACTTCTGTTTCCTGCTCAATGCCTATGACATCGATCCCGGCACCTACATGCCGCGTGTCATGCAGATGACCGATTTCAACCTCTGGACCTGGAACAGTCGGGTTTTCCCGGGCATCGATCCTTTGGTCGTAAACCAAGGGGACCGCGTTCGCGTGCGGGTTGGCAACCTCACCATGACCAACCATCCGATCCACATGCATGGCTACGACTTTGAGGTGACTGGTACCGATGGCGGCTGGGTCCGCCCCGAAGCCCGCTGGCCTGAGGTATCGATTGACATTCCAGTGGGTGCGATGCGGGCCTATGAGTTCGACGCCGTCCACCTTGGCGATTGGGCCATCCATTGCCACAAATCGCACCACACGATGAATGCGATGGGTCATGACGTGCCTACTTTCATCGGCGCAGACAAGACAAAGCTGACCGAACTGATGCGCAAGCATCAACCCGAGTACATGCCGATGGGTACGGCAGGAATGGCCGACATGGGTGAGATGTCGATGGAAATTCCAGCTAATACCGTGCCGATGATGACCGGTTGGGGCCCACATGGACCCATCGAAATGGGCGGTATGTTTTCGGTCGTCAAAGTGCGGGAAGGCATTGCTCCCGACGATTACTCGGATCCCGGCTGGTATGAAAATCCGCCCGGAACTGAAGCATATGAATGGACCGGTGCTGTACCGGACCCCGTCATCAGAGACAGCGGCGAGACTGTCCTGACACCAAGCCCTGCCGCCATGCGCAGACCCTGAAACACTCTCGAGCAAACAACACTAAGGAACTATCGATGAAAACTCTGTCATTAATTGTTGCCGCACTCATGTCTGCAAGCGCTGCTTTCGGCGAAGGAACCGGCACGCATTCTCATGATGAAATGGAAGTGGGCCGCCCCGGAGTCGAAGCTGAAGTCACCCGGACGATCAACGTCCGGATGTATGAAACGGAGGACGGTGAGTATCTCTATGAACCGCGGGACCTCGCGATCAAAGCAGGAGAGACGATCCGCTTTGTCATCGTCAACGATGGCGAAAGTCCCCATGAATTCGTGCTCGACACGATGCCTAAAAATGCAGAGCACAAGGCTCTGATGGAGAAGTTCCCCGAGATGGAACATGAGGACCCGAATGCCGTTCGACTGGAACCGGGCAAAGAGGGAACCATCATCTGGACCTTTGCGAATTCAGGCGACTTTGAGTTCGCCTGCCTGATTCCTGGCCATTACGAAGCCGGGATGTTTACCCCTGTTGCCGTCAACTAACCCCCAAACTGGAGAAACAAAATGAAGAACTTCACTACATTTGCCGCTGCCGCCATCATGACAGTCGTCCTGTCAGGTACTGCCTTTGCCGCGACCTTCACCAAGGCCACGGTCAAAAAGATCGACGAGAAGGCGGGCAAAGTGACCTTGATTCACGAAGAGCTGGTTGATCTTGAAATGCCGGCAATGACGATGGTATTTGTCCTTGGCGATCCAGCCATGCTGGCGCAACTGGAGGTCGGTAAAGAGATTGAGTTCATTGCTGATCGGGTAAACGGCAAGCTGACAGTCACCGAACTGCGGTGATAACCGCAGTGACGAAGATCTTAACCAAGTGCCCGCTCTAGACGCGGATGCCCAGGGTCGGCGGGAACACCGCCGACCCACTTTCGACTGGTCAGCTTATTCGCCCAGCACGCCGTGTGGCAGATCAAGGCGTGGTCAGAATGGCGCGGCAGGTTGAGCGATCTTTCAACGGCCGCTGTGCTGCATTGAAAACCGTCACACTTGGCCAAAAGTCACACAGACTTGACGGGACATCATGGCCGCTTTGCCAGCCGCTTGATTGACGCCGCGCGTGTAGTCGCAAGATTTGCCAATCGGGCCTGAGCGGACGCTCAGACACTTTCCACTGCGGCCTTGACCTCGGCAATCAAGCTTTCTGGGCTCACGTTTTCCAGCCGTTTGCCGTCGAGAAAGAAGGTCGGCGTCTGACGGATCCCAACAGCTTCGACGTCAGCCATGTCCTGGTTTAGAACTCCGGTAATCCCCGGAAACAGGCGGTCGCTCTCGGCCTTTTTCAGATCAAGGCCAACCGCGCCCGCCACGCGCCAAGCCACATCCATTTGCGGCCCGTCATGCAGCGCCCAAGTGGGTTGCTTTTCAAGGAGGGCGTCGAGAACTTGTTCAAACTTGTCCTGCATCCGCGCGACCTCAAGGATGCGCACTGCCTCGTCCGAACCTTGGTGGAACGCCGTGTAGCGCAGCACGACACGGACCTGCATAGGGAACTGCTTTTTGATTTCCATCACGGCCGGGTGAAAGGCGCGGCAGGCCTCGCAGGAAGGATCGAAGAATTCGACCAGTGTGACCGGCGCATCGGCGGGGCCAAAGCTGGGGGAGTGGGGGCGGATCAGAAGCGAGGGATCCACGGCCGGGGTGGCAGCAGCGACCGCCTCGGCCTCGGCCTGACGCTGGCGGTTCAGGAAAAAGGCACCGCCGCCGAAAGCGACAAGCCCAAGGGCCGAAGCCCCGATCAACAAGGTGCGGCGGTTCATGTGCGGGTTCCTTTTGGAAAGATGAGACATGCAAGGATGGCAGCGAATGCCGCCAGTGACAGATAGGGAATGGGCATGCCGAGGATGATCTGCGCCGGACCCGAGCAGGACGGACCGTCCTTGGTGCACGGTACGACCGCCTCGGGGACAAGCCCGAGATAGAGCCCGGTGTGCCAGCCCGCCAGTGCCAGCCCCGCCAGCACCAACGGAAGGGCGTAAAGGCGCGCCATGCCATCCCCACGCCAAAGCGACAGGCCAAGGATCGGCACCAGCGGGAACATCGCAATGCGCTGATACCAGCACAGGGTGCAGGGCATCTGGCCGAGCACCTCGCCAATGAACAGCGCGCCAAGCGTTGCAGCAAGTGCGATCAGGAACGCGGCCGTGACGGCCAGCTCATCGCGAGACAGAGTCTGATGTTCAGCGTTGGTCAAGAACAGGCTCCTTGCGGCGGCGAAAGGGCAGAGCGGCTGCGATGATGCAGACCGCGCCAAGCGTGATGGCAATATCCGCGACATTAAAGGTAGGCCAGTGCCAGTCGCGCCAGTAGAGATCAAGGAAATCGGTCACCGCACCTTGCCGCAGCCGGTCGATGATGTTGCCAAGTGCCCCACCGACCACAAGTGCAAAGCCCGCGCGTTCAAACGGATGGCGTGCGCGGAACGCCATGACGGCAAACATCAGGGTCAGTGCCCCAGTCAGGGCGGCCATCAGCAGGGGTTTACCTGCCATTACACCCGACAGCATGCCGAAGCTTGATCCTTCGTTGAAACCGAGCGTCAGGTCGAAGCCGGGCACAACTGCAACCTCTTGGCCAAGTGTCAGCTTGGACAGTGCCGCCGCCTTGCTCAGTTGATCGGCCAGCGCCGTGGCTGCGATCAGGACGATAATCAGCCGTGTGTTCATCGCATTTCCCTGCGGCGAAGACCGATCCAGCGCGGAACGGAGGCGGCATAACGGTCATAATCAGGCCCCAGGGACTGACGAAGGGCGGCCTCTTCCGACCGGACCTGCGTGGTGGCCGACCAAAGGAACAGGATTGCCGCAAGGATCGTCGGAACAGCAGGAACCGCGAGAGCGACCCCGGCGAGCAGGGCGAACTGTCCTACAAAGGTCGGGTTGCGGCTGAATTGATAGAGGCCGCCTGAGACGAGGTTGCCGGTCTGGCCGCTCACCACGCCGACCCGCCAGGAAGTCCCCATCGACATTTGGGCGGCAAAGGCCACCATCGCGCCAAGGCCCGCAATGAAGATGCCGATCATGCCGAGCGTCAGAGCATTTCCTTCGGTCCAGAACGGATCGACCTTGTGCAGCAGGGGCAGGGCTAACCAAAGCAGTGGCCCGAAGAAGGCAAGCGCGAATGCCGCGCGGAACCCGAAAGCTGCCAGACGGTCGCGCCCCGTAGCCCGCCCGAACAGCCAGACGGGTCTGCCTGCGGCCTGAGCGGCGACAGCGCTGCCCCAGAAGAACAGCGACAGATAGGCGAAGAGAAGGGCCAGCGCGGCCCAGCCGAAACCAGACATCATCGGATCAGCCCTCGCGTTCCGGGTTGAACCGCAACAGCCGCAGCGCGTTCAAGGTGACCAGCACCGTCGCCCCCGTATCAGCCATGATCGCGATCCAAAGGCCGGTCAGCCCAAAGACCGAGGTCACCAGAAACACCGCCTTCAGACCCAGTGCGATGGTGACGTTCTGCCGGATGTTGGCCATCGCCGCGCGCGACAGGCGGATCGTGGCGGGAATGTCGGTGACCCGGTCGCGCAGGATCGCCGCATCAGCGGTTTCCAGCGCCACATCGGTGCCCGACCCCATCGCCACGCCCACGCTCGCCTGCTTCAGC
>CAZORV010000007.1:0-17363 GCA_964582215.1 uncultured Frigidibacter sp.
GGGCGACCGGGCGGTGCGGGCGGGAATGGCACGCGGCGGCAGGGGCGATGGCCCCCGCCGGGTGAGGCGGCGCGGGACCCTTCCCAAACGCCGGGCTGAGCGGGACAGGCTGATCTTCCGGTGGAGGAGCGGCCCCCCTCATGCGGGAAGGTCGCACCGGGGACTGCCTCGACCGGCACACCAGAAGGCCGAGGCGCTGCCCGGTGGTTTTTGGGCGACCGGGCGGTGAGAGTGCGACCGGCGCGTGGCGGCAGGGGCGATGGCCCCTGCCGGGTGAGGCGGCCCGGGACCCTTCCCAAACGCCGGGCTGAGCGGGAAAAGCCGATCTTCCGGTGGAAGAGCGGCCCCGCTCATGCGGGAACGCGGCCCCGGGGACCATCCCGGCCCAAGCGACAGAGGGCGGCACCTGCCCCGGATGGCGCGAAGCGCCAGCCCCCCGCAGGGGCAGGCGCTGCCCGGTCGCTTTGCGCGACCGGGCGGTTCGGGTGGAGACGGCGCGTGGCGGCAGGGGCGATGGCCCCTGCCGACTGGCGCGGCGCTGTTCTTTGGTCCGACGCCGGGCTGAGCGGCCGGGGCCCTGGCCTCAGCCCTCGCCCGGGTCCGCCTTTCCGCGTCTTGGTGACAGGGCGGGTGCCTTCAGCTCTTTGCCGAATATCTGCACCATCTCTTCGCGCGACACGGTGTCGTCGCGGTGCGAGACACCGAACAGGCTGGCGCCCCATCCCCAGGACGGCACAGCGATGCGGAACCGGCCAGCGCGCGGTTCAATCGTCGATCCGCCCAGCGATGTGGACGGCGTGGAAGTTGGCATATTCGAGCACCCCGGCAGAAAAGGTGATAAGAATGGGTAACTAACGCTCAAAACCTGTGGCGAAATTGCGGCGAAGCCGGGCCTGAAATGGGACAGGCACCTGTAACGTCAGGGAAGATCACACTTTCCCCGCCGATTGGCGCGGCCTGACGAACAGTCTGATGCCGGTTTGTGACCGAACGGTCAAATTTGCGGCCGGAACCGGAATTTGCCCGGGAATCACCGCAAATTCGAATCGGCGCAAGAGTTGCGACAGAATCAGCGGCCCCTCGATCATCGCAAAGCCGGCGCCGGGGCAGACGCGCGGGCCGGCCGAAAACGGCAGATAGGCCTGCCGCGCCGAGGTCCGCCCCGCCGCCGTCTGCCAACGCCCGGGGTCAAAAAGATCAGGCTGGTCCCAAAGCCGCTCGTGGCGATGCAGATGCCAGGGCGACAGGACGATCTGCGCCCCCGGCGCGACCGCCCGCCCCCGGAGCGTGACCGGACAGGTGGTTTCCCGCACCATCATCGGCACCGGCGGATAAAGCCTCAGCGTCTCGCGAAAGACGTCGCGCAGGGGGCCAAGCCCGGCGATGTCGGAAAAGTCGGGCACATCGGGCAGGGCCAGCGCCTCGGCCGCCGCGGCCGTCTGCACGGCGGGGTGGCTGGCCAGAAGGTACAGCGCCCAGCCAAGTGCCGCGCCCGACGTCTCGTGCCCGGCCAGAAAGAAGATCGCCACCTGATCGGCCATCTCGGCCGCCGTGAAACAGCGGCCGGTTTCGGGATCGGCGGTGGTCATGATCTTGGTCGCAAGATCGTCCGGGGCGTTGCCGGCGGCAACCGCGCGCATCCGCTCGTCCGTCATCGCCCCGATCAGACCACGCAGAGCCTGCGCCGTCACCCGCGTCCGCCGCCGGCGAAACCGCGGCAGCCAGCGCGGCAGCGGGACAAAGGCCGCAAGCGTCAGCAGGGGCTGGCTTTGCTGATGGTCGCGAAAGGCGGCAAAGACGCGGGCCGCCGTCGCATCCTCGATCGGGACCGAAAACAGCGTGCGAAAGATCACGTCGGCCGCGGCATGGCTCATCGCCGCCTCGACCTCGACCGGCCCGGGACCGGATGCCGCCAGCCGGTCGCAGGCCGCCCGCGCCGCCGCCAGCATCGCCGGAAACGTGTCGCGCAGCCGCCCCTGCCCGAAGGCCGGGTCGATGATCCGGCGCTGTGCCTGCCATTCGGCGCCGTTGGTGACAAAGACCGACCGGCCCAGCAGCGGCGCCAACCCTTCGCCGATCCGGTCCGACTTCGGAAACGCGCCGGGCCGGTCCTTCAGGACCAGATCAATCAGGGCCGGGTCGTTGCAAAGATACGACCGGAAGAACGGTGTCCGGAACTCGGCCATCCAGGCGCGGTAAAGGCGGGCGGGCTGCGCCGACAGGATATCGCGCCGGAACAGCCTGAGATAGCGCCAGAGGCTGACGCGGCCGGGGCGCGAGGGCGGCTTTGGCGCGGTCATTTCGCCGCCCCATAGCGGTTCAGCGCCGTCTCGATCCGGCTTTTCGACGGCGGCCGCTGGCCAAGCCGGGCGCCAAGGGTCAGCGGTCCGGCGGTGATGGCAAAGTAGTCATAGTCGTCGGCCTGCCCCGGCAGGTTGTCGAAGGCACAGAGATACTGGAAATGCAGCCGGAAATAACGCCGCCGCAGCGCCTGCCAGCGCGCCGGCGACAGGGTGCGGCTGAAGGCGGCCGACAGGACCAGCGGCCAGCGCCGCGCCGCCGTCGCCATGCCCGACACCGCCACCGGATCACACAGCGCAAAGGCGCAGCCATCGCCCGGCGCCGTCACATCCACCCAGGTCAGTTCCCCCGCCGTCGACAACAGCCGCAGATCCCCCCGCAACCGCCCGGCACGCGGCAGAAAGCTGACCATCGGCACCACCTGCCCCAATGTCAGAAGCGACAGCACCGGCCCGTCCGCAGGCCAGCCGCCGCCGCGCATCACGTCGGCCAGCACCGAAATCCCCAGATGCGCACCCGACGAATGGCCGACCACCAGCACCTCGTCCCAATCCTCGTCCGCCGCCGCCACGATCCGGTCGCGGAACTGCAGCAGCCGCAGTTCAAGCGCGGCCGGATAGGCGCCGCCCTCGGCCGCGGTGAAGGCATAGTCATGCATCAGATACCAGGCATAGATGCGCCCGTCCGACCGGCGGAACAGCCAGAGCGCCGCCCAGACGATGGCGGCGAACAGCGCCGCCCGGATCACCAGCCCCCCCTGCCCCGGCAAAGCCAGATAGCGCGCGCAAAGCCCCCCAAGCATGACCGCCAGCAAAAGCTCCAGAACCAGCACGACGATCGGATAGAGCGCCGCGATCATCGGCCCCCGGCGCAGCCGCATCAGCCGCATCAGCGCCCCCGACCCGATATAGGCCCAGGCGGTGCGAATAAGCTGGCGATAGGTCGAGCCGATCCCCTGCCCCATCGAGGCCTGCACAATGTCGGACCAGACCAGCACCTCGACATCGGCAAAGACCGCCGCCCCCTCGACCTCGGCCGCGACCTGCCAGCCATAGCCCCCCTCGCCCGTCCGCCGGATCAGCCGTATCTCGTGGCCCGAAAGCTCGGCCTGCTGGGCCGCCTCGGTCCGGTAAAGCTCGCGGTAGCGGCGCGGCGGAAAGGGATCGTAGCCCGGCAGGTAAAAGACCTTGCGGCGCCCGACGCTTGGGCCGCTCACAGGTTGGTTCCGGCCATCCAGCGCCCGACCGACCGCCCGAGATCGGCCGAGATCCGGGCGAACATCTCGTCATAGGCCTCGAACAGCGCCTTGTTCAGTGCCAGCCCGGCGGGCGTCTCGGCAAACTCCATATAGGCCCGCAACTCGGTGTCGCTGAGCGGCGCATAGGCCAGCACCGAAAAGCCGAGAATCCAGCGTTCGGCATCGGCCCGCGCCGCCTCTTGCCCGCCGGCAACCTGCGCCAGGATTTCGTCGCGCGACATCCGCTGCCCGGGCTCGGCGGCCTCGGACAGGGCGGTCAGAAAGGCGACATTGGCATTCAGCGCCGAGGCCACGTTCAGGTCGATGACATGGTTGGCCTCAAGATAGCCGCGGATCATCTGAAGACGCGGATCGCCCTCGGCCTCAAGCCGGTCCAGCGCCGCCCATGCCCCGGCCTCGATATCCTTGTCCAGAAGCGCCTGCCGCGCCGAAAGCTCCAGCGCCACCGCCCGCCGCCCAAGGTCCGAGGCAAAGAAGGCGACCATCGGCTGGGTGTCGGCCGCCCCCTGCCGCAGGGCCAGCGCGAAACGGTCATGGAACAGCTGGCCAAGATGTTCGGGCGCATAGATCCGGCCGACCTCGGCCTGCCACGAGGCCCCGCCCGAACCGGGAAAGAACTGGCTTTCGATGGTCTTGCCATAGGCCAGACCCTCTTTCTGCATGACCTTGTAAAGCTCGGGCAACAACAGGGCCCGCTCCAGCACCACCGCCGGACTTTCGCCCGCCTCGGCGGCGGTGACGACCAGCGCCCCGGCCGGCAGCCCGCGCCCCGCCAGTCCCCCCGTCGCCGCAAGGAAGGCAAAGCCAAGAACCACAATCGCCGACCGAACCATCACAGGCCCTTGACCCGTTGGGAATTTCGCCCGAGCCTAACCTCTCGCCCGCCCGCTCACAAGCGGCAGGCGCCTTGCATTTTCGGGTTGCGCCCGCCCCCAACCCCGGCTAAACCCCGGCCCGACAACGACCCCGACACGGAGAGGTGGCAGAGTGGTCGAATGCGGCGGTCTCGAAAACCGTTGATGGTGCAAGCCATCCGTGGGTTCGAATCCCACCCTCTCCGCCAGCCACTCTGCGTCTGGCTATTTCATTAAATTCACTCACTGAATTCCTCGATCATTTCCGGTCCTTGCGGCTGGCCGGAGACGCATTGCCCGTCTCCGCGCGCCGATCTGCCCCTGAATCCGCGGTTTCCGGCGCCCGGTCTTCGTTGGCGCGGAGGCGGTCTGGATTCCCTGCTATTGCCTGCCGGTCGCGGACTTGCAGGGAAACACGTCCCCCGTCGCGCGGCCCGGTGCGGTAAACTCCCGTCTGCCCTGTCAGAGAAACCCGGCTTGAGGCCCGACCGTATGGCGGGCAGCGTTTTGTCATGACCGAGCACTCCCCTTTCCGGCATTTCAAGACCAGCCCCGGGATCATCCGGCTGGCGGTGATGATGTCCGTCCGTTTCCCGTTGTCGCTGCGCAATGTCTAAGACTTGCTGCACGAACGCGGAATCGAGATCAGCTATGAAACCGTGCGGTTCCGGCGGACAAGATTTGGCCCGATGTTTGCCGCCGAAATCCGCCGCCGGCGCGTCGATCTGATGCGCGCCGGGCGGCAGTGGCGATGGCATCTGGATGAGATGTTCGTGAAGATCAACGGCGGGACACACGACCTTTGGCGCGCCGTCGGCCATGAAGGCGAGGTTTTGGAAAGCTCCGTGACCAAGGCCCGCGACAGGCGGGCGGCACAGAAATTCCTCGGGAAATCCCTGAAAAGGCATGGTCGTCCTGACGTTCTGGTCGCGGACCGCCTGCGGTGTTGCGGGGCCGCGCAGAAGGACCTCGGCCGTGGCGATGACCGCGAGATGGGCCGCCGGGCCAACATTCGGGCGGAGGATTCACATCTCCCGTTCCGACGACGCGAGCGGGCGATGCTCGCGGTTCCGGCGGTTGCAAGGTTTGCAAAAGTTCGCCTCGGTCCATGCCTCAGTCCACAACCATTTCGACCGGGAACGCGCCGTCGACAGCCGGCGGAATTTCAGGCTGAACCGAACCGCCGCGCTGGCCGAGTGGCGTGGTCGCGTTGCTGCCTGACGGCAGGGTTGGGTAGGGCAAGCAGAGACCGATTCGCATTCGTCTGACAGCACCCTGTTTCGCAAAACGAAATACTGGCCCGGTCGGGCCGTGCGGAGTCATTCGATGTCCGCTTTTCAGGGCAACCGGAGCGCGTCGAGATCCGCTCTCAGGCGTGGCGCGGCGAAATCGAGGAAGGCGCGCAGTTTGGGGGCCAGCAGGCGGGACTGCGGAAAGACCAGATGGACGGGCACCGGCGGAGGCGTCAGGTCGGCCAGGACCGGGATCAGGCGGCCTTGGCGGATTTGCTCCGCCACCATGTAGGACAGGGCGACCGTGATGCCATCGCCCGCCTCGGCGGCGGCGATGGCGGCCGTGGCATCGTTGATTTCAAGCCGGGGCGTGAAGGACACGGCCTTGCCGCTGCGGCCGTCGAGATACCGCCATTCGCGATTGGGCATCAGGCCGGTGAAGGCGATCATCGAATGGCCCGTAAGATCGGACGGTATCGCCGGCGTGCCGTGCCGGGTCAGATAGTCGGGGCTGGCCACCAAAATCCGGTGGACCGACCCCAACCTGCGGGCAACGAGGGTGGAGTCCGGCAGCGGACCGATGCGGAAGGCGGCATCAATGCCTTCCTCGATCAGGTTGGTGACGCGGTCCAACAGCAGGACCGTCAAGGTGATTTCGGGGTATTCCGCAAGAAACTGCCGCGCGATGGGGGCCAGCAGCGACCGGCCCAGCGTGACCGAGGTCGTCACCGTCAGGTGACCGCGCGGCGCCGTGGTGGCCCCCAATGCCTCGCGTTCTGCCGCACCCAGATCCTCCAGGATGCGGCGTGCGCTGTCCAGAAACCGGGTGCCGACATCGGTGATTGCCAGCCGGCGCGTGGTGCGCTGGAACAGCCGCGCGCCAAGCCGGTCTTCCAGGGCCGAGATCGCCCGCGTCACGGCGGGGGGCGACATGCGCAGCCGCTGGCCCGCCTTGGCAAAGCTGCCGGCGTCGTGGACGGCGATGAACACCTCGATTTCGTGAAAGCGGTCCATCCGTCCCCCCCGAGTTCGTTTCTTTCGGTGGAATAATCAATTCCATACGGTGCGTATTCTTGCAACGGCGCGGTCAGGGCATAGTCAGGCCCAAGGTTAAAGGGCCAAGGCCAAAGCGACCGCACCCCGCCTTCTTGAAAGGACAACTCATGGTCACTCTGTCCCGTCGTGGCTTTGGCGCCGCGCTTGCCACCCTTCCCTTGTCCGCCGCCCTGGCCCGGAACGCCGCAGCCCGGTCCGCGGGCCCGCTGGCCCGCCCGCCAGTGGTGGCACGCTATCAGATCGGACGGTTCGAGATCACCGTCATCTCGGATGGCTATATCGACTTCCCCTATGATCTGTTCACCGGGGCCACGCCTGCGGATGTGAAAGCAGCGGGCGACGCGGTGTTTGCCGCTGGCAGGAACGGCATCCGGGCCAGTTTCTCGACCTATCTCATCAATGATGGCGAGCGCTACATTCTGGTGGACAGCGGCCCTGCCGGGACGGTCAGCGCCACTTCGGGCTACTTGCCCGGTACGCTGGAGGCCCTGGGCGTCCCGGCCAGCAGCATCGACGCCGTGATCCTCAGCCATGCACATGTCGATCACATCGCGGGCATGGTGGCGGGCGGGCAGAACAATTATCCCAATGCCGAGGTCTACATCGACCGGCGCGATGTGGCGACCTTCACTGATGCGGGCATGCTGGCCCGCGCCCCGGCGATCACCCATTCCAGCTTTGCCGCGACCGAGCAACTCGTCGCCCTGTACCCGCGCTTGCAACAAATCGACGGGAACCGCGAGATTTCGCGCGGGGTGTCGGTGTTCGATCTGTCGGGCCATACGCCCGGGCAGGTCGGGGTGAAGATCGAGGATGGCGGCGAAAGCCTGTTGCTGGTGGCGGACATGTTGTTCCACCCGGCAGCGCACCCGGCCATCCCCGGTTTCGGCATCGTCTTCGAGATGGACAAACCCGCCGCCGATGCCAGGCGCGCCCGGTTCTTTGCCGAAGCGGCGGAACAAAAGGCTCTGATCGCCGCGACCCACATGCCGTTTCCTGGCGTCGGGCGTATCGTCGGGGATGCAGGCGCCCTGCGCTGGCTGCCCGCCGACTGGTCCTATGTCTGATCCCCTTCGGGCGGTGCCATCCCAGGACCGCCCCCCAAAACCGGAGTTATTCCCATGTCCCGCCCACCGCTGCCCCCTTTCACCGCCGAGACCGCTGCGCAGAAGGCGCGGATGGCCGAAGACGCCTGGAACGGCCGCGACCCCGCGCGCGTGGCGCTGGCCTATACGCCTGACAGCCAGTGGCGCAACCGCGCCGAGTTCCCCAGGGGCCGCGCCGAGATCGAGGCATTCCTGGCCCGCAAATGGGCGGCCGAGCAAGAGTATCGCCTGATCAAGGAAGTCTGGGCCTTTCACGGCAACCGGATCGCGGTGCGCTTCGCCTATGAATGGCGCAACAGCGCCGGTGAGTGGTTCCGAAGCTATGGCAACGAGAACTGGGAGTTCGACGCCGAGGGTCTGATGGCCACGCGTCACGCCAGCATCAACGACCTGCCCATCGCCGAGGCCGACCGCAAGTTCCACTGGCCCCTTGGCCGCCGCCCGGATGACCACCCGGGCCTCAGCGCGCTTGGGCTTTAGCCCGCGAAGGGCCAGGAGGGTCCGACATGACGCACCGGTTCACCGATATCGCCTTTACCCCCACCGTCAAAGAGATGCAGGAACGGCATGGCAGCCGCGCATCTTATGCGCGCAGCGAGCAGGTGGCCGAGCCGTTCAACCACAGACTGACCGGGTCCGAAGCGCAGTTCATCGCCCTGCGCGATTCCTTCTACATGGCATCGGTGGGCGAAACCGGCTGGCCCTATATCCAGCACCGGGGCGGCCCTGCGGGCTTTGTGCGGGTGCTGGATGCGCAAACCATCGGCTTTGCCGACTTCCGTGGCAACCGCCAGTACATCAGCGTCGGCAACCTGATGACCGATGACCGCGTGTCCCTGTTCTTCATGGATTATCCGAACCGCACCCGGCTAAAGCTCCTGGGACGGGCGCGGGCGGTCGATCCTGCGGACCGCGCAACGCTGGACAGGCTTGCCGTGCCCGACTACCGCGCGACGGTCGAGCGCGGGATTGTCATCACGGTTGAGGGGTTCGACTGGAACTGCCCCCAGCACATCACCGAGCGCTATACGCTGGACGAGGTTCGTGCGCTCTCGGCGCCGCTTTTGGCGCGGATTGCCGACCTTGAAG
The DNA here is from genome assembly GCA_964582215.1 of uncultured Frigidibacter sp. GTDB lineage: Bacteria > Pseudomonadota > Alphaproteobacteria > Rhodobacterales > Rhodobacteraceae > TMP-24. The sequence goes on from CAZORV010000007.1 coordinate 8,897, forward strand.
CGCAACTCCTGCAGAATGGAAGGAAACCGAATGACTGAAGCTTACACCGCCCCGGACATCTACATCGAGTGTCTGGCCGCCATGGCCGCTGCCGGCGACGTCTATCCGTGCGAGACGCTGGCCCCGGTCCCGCAATCCGACTGTGCCCTGCCCGCAGCGCAGACGGCAGGCGCCGCGCCGGATCAACTTGCAGCCGTCCTGACCGGACAAACCGAAAGGACCTGACCCATGCCTGACATCCGCCTCCACCGCTTTCGTATGTCCGGCCATTGCCATCGGGTCGAACTGTTCCTGTCGTTGCTCGGTCTTCCGGTCGAGATCGTGGATGTGCCACCCGGCGGGCAGAAGACCACGGCGTTTCTGGCGATGAACCCTTTCGGGCAGGTGCCCGTGATCGAGGATGACGGCGCCGTACTGGCGGATTCCAATGCGATCCTGGTCTATCTGGCGATCCGCCATGACCCCGCGCGCCGCTGGTATCCCGCCGATGCCCGGGGGGCGGCTGACGTGCAACGCTGGTTGTCGGTCGCGGCGGGGCCGCTGTTCGCGGGCCCTGCCGTCGCGCGGCTGGTCGGGCTGTTCGACGCCAGGCATGATCTGGCCCGCGCCCAGCTGGTGGCTGCCGGTGTGCTGGGCGTGATGGAGGCGCATCTGGCCGCCGGGGGGCCGTTCTTTGTGGGCGAAGCCCCGACCATCGCGGATATTGCGCTCTATTCCTACACCGCCCACGCGCCCGAAGGGCATGTGTCGCTGGAGCCCTATCCGCAGATCCGCAGCTGGCTCGACCGGATCGAGGCCTTGCCCGGCTTCATTCCCATGGTCCGCTCGGCGCCAAAGTTCGGCGGGCCTCCCAAGTGACGGTCCGGGACGAAGGGTCGCCCTTTCACGAAGGCGAACGCCAGGTCCAGAACCGGGCCGGAACCCGCGCCCGGATGGATGTGGCGGGCCCCCGCCTGATCCGCAGCCAGATGCCCGATCAACACCGCGAGCTGTTCGAGAAGCTGCCCTTCCTGATCGCCGGCCTGGCCGACGATTCGGGCCAACCCTGGGCGACGGTTCTGGCCGGCGCGCCCGGCTTTGTCACCACCACGCCAGAGATGATGCGCATCAACCTCTTGCCCGATCCGATCGACCCGGCGCAGGCGGCACTGCGGCCGGGTTCGGCCATTGGCCTTTTGGGGATCGAGATGGAAACCCGCCGCCGCAACCGAATGAATGGCCGTATCCGCGAAGCCGGCCCCAAGGGCCTTGCCGTCGATGTGGTCCAGAGCTTTGGCAACTGCCCGAAATACATCCATGTCCGCGCACATCAACGGATCCCTCGTGACCGCGCCGTTGCGGCGATAGCGGAGAGCGCAGACCTCAGCCATGCGGCACGGGCGCTGATCGCCGGATCGGATACTTTCTTCATTGCCACGACAAGCGGGCAGGATCAGGGCGATTGGTCCCAGGGGGTTGACGTCTCGCATCGCGGCGGTGATCCGGGGTTTGTCGCCATCGAGGCTGCCGGCGAAGGGTCACGGCTGCGGGTTCCCGATTATGCCGGGAACGGGTTCTTCAACACCCTAGGCAATCTGGCGCTGGATCCGCGCGCGGGCCTGCTGTTTCTCGACTTCGCCGAGGGTCATTTGCTGCAACTGGCCGTGCAGGCCCATGTCGAATGGCAGGAAGCCGAAGTCGCCGCAAGAACAGGTATCGCCCGCCAACTGGTCCTGGACATCGTGGGCGGACAGTGGCTGCGTCATGCCCTTGATCTGCGCTGGACATGAGGATCCCCGGGGCAGGACCGGCCCCGGGGCAGCGCTCTTTCAGACCGTGATGACGATCTTGCCCATATGGCCGGCGGCCTGCAGATGCCGGTAGGCCTCGGCGGCCTGATCGAAGGCGAAGCTGCGGTCGATGACCGGGGCGATGGCGTGCTGTTCCATGAATGCGGCGACCCGCTCCAGAAACACCCGCGGCCCGACCATGATGCCGTTGATCGTGGCATTGGCCGAGAACAGCCCGTTCAGGTTCGGTGTGGCCCCATAGCCCGTCAGAACGCCGATCTGCGCAATGGAGCCATGAGCCGCAACCGCGGCAATCGACTGCGCAAAGGTATCGGCACCGCCCAGTTCAAGGATGTGGTCGGCACCGTGCCCTCCGGTCACCTCGCGCACCGCGGCCGCCCATTCGGGCGCCTTGCGGTAGTTGATGCCGAAATCCGCCCCCAGTGCCTCGGCCCGCGCCAGCTTGTCGTCCGAAGAGGACAGCACCACGACCCGCGCCCCGACCGCCTTGGCAAACTGCATCCCGAACAACGCAACGCCGCCCGTGCCCTGCACCAGAAGAATGTCCCCGGCCTTAAGCGGCCGCCCGCGTTCGAACAAGGCACCCCATGCGGTCACCGCGGCGCAGGGCAGGGTCGCGGCCTGTTCGTAGGTCATGTGATCCGGAATGCGGACCAGCCCATCCTCGGGAACGACGATCCGTTCTGCCAGAACACCATCGACCGCGCCGCCAAGGGCGCCGGCAAAATAGGCCGGGGTGAAGGAACCGTCCTGCCATGTCCGGAAGAATGACGGCATGACGCGATCCCCGGCCTTCCAGGCGGTCACTGCGGCACCCACCTCCAGCACCTCGCCCGCGCCATCCGACAGAGGGACAACGTTGGTGGCTGCCGCGCCGACCTGGTCCTTGGCGACCAGAAGATCGCGGTAGTTCAGGCTGGCGGCCTTGATCGCGACGCGCACATCGCGCGGCCCAAGCGGGGCCGGGCGCGTCAGGCGCATGGTCAGCCCGGCATCGGCCAGGGCATAGGTGCGGAACTCGGGGGGAAGGGCGGTCATGGTGATGTCTCCTATTTATGTATCGATCGATACATAAATAACAGGATTGATCGCGCCGTCAATCTTTATATAGTGATCACTATGGAAAAAGAGATCCGGCCGCGAGGCCGCCCCAGAGCCTTTGACGAAAACACCGTGCTGGACAGGGCCGCCCGCCTGTTCTGGGAACAGGGCTATGAAGGCACGTCGGTCAAGGACCTGACCGATGCCATGGGCATGACGCCGCCCAGCCTTTATGCCGCCTTCGGGTCGAAAGAGGCGCTCTATGACCGCGTCCTTGACCGCTATGCCGAAACCTTCGGACAGATGCTGCTGCGTGAACTCCATGCCGGGCCGGGCCTGCGGCAGGCGATCACCGCGCTGGTGCGGGACTGGGCGCGGCTTTTGACCGGGGAAGGGCACCCCAGGGGCTGCATGATCTCGCTGGGGATGCCGGGCTGTTCGCCCGATCAGGCCGGTGTCGCGCAAGGCGTGGCCAACCGGCGCGCGGCGACGCGGCGGCTGTTTCTGGACCGGCTGGAGGCGGACCGCGATCAACTGCCCGCCGGCACGGACCTGACTGCACTGGCCAACTATCTGGCGACGGTCATTGCGGGCATGTCGATGCTGGCCCGCGACGGGATGACGACGCCCGACCTGTTGGCCGTTGCCGACGTGGCAATGGCGGCCTGGCCCTGAACGCCCGCCAGACAGGTATCCCCGGGCCAATCGCGCCCGGGGACACCCTGATCGATCAGACCGGTGCGGGAGGATTATTCCAGCGAGGCGGGGGTCTTGTCAGCGATGCCCGGCCAGTTGGCATTGGCCTTGGCCAGCGTCCCCGCCGGGTCTTTGTCCCACAGCGCCGCGGCCTCTTGCGAGACGAAGAGGTAGAGCTTGCCCTCAAAGTTGCGGAAGATCGCAGGGTCGCCATCAAGCTTCTTGCCCAGGGCAGCGCCAACAGCACAGAAGCCGCCGAAAGCCGGCTCGAAGGTTGCGGGGTCCGCGACGAAGCTGTCACGCGCCGCGGCAGAGGCGAACAGGTAGGTCGCGCCGTCCACTTTGGCGGTGAAGTCGGCGGACCCGGCGCCCGGGGCGCCGCCCGCGGCATAGGACGTCGCATCGACGCCGCGCAGGATCACACCCTTCGCATCCACGTTGATCGCAGCAGTCGAGGTGACGTCATAGGCCAGGGCGGGGACGGTCGCCCCCATCACAAAGGCAGAGGCCAGCACAAAGGCGGTGGCGCGGAGCGGGTTCGAAAACATCCGTTTCATTTCGGGATTCCTTTGATTGTTGTGGGTACGGGGGGTCAGGCGGCCAGAGGCTTGGCCACAGGAAAGTCGATGGCCGTCTCGGCGACGTTGTTGACGTAGTTGGTCAACGTGTTCAGCGCGACATGCAGCACGATCTCGACGATCTGCGCGTCATTGAACCCGGCGGCCCGGACGGCCTCGACATCACTGTTGCCGACGCTGCCGCGCGCCTTGGTCACCGAAGCGGCAAAGCGCACCGCCGCGTCAGCCTTGGCATCGCCCGAGGTGCCCCGGCGGTTGGCCAGAATCTCGGCCTCGTCCAGTTTCGCGAGATTGGCCCCCAGGTAGCTGTGCGCCGAAAGGCAGTAGTCGCAGCCGTTGATCTCGGCCACGGCCAGCGCGATCCGCTCGCGCGTCTTGGGGTCGATGGCGCCTTTGCCGAGGGCCCCGTTCAGGCCAAGATAGCCTTCGAGTGCTGCAGGCGAATTGCCGACAACGCGGAACAGGTTCGGCACAACTCCGAACTGCTTCTTTACAGCCTCAAGCAGCGGCTGGGACCCGACGGGAGAGGCTTCGATGGTTGCGGGTGTGCTGATGCGCGACATTGCGTTTTTCCTGTATTGCCTGGCCTGCGGGACCATCCCGCGCCAACAAGCCAGAACCTAATTGCTGCGGAAGAAGGCAAGAATGCTCAAAATCTGCAATGCAGAGCTTCGCTTGGCGGAATAATCATGGCCCTGCTGCAGAGCCCCGGGGGCAGCCTTGCGGACATGTTCCTGCGGGTGCCGCACCCGGGCGTGTGGCGGCCAAAGGTGCCGGGGGTTCAGGGCAGCGAGAGGAAACGTCATCCGCCCGGCGTGACCACCGAGAGACGGAAATGGGTGAGATGCGGCCGACTGGTGCGGCTTCTGACCTGCCACTGGTTTTTCACCCGGCCACGACCGGATGCGCGGAAGATCGAGACCGCTTTCGTCGCGGGGCAGTTCGCCTTCCAGCCTCGGCAAGCCGCAGCTCGAAATCCCGCTTCGGCATTTCCAGCAGGGCCCGGTTGATCCTCGCCTCGTCCGCAAGCCGGCTCAGCCGGAATTCCGGCAGCGCCGAGCGCCGTTCCAGCCGGACCGGCAAAGCAGAAGCGGCGCGCGACAGGATCGGCTGTCCCCCTCGGACCGCTTCCAGCGCTGGAAACCGACCGCCAGGAACAGGGTGTTCGTCCCGCCCACGGCCATGTCGCTGCGGGCCTTGCGATACCGCTCGGTCAGGCGGTTGGGCATCTCGCGCGCGGTCAGCGGCGCGGCGATCTGGCCGCGGGCAAGCGCGTCGCGGACAGCTGTTCCGCCGGTTCGCCGGGCAGCAGGCCCAGATCCCGCGAACACGGGCTCTGACGCCGGGGCCGGGCCACAGGTCCGGGGTTACAGCGCCGATTTGGCCGCCAGCCTGCGGGCGTGCAGGATCGGTTCGGTATAGCCCGAGGGTTGGGTGCGGCCCCGAAGGATCAGGTCCGAGGCCGCCTGAAAGGCCAGGCCGTCAAAACCGGGCGCCATCGGGCGATAGGCGGGATCGTCGCGGTTCTGGCGGTCGACGACGGCGGCCATCTTGCGCAGGGCGCCGGTCACCTGATCGGCGGTGACGATGCCGTGATGCAGCCAGTTGGCGACATGCTGGGCCGAGATGCGGCAGGTGGCGCGGTCCTCCATCAGGGCGACATCGTTCAGGTCGGGCACCTTGGAACAGCCGATCCCCTGATCGATCCAGCGCACGACATAGCCAAGGATGCCTTGCGCGTTGTTCTCGACCTCGCGCAGGACCTGCGCGGTGGTCCAGCGGCGGTAGCTGGCCAGGGGTATCTCCAGCACCGCATCGACATGCGCCCGGCGCCCGCCGGCGGCCAGCCGCTGCTGCACGGCCATGACGTCGACGCGGTGATAGTGCAGCGCGTGCAGCGTGGCGGCTGTCGGCGAGGGCACCCAGGCGCAGTTCGCCCCGGCGCGCGGATGGTCGATCTTCTGGTCCAGCATCGCCGCCATCAGATCGGGCATCGCCCACATGCCCTTGCCGATCTGCCCCCGCCCCGACAGGCCGCATTCCAGACCGATATCGACGTTCAGCACCTCGTAGGCGGCGATCCAGCCCTTGCGCTTGATGAACTCCTTGCGGCTGACGGCGCCCGCCTCCATCGACGTGTGGATCTCGTCCCCGGTGCGGTCAAGAAAGCCGGTGTTGATGAAGGCGATGCGGTGGCGGGCGGCGCGGATGCATTCGCGCAGGTTGACCGAGGTGCGGCGTTCCTCGTCCATCACCCCGAGCTTGACCGTATGGGCGGGCAGGCCCAGCAGCGCCTCGACCCGGGCGAAGGTCAGATCGGCAAAGGCAACCTCGTCCGGCCCGTGCATCTTCGGCTTGACGACATAGATCGAGCCATGGGCCGAGTTGCGGGGGCCCCGGTCAGGCCCAGGGTCGTGCCCTGAGGCGCGGACAAGGTCATGCATGCCGATCAGCGTGGTGATCACCGCGTCCATCAGCCCTTCGGGCACTTCCGCGCCGTCGGGCAGCAGGATCGCCGGGTTGGTCATCAGATGGCCGACATTGCGGATCCACATCAGCGCCCTGCCCTTCAGCACCAGCGGACCGCCGTCCGGCGCGCTGTAGGTCCGGTCGGGGTTCAGGCGGCGGGTCAGCTGACGTCCGCCCTTGTCGACATCGGCGGCAAGATCGCCGCGCATCAGGCCAAGCCAGTTGGCATAGGCCTGCACCTTGTCGGCCGCGTCGACGCAGGCCACCGAATCCTCGCAATCCATGATCGCCGACAGGGCACTTTCCAGGATCACGTCGGCGAGGCAGGCCTGATCGCGGGCGCCGATGAAATGCGCCCGGTCAAAGACCAGTTCGACATGCAGGCCGTTGTTGCGCAAAAGGACGGCCTCGGGCGCCCGGGGGTTGCCGCGGAAACCGGCGAACTTCTCGGGGCTGACCAGCGGCAGATCGTCGATCAGCAGCGCGCCGTCGCGGATGTGATAGCGGCGGACATCGGCGTGGCTGGCGCCGGCGATGGGGAAGTGATCGTCCAGAAACACCCGCGCCCGCGCCACCACCCGCGCGCCCCGGCCGCGTTCGTAGCCGCCGGGCGGCGGGGCCGTGCCCATCGCGTCGGTGCCGTAAAGGCAATCGTAAAGGCTGCCCCAGCGGGCGTTCGCCGCGTTCAGCGCATAGCGGGCATTGGTCAGCGGCACCACGAGTTGCGGGCCGGGGATGGTCGCAACCTCGGGGTCGACGCCGGTGGTGTCGATCTGGAAAGCCGGGCCTTCGGGCAGAAGATAGCCGATCTCTTCCAGAAAGGCGCGATAGGCCTGCGGGTCGTGGGGCTGGCCCTTGCGGGCGCGGTGCCAGCCGTCGATCGCGGCCTGCAGCTCGTCGCGCCGGGCCAGAAGCGCGCGGTTCTTCGGCGCCAGTTCGTCCAGAAGTGCCGCAAAGCCCGACCAGAACCGCTCGGCGGTGATGCCGGTCCCGGGCAGGGCCTGATCCTCGACAAAGGCCGCAAGTGCGGCGTCGACGCCCAGACCTGATCTGGTCACGCGCCCTGATCCTGTCACATGCCCGGTCATTGCCGCCCCCTGCATCGCACGCCCCCGGGGCGCACGATAGGATGCGGCGGCGCGGTGGCGCAAGGATTGCCGGGCCGGGATTACGCGCATCCGGCCGAAAGACCTGTCGGTCAGCGTTGAAAACGCCGGGCGGCGCGCCGGGTCCGCCTAGGCGCCGAACAAGGTCGCCCGCCCCCGTCCGGCCCGTTTCGAGGCATAAAGCGCCTCGTCGGCGTCGGCATGCATCTTTTCGGGGTCGGGCAGGTGATACTGCCCCGACATCGTCACCCCGACCGAGCCGGAAATCCGGCAGGGCTGGCCTTCAAAGGCCATCGGTTCCTCAAGCCGGGCGATGATGCGCGTCGCGGCGCGGGCGGCGCGGACCGGGTCAACCTCGCCCCGCAGGATCACCACGAACTCGTCGCCGCCGACCCGCGCCACCGTGTCGCTTTTGCGGGTCTCTTCGCGCAGGATGGCGGCCGCGCCGCCCAGCACGAAATCGCCCGCCGCATGGCCCAGCGTGTCATTCACCGCCTTGAAGAAGTCGAGGTCGATATGCAGCAGCGCAAAGCCGGTCCCGCCGCGCGCCGCCAGCTGGCATTCGCGCGCCAGTTCGGCGTCAAGCGCCCGGCGGTTGGCCAGCCCGGTCAGCGCATCGCTCAGCGCCTCGGCCTCGGACGCGGCGCGGGCGGTTTCCAGCCGCGCGAGGCCCTTCGAAACCCCCTCGTCCTGCACCACGCCGTTCAGGTCGCGCAGATGCTTGACCTCCAGCTTGGTGTCCCAGTTGATCCCCTTGCCGCCGTTGCCCAGCTTTTCCAAGAGCGGC
>CAZORV010000007.1:17373-34200 GCA_964582215.1 uncultured Frigidibacter sp.
GCCGCCGCATCAGCGCCGCAAGCTCGCCCATCACCGCCGCCTTGACCTCGGTCAGGTAGAGAAGTTCGACCGTCAGGTCGGTCGGCGCGAAGTCGGCGTTGGTCAGCCGGTGTTCGCGCACCGCCTCGGCCACGGCGATCCCGAACGACAGGTTCAATAGCCAGCCCTGCCCGCGGCTGAGCGGCAGCACCTGACCGCGCAGGGTGGTCCCGCCGCCGCCCTCATGCACCAGCGTCAGCATGATCCGCACGCCTTCCAGCGCCTGCACATCGGCCATGCTGAGCAGCGCCCGGGGTTTCGAGACCTGGAACCGGTCAAGAAACCGCTGACCGATCAGCGACCTTGGCGCGCAAAGCTTGGCCAGGGTCGGTCCGGCGGCACGGATCAGGCCGGTCGGCGTGATCCAGAGATACATGGGCATCAACCGCCCGAGCGCTTCGGCCCCGACCAGCGCCGCGTCCTGCACAACCCGCCCGTCCATCAGTCCGCCTCCGGCCGGGCAAGGTCGAAGGCGCGGCCTGCGGCATACTGGCCGTCCAGATGTTCGACCCTGATTTCACCGTCGCCGTCCATATCGACCAGCGCAAAGGCCCCGTAATCATCGGCCATCGCCCTGAGGACGCCGGCAAAGACCGGCCGGAAGCCGGGATGGCCGCTGCGGCAGTGCAGGGCAAACTGCCCGTCGCCCCGGGCCTGCAGCTCCAGTTCCGGAAAGCCGATGTCGGCCACGGCCAGCCGGGCGCGGTCGGGCAGCTCCTCAAGCGACTGAAGAAAATCGACATATTCGACGCCGCCGAACCGCAAAAGCCGCCTGAGCGGTTCCAGCGACACAAGATACATGCCGAGGTCTTCCAACAGCACGTCGCGGGGTTTGGAGAGTTCGGCCGAGGCGGCGTCAAGGACCAGATCGGTCACGCGATCCTCATAGGTCAGCATCGTCTCGAACCCTTCGGGGCCAACCCCCGCCGCCGAGGCCACACAGTCCCAAAGTGCCGGGCCATAGGTGTTGCGCAGAAAACTCTGCAATGACCGATTGATCAACCCGTGCATGGCACCTCACCCTTCCGACGGGTAAAGCCTAAGGGCGAAGGGTTAACAAATTACAAATTCCGACCCGCTCAGCCGCCGCGCAAGGGCGGGTCAGTAGTCGGTCGGCGCCCCGCCCTCGGCCTTGCGGCGGGCGACGAAGGCGCGCAACTCGTCCCGGATGCCCGGGTCCATCGGCGGCTCGACATAGTCGGCCAGGATTTCCTTGAAAATCCGGTGGGCCCGCTCGGCCGTCCAGACGGCCCCGTCCAGCGACCAGGCCTCGAAATTCCGCCAGTCCGAGGCGATGGGCGCATAAAATGCGGTCGCATAGCGGTCCTGCGTGTGCTGGACGCCGAAGTAATGGCCGTCCGGCCCGACCTCGGCGATGGTCTCGACGGCGATCTCCTCGGGCGAGGTCGCCCAGACCGCCGGCTCCATATAGCGCTGGATCATCTGCAGCACTTCGCAATCCATCACGAATTTCTCGGGGCTGGCGATCAGCCCGCCCTCAAGCCAGCCGGCGGCGTGATAGACAAGGTTGGTGCCCGACTGCACGGCAGCCCAAAGCGAATTTGACGTCTCCCACATCGCCTGACCGTCCGGCACGTTGGCGGCACAGACGCCCGACGACCGCATCGGCAGCTTGTAGAACCGCGCCATCTGGCCGGTCATCTGCGTCGCGCGCATATATTCCGGCGTGCCGAAGGCCGGCGCCCCCGACTTCATGTCGACGTTCGAGGTGAAGGTGCCGATCATGCAGGGGCAACCCGGCGCCACATATTGCAACAGCGCAATCGCCGACAAAGCCTCGGCAATCGACAGGGTCACGGCGCCCGACATGGTCACCGGCGCCATGGCCCCGGCAAGGGTAAAGGGCGTCACGATCACCGCCTGCCCGGCCCGCGCCATGCGCAAGGCGCCGTCGATCATCGGGAAGTCATGCTTCAGCGGCGAGACCGAGTTGATATTGGTGAACATGTGGGGCCGGGCGCGGAACTGCTCCGGCGTCAGACCGCCCGCGATCCGCACCATCTCCATCCCGTCCTCGATCCGTTCCTTGCCCAGCGAATAGGCATGGACGACCTTGTCGGTCAGCGTCAGCTTTTCATAAAGACAGTCGAGATGGCGCACCGAGGCATGGATGTCGACCGGTTCGACCGGATAACCGCCGGCGAAATGGATGCAGTTGAAATACTGCGTCAGCTTCATAAAGCTGCGGAACCCGTCCATGAAGCCGGTCACCTTGCCGCGTTCCAGGTCCCAGTAGTTCGGCGGCGACGAGACATTGCCGAACAAAAGCGCCTTGCCGCCAAAGGGCAGCGCGCGGTCGGGGTTCCGCGGGGTGACGGTGAACTCGGCGGGCGCGCGGGCCAGCATGTCCATCACGAAATCTTCGTCCATGCGGACGGTCTGGCCATCAACCCGGCAACCCGCCTCGCGGAAGATCGCCAGCGCCTCGTCATTCAGAAAGCGGATGCCGATGTCCTTCAGAATGCGCATGGCGCCCCGATGGATCGCCTGCACGCCATCCTCGCCCAGAGGCTCGGTCGGGCGGTCGTGGTTCTGGGGGATGCGCCAGCTCATCTGGTCGATGGCGCGCTTGCCCGCACGTTCGGCATGGCCGGACCGGCCCCCGGCACGTTTGCGCTTCAGATCATCGGCCATGTCCGACACCCCTTGTTCCGTTGTTCCAGACATGGGCGGCAAGCGTCGCCGCTTCGCCAAGGTTTGCGACGTGGAAAGGTCGCATTTGCATGATGGCGTTCAGGGCCGGGCCATTTCCTGCGCGGCGATCCAGTCGGGCAGCGCGCCGATGTCGGCCAGAACCACGTCGGCATGGGGGGCAAGCTCGTGCGCCTCGGCGATCCCGGTCAGGACGGCCACGGTGCGCATTCCGGCGGCGCGCCCGGAATGCAGGTCGTGCAGGCTGTCGCCGACCATCGCCACCTCGGCGGCCTCAAGCCCGGTCTGGCCAAGAAAGGCGCGCATCTGCCCGGTTTCGGGCTTGCCGCCCCAGCCGCTGTCAAACCCCGAGACGAAGTCGAAGAACCCGGCGATGCCGGCACTGTCCAGATGGGCACGGGCCGGGGCCTCGGCGTCGTTGGTGGCCAGGCCGATCCTCAGCCCCATCGCGCGGAACCGTCCGAACAGGGGTTGCAGGGGCACGGCGGGCGCCATGGCGTTTTCGGCGGCCATGCGGTTCATCCGGTCCAGCAGCGGCCCGGCGGCGTCGCCGGTCAGATGCGGCAGGATCAGATCGCGAAGCTCGGCCGTGGTCTGGCCGATGACCGGGCTGTCCTTGGCAAAGACCCCGGTGGCAAGGTCAAAGCGCAGCACCGCAGCCAGCCGCCCGGCGACGCCCGCGTCGCCCTGCGACAATTCGCCGATCACCCGGCGCGTCCAGCCGCCCCATGTGGTGCGAAAGTCGAACAATGTGCCGTCCTTGTCGAACAGCAATCCCCGGATCGGCTGCATTCATCTCTCCCTCGGCCTGCGGCGCGACAGTTCCCGATTTGCGGCGCGGCTGCAAGGACGGGCGCGCAGGTCAGGCCCAGTCGTCGACCGCCGCCCCCGGCAAGGCGGCCCGGGCGGCGCGCGGCATTTCGTAACCCAGCCCCTCGGCGTCGCAGAATGCCCTGATCCAGGCGTCGTCCATCATGAGAAAATCCAGAACCGCCGCCAGAACCTCGGCCTCGCCCGCCCGCCCGGCCAGGTCCTGTGGGGCAAAGCCGGTGGCACCCAGAAAGACCGGCAACAGGTCCTCCTCGCTCACCAGCCAGCCCAGCGCCTTTAACCCGACTGTTTCGGCAAATTCACTGGTTCTGGCCACTTCCGGCGACTCCTTTAACGGTTTTCCCCAGATTGCATGCCGAATTGGCAATCATTTCTTAACCATTGCAAACGAAGGATAAGCCCACCGGGTGCCAGTTCAGCGTGGTTTTGCCAAGGGAGTTGTCGCGTGGCGGGCAAGATTCTCATCGCAGATGATGTGGCGACGAACCGGATCGTCCTGAAGGTCAAGCTTGCCTCGGCCTATTACGAGACGGTTCAGGCCGCCAACGGCGCCGAGACGCTGCGTGTCGCGCGGACGGCGCGGCCCGACCTGATCCTGCTGGCCGCTGATCTGCCGGACATGTCGGGCACCGAGGTTTGCCGCCAGCTCAAGTCCGACCCCGCGACGCGGGCGATCCCGGTCATCGTGATCTCGGCCCGGCGCGATGACGACCGGCGGCTGGACGGCATCCGCGCCGGGGCCGACGATGTCTGCTGCAAACCCGTGGACGAGCTGGTCCTGCTGGCCCGCATCCGCAGCCTTCTGCGCGCCGCCGAGGCGCGGGGCCAGCTTGGCCTGCAAGAGGACGGGGACGCGGCCATGGCCTTTGCCGAACCGGCCGCGGACTTTGCCGGGCCGGGTCTGATCGGCCTGGTCGCCGCCCGCATGGAAACGGCGCTCGCCTGGAAACGCGCGCTGCAGCCGCATCTTGCCGACCGGTTGCTGGTCCTTGACCGCGACGCCGCCCTCAGCGAGCCGGACCATCCCGCCATCCCGGACGTCTTTCTGGTCGCGGGCGATCTGGGCCGACCGGGCGACGGGCTCAGGTTCATGTCCGAACTTCGCTCGGGCCATGCGACCCGCCATGCGGCGATCTGCCTGGTCCTGCCGGCCAGCGCCCGCGACGCTTCGGCCACCGCCCTTGATCTTGGCGCCAGCGACCTGATCGACAGTGCCGCCCTTCCGGCCGAGATTGCCCTGCGGCTGCAGGCGCAGCTGCGCGCCAAGCGGCTGGCCGACCGGCTGCGGTCGTCGGTCGCCGACGGGCTGCGGCTGGCGATGATCGACCCGCTGACCGGCCTGCACAACCGCCGCTACGGCCTGCCGCATCTGGCCCGCATCGCCGACCGGGCGGCCACGGACGGGCGGACCTTTGGCGTGCTGGTCATGGATCTGGACCGGTTCAAGGCGGTGAACGACAGCCTTGGCCATGCTGCCGGCGACGCGGTTCTGGCCGAGGTGGCGGCCCGCCTGTCATCGAACCTCAGGCCCGGCGACATGGTCGCCCGCATCGGCGGCGAGGAATTTCTGGTCGTTCTGCCCGACCTGTCGTTCGACGCCGCCCGCGCCACGGCCGAACGTCTGCGGCGGCTGGTCTGCGATCAGCCGGTCCGGCTGCCGGCGGGGCGGCAGGTGTCGATGACCCTGTCGATCGGCCTTGCGATGGGCGGCCAGCCCGGTGCGGCCTCGGACCCCGAGGGCCTGATGGAACAGGCCGATCAGGCGCTTCGCGCCGCCAAGTCCGAAGGCCGCAATCAGGTCACCGTCCACGAAAGCGCCGCCTGAGCGCCGGGCTGTCAGCCGCCCTTCCCTTTCGCCCCGCGTTGCGGCCATATCCGGCAAAGACCGGAGGATCGCATGACCAGTGCCGCACCAAAGCTGCTGAAGGACTATCAGCCCTTTCCCTTTATCCCGACCTCGGTCGATCTGACCTTTCGCCTTGACCCGACCGCGACGCGGGTTCTGGCGCGGATCAGCTTTGCGCCCAACCCCGCCCGCCCCGACCGTCATCCCCTGACGCTCGACGGCGAGAAACTTCGGCTGATATCGGCGCATGTCGACGGGCGCGCGATCCCCGCCGAGGCGATCAGCCTCAGCGACACCGGCCTGACGGTCGCGTCATCCGCCCTGCCCGACGGGCCGTTCCTTTGGGAGGCCGAGGTCGAGATCGCCCCCGCCGGCAACACCGCCCTTCAGGGCCTGTACATGTCGGGCGGCATGTTCTGCACCCAGTGCGAGGCGGAAGGATTCCGCCGCATCACCTATTACCCCGACCGGCCCGACGTCATGGCCCCTTTCCGGGTCCGCATCGAAAGCGACCTGCCGGTCCTGTTGTCGAACGGCAATCCGGCGGGCAGCGGCAGGGGCTGGGCGGAATGGCACGACCCCTGGCCGAAGCCTGCCTATCTGTTCGCGCTGGTCGCGGGCGATCTGGTCAATCTGCCCGACCGTTTCATCACCGCCTCGGGCCGCGCGGTCGATCTGAACATCTGGGTCCGCAAGGGCGATCTTGACCGTTCGGCCTATGCGATGGACGCGCTGAAACGGTCGATGCGCTGGGACGAGACCGCCTATGGCCGCGAGTATGACTTGGACATTTTCAACATTGTCGCCGTCGATGACTTCAATATGGGCGCGATGGAGAACAAAGGCTTGAACATTTTCAACTCGAAGCTGGTTCTGGCCAGCCCCGAGACCGCGACCGATCAGGATTTCGAGCGGATCGAAAGCGTCATCGCCCATGAATATTTCCACAACTGGACCGGCAACCGCATCACCTGCCGCGACTGGTTCCAGCTTTGCCTGAAAGAGGGGCTGACCGTGTTCCGCGACCAGTCCTTCACCGGCGACATGCGGTCGCGGCCGGTCAAGCGGATCGAGGATGTGCTGATGCTGCGCGCCCGCCAGTTCCGCGAGGATATGGGGCCGCTGTCGCATCCGGTGCGGCCCGAAAGCTATGTCGAGATCAACAATTTCTACACCGCGACCATCTATGAAAAGGGCGCCGAGGTGATCGGCATGCTGAAGCGGCTGGTGGGCGATGCCGCCTATGACCGGGCGCTGGCGCTGTATTTCGACCGCCATGACGGACAGGCCGCGACGATCGAGGACTGGCTGACGGTGTTTCAGGATGCCACGGGCCGCGATCTGACCCAGTTCAAACGCTGGTACACCGACGCCGGAACCCCGCGCCTGACGGTGGCGGACGACTGGCAGGACGGCAGCTACAGCCTGACCTTCACCCAGACCACCGCCCCCACCCCCGGCCAGCCCGACAAGCCCCCGCGCGTCATCCCGATCGCCATCGGCCTTCTGAACCCGAACGGCGACGAGGTTCTGCCCACGACGACGGTCGAAATGACCGAAAGCCGCCAGACCTTCCGCTTTGACGGGCTCGGCACCCGGCCGGTCGCCTCGATCCTGCGCGGCTTTTCGGCGCCGGTCGTCCTTGACCGCGCCGTGCCCCCGGCCGAGCGGGCCTTTCTGCTGGCCCATGACACCGACCCGTTCAACAAATGGGAGGCCGGGCGCAGCCTTGCGCGCGACGTGGTGACCGGCATGATCCGCGACGGGGGCGAGCCGCTGGCGGACTTCATCCCGGCGCTGACGGCGGTCCTGCTGGATGACGGGCTTGACCCGGCCTTCCGCGCGCTTTGTCTGCGGCTGCCCTCGGCCGATGATCTGGCGCAGGCGCTGAAGGATGCGGGCCAGACGCCGGACCCCGACCGTATCCATGCCGAAACGCGCCGTCTGGCCACGATGATCGCCGGGGCGGCCCATCAGCCGCTGGCCGAAACCTATGCGGCGCTGGCCGAAGACGGCGCCTTTTCGCCCGATGCGGCCCAGGCCGGGCGGCGGGCACTGCGGCTGGCCTGTCTGGGGCTTCTGACCCGGGTCGACGGGGGCGAGCGGGCGGCGGCGCTGTATGACGGCGCGACCAACATGACCGAACGGCAGGGCGCCCTGACCTGCCTGATCGAGGCGGATCGCGCCGGGGCGGCGCTGGCCGACTTTTACGAACGGTTCCGGGGCAACCGGCTGGTGATCGACAAATGGTTCATGCTGCAGCCGCTTCACGCCGCCCCCGACCGGGCGGCGGCGATTGCGGCCGATCTGGCCCGCCACCCGGATTTCGACTGGAAGAACCCCAACCGGTTCCGGGCGCTTCTGGGCGGGCTTTCGGCCAACCATGCCGGCTTCCACCATGGCTCGGGCGCGGGCTACGACTTTTACGCCGACTGGCTGATCCGGGCCGACGCGGTCAACCCGGTCATCACCGCGCGGATGTCGACGGCGTTCGAGACCTGGGCGCGCTATGACGCGGGCCGCAAGGCCCGGGCGCGGGCGGCAATGGGGCGGGTGATGGCCGCACCGGGCCTATCGCGCGACTCAGCCGAGATGATCGGGCGCCTGCTGGCGGCCGACGGCTGAGCCCCGGCGGGCAACCGGCCGCGGACAATCGCAGCAAGGCCCGGCCAGTGTTTCTGCGCATGCGTCAGCGGCGCGGATTTTCGCGGCCGGGCTAACGGAATGCTCATGTCTCGGTGATAGTGCCGACGGGGAAAGCTGTTGGACCATCGGTGATGACGATCGAGATTTTTGAATACCGCCGCCAGGCCCGTGGGCCAAGGAACTACTTCGCGCTGGGTCTGGCGACCTCGGTGCTCTATCTGGCCTGGTCGCAGGGCTGGGGACTGATCGCGGTGCTGCTCTGCGGCCCGTTCCTTGGTCTCGTCACCGCCCGCCTGATCGAGAATGAGGCCGAGGGGTTCCGGATGACACCGTCGGGCCTCGACTATTACGACGCCGATGGCGAGGGTGAGCTGGACTGGCACCAGCTTAGCGGCGTCACCCTGACGGGCGATGGGGCCGGGGGGGCGCGCTGCCTGTTGCATCTGCCGGGCGGCCAGTCGGTGACGATGCCCGCCACCGAGGCTTTCGCGCCCGAGCGCCTTGCCCAGGAATTCCGCCTGCGCGGCGTGCCGGTCTGGCGCGCGACAGCCGTACCGGTCGCGCTGGCAGCCGCCTGAGGCACGGAAAGGCCAGGGGAAATCCGGCGATCCGGGGTCAAACGCCGCGCCGCATCGGTCGGCGGGGGCCGGCACCGCCCTCTGTCGCGGCAAACTGAGGCGGGTCCCCGGGCAGCCGTTCCTGCATGAGCCGGGGGGCCGCGCCTCCTCCGGAAAAGCGTCTTGTCCTGCGCAGCCGGGAATCGGGCGGCAAAGCCGCCGCAGCGGTAGGGTGCGTGCTCGCACGCACCGCTCACCCCGTCAAACCTTCCCACCTGAGCGGATGGTCCGGCTAGGGTCGAAAACCGCAGCTACCGCCTGACAAAGGCCCCGGCGAATCCGGCGGACTGCAGCGTTTGCCGGGCCTTTTCCGCCTCGGCCAGGGTTGCGAAGGGTCCGGCCAGCACCGCCGTCAGGCTGCCGCCACGGACCGGCTGGCGCGCGGCGGGCAGGTCGGCGGCCTTCAGACGGGCCACCGCGCCGGTCACATTGGCGGCGTCGGCAAAGGCGCCGACCTGCACCCAGAGCGCACCGGCCGCAAGCGGCGCGCGGTCCGACAGGGGGCGGTCCGACAGGGGGCGCCCCGACAAGGGGCCGTTCGACCAGATCACCCGATAACCGCCCGCGCCCCGCGCCTTGGCCGCCGCCAGCCCCGCGGCCGTTTCGCGGGTGGCGGTCACCGTCAGGCCGGGCACGCCAAGCCCGTTGATCGCCCCGGCATCGGTCACGACCTCTCGGCCCGCGCAAAGCGTCACACGCCGCCCGTCGCTGATCCAGACCCGCGCCACCTCGCCCCTGTCGCGCAGGCAAAGACTGTCGCTCGCGGGCACGGCCTCGTGCCCGACAAGGGCTGTGGGCGCCTGCCCCTTGCGGACCTGCCGCGGCACCGCCCGTTCCGTCACCGGCGCGGCCTCGGGCGTCGGCGATGGCGCCGGGACCGCCGCTTCGGCGACCGGCGCGCAGACCGCTCGGCCGTCGGCGGCCAGAAGCGGCGCCCAGACGATCCTGCCGCCGACCGTCACGCGCTGAAACCGGCAACCGTCGCTGTCGGTGAAGTCACGCCCCTGATAGCCGGGCGGCGGCGGCGCGGCCGGCCCCTCGGCCATCGCCTGCGCGCCCAGAAGACCCCAGACCATAGATCCGACCAGAAAGATCGCCCGCATCCGCCTGCCCCACCCGTTTTCGCATCGCCATGACACCGGCAAAGCCGGAAGCGCCGACCCCGGCTACTTCGTCCCGAACATCCGGTCACCGGCATCGCCAAGCCCCGGGACGATATAGCCGTGATCGTTCAGGTGACTGTCAAGCGCCGCCGTGACGATCGGCACATCGGGATGCGCCGCTTTCATCCGCGCCACGCCCTCGGGCGCCGCCAGAAGGCACATGAAACGGATATTCGTCGCCCCGGACGCCTTCAACAGGTCAATCGCCGCGACCGAGGAATTGCCCGTCGCCAGCATCGGATCAAGCGCGATGGTCAGCCGGTCGGTCAGGTCCGGCACCTTGTAGTAATATTGCACCGGCTGCAGGGTCTCGGGGTCGCGGTACAGCCCGACAAACCCGACCCGCGCCGCCGGGATCAGTTCCAGCACCCCGTCCAGAAGGCCGTTTCCGGCGCGCAGGATCGAAACGAGCGCCAGCTTTTTCCCGTCGATCACCGGCGCGTCCATCGGGCAAAGCGGGGTCTCGATCCGCCGGGTCGTCATCTCCATCTCGCGGGTGATCTCATAGGCCAGAAGCTGGCTGATCTCGCGCAGCAGGCGGCGAAAGGAGTTGGTCGAGGTTTCCTTGTCGCGCATGATCGTCAGCTTGTGGCTGACCAGCGGATGTTTGACGACGGTCAGATGTTCGCGCATGGGCAGCCCCCGGTCGTTGCAGGTTTTCCCCCCTGTATCGGCATCGGCAACGGCCGCGTCAATCTTGGTTCGGCGCCCGGGGCTGCCAATGGTCTTGCCGGGCTGTCCGGCCCTTCGCGCAGCGAACCGCGCCGTCTGGACAGGCCGGGGCGCGTGACCCTGCCTGTCGCAGCGGCGCGGGACCTATGCGCGACAGGCCGCGCCACCCCTGTCAACCGCCCGGCCCCGCGTCAGACGCAGACAGCCAAGCCCGCCAAGCGCCAGCAATGCCAGCCCGCCCGTCGCGGGCAGCGGCACCGGCGAGGGGGTCAGCCCCGCGCTGATCGCCATCGACCCGGCAAGCAGCGTCAGGCTGACGTCCTGCAACGGCTCGCCGGTCACGAGGTTCTGCACCAGAAATTCCAGCCCGCCGCTGACCTCGCCCTTGGGATTGCCAAGGACCGGCGGGCGGTCAAGGTCGAAACCGAACGGCCCGGCACCATAGTCGAACCCGCCGTCGAACAGCGACGAGGATGTCCGGAGGTTCGTCAGCGGATCGTAGCTGTCACTCAGACCCCAGGCCTGAAACTGATAGCTGCCCTGCGGATCGCCCCAGACCGTGCGGCTGTCCTGCAGCGTCACCATCCCCATCAGCGACGATGCGAACGACCGCGTGACGCTGCCGATCGTGACCACCATCGAGACCAGGGGTGAGGTCGCGCCGAAGAGATTGCCCCCGACGATCTGGCCGACGCTGGTGCCATCGGCATGGCGCAGCCCCAGGGCCGTGTCATAAACGAAATGCGCCACATAGCCGAGACCGCCAAGATCGGTGCGACCGGTCCCGAAATAGTCCCGGCTGTCCTGGCCGGACCGGATCGTGCCGCTATAGGTCACGTCAATCGTTCGGGCCGCGCTTGCGCCCGCGCCCAGTGTCAGCGCCGCGATTGTAAGAAGAGCCTTCAGCCGCATTCTGCAACTCCTGATTGATCATGCGGTGATCGGGTCGGATCAAGGCGAAATTGCGATGCAAACCCGGCAATCCGGCGCCGGGGGACCGCGGGTCCGGAAACATTCCGTTCCAGGCGAAAATTAACGTTAACTAGCTGTTAATATTAAATAATGTCCGTAACCTTGGCGTGACAGGGCCCGGCGCCGGAGACCATGGCAAACAAAGACCCGCGGCGGGCCGCGGGTCAAAGGCAGATCGGGTGCTGATGCGGTCAGGCCGCGCGACGCCGCCGTCGGGTCAGGCCGAAGGCCGACAGCGCCCCGGTCAGCAACAGGCCCGCGGCCGGCAGCGGTACCGGGGCGACGTCGAGGTTCGTCACCGTCAGCTGGTCGAGCCTCAGGTTGCCCGAGGCATTGACCGGATAGTCCAGCGCCACTGCGTCAAACGTCGTAAAGGCAAAGGCGCCGTAGTGATAGGCAAGCGACGACAGCACGACACTGAAGGGCGTCTCAAGATCGTCCGGCAAAAAGTCCAGAAGGCCATCATAGGCCGAGGCAAAGAGGTAGCCCTGCATGAAGCTGCCATCCAGCTGCGGGACAAAATCGAGAACGTAGGCGTAATGTTGGTCAACACCACAATAGCTCAGGTCGCAGATCTGATACTGGCTGAAATAATCGCCGGCCACGGTCTGCGAATGCCCGCCGATACTGAGCGTCGCCGACAGGGTCGGATTGGTGATCGCCCCCCCGACTGCGGCCCCGCCCGAGACGTCATCATATGTGCCCGGCCCCGCACCGTTCCGCACCCCGAGGGCCGTGTCGAAAAGGTAGGTCAGCGTATAGGCCTGACCGTCAAGGCTGGTGTCCGGCACGCCGAAAACGCCCGTCGCGTCGTAGCTGCTGTAGACCGTGCCGGTATAGGTCGCCTGTATCGTCGCCGCAGCGGCCGGGGCGGCTCCGCCAATGGCAAGCGCCACCGACAACAGGATTTGTCGCGCCGTCATCGTCTGATCCCTTCTGGATGGTCCGAATGCCTGCCGGGATCCTGTCGCACCCAGTCCGGCGAGGCTGAGGCTAGACCGCAAATATGGAATAAGTTTGGCAGACCGGACGCACGTCAGGGTTGCATCCGCATTTCTTGCGCGACATGGCGCGGCCTATTCCGCCGCAAGGCTCCGGCCATCGGGCGCGGGGCGAAAGGGCCGGACCTCAAGCCCATCGTCGGAAAAGCAGCAAAAGGATCCCGGCGGCACGGCCTCCCAGCATTGGCCGGCCTCAAGCGGTTCAGAGACGACCGCCCTGCCCCGCCTGGTGTCCGACCAGCGGTGATAAAGCGTCGGCGCCTGATCGTCCGAGGCATAGCGCACGGCGAACAGCCGTTTGCCGTCGGAAAAGGCCGCCGTCATGCGGAAGTGCGGTGTGGTGCCCTTGGCGCGGCTCAGCGCCTCCATCCGCGCGGTGGCGCGTTCCAGGGCGCCGCAGGGGTCATCCGCCAGCCCCTCGGCCAGGGCGACCAGAAACAGCGCCTCGCTGTCGGTGGCGCCCTTGCGATGCGGGTAAAGCGCGTCGGGGATCATCATCTCGGCGTCGCGGCGGAACCGGTCATAGCCGCCGATCTGGCCGTTGTGCATGAAGCTCCACCGTCCGACGGCGAACGGGTGGCAGTTGTTGCGGCTGGTCGCGCTGCCGGTCGAGGCGCGGACATGGGCAAGGAACAGGGGCGAGCGGACCTGTCGGGTGATCGAGGCGAGGTTCGGGTCGGACCAGGCGGGCAGGATGTCGCGGAAAAGGCCGGGTTCGGTATGCTCGCCGTACCAGGCGATGCCGAAGCCGTCGGCATTGATCGCGGTGCGGCATTCGGTGGCGCCGTGGCTTTGGGCGATCAGCGAATGACCGGGGCGGCTGACGATATCCTCCAGAAAGATCGCCTCGCCGATGTAGGCGGCCCAGCGGCACATGGCTCAGGCCCGTCCCTGGAAAGAATGTCTCATGCTGATCCGCCTTTGTCTGCCCGGGATTGCCCCAGTCTGCCAGAGAAAGCTTAACAGCCCTCTGCGCCGGGATTTTGGCGAGAAATAGCAAAGACTGCGTCCGGGGTCAAAGGCGCGCGACCTGCGGGGGGGCTGGCACTGCCCGTTGTCGCGCGCGTTGACGTTGCCCCCGGCCAACGTCCCCGCAGTCAGCGGGGCGTCGGCAAACGGGTCGGCGCCGCCTCAGTCGGCAACGGTAGGGTGCGTGCTCGCACGCACCGCCCCCGGAACCCAAAGCGCCGCGACAGGGACCACGCCGCCCCGGTCCGCAGGGGCACGCGACGCTGCCACCGGAAGATCGGCCTGCCCCGCCCAGCCCGGCGTCCGGCAACGGCCAGCAACGCCTCAGCCGGCAGGCGCCATCGCCCCTGCCGTCCCGCGCCATTTCCACCCTCACCGCCCGGTCGCCCCAAGCGGCCGGGCAGCGCCTGCCCCTGTCGGGGGCTGAGATGGTCCCGGGGGGATGCTTCCGCATGAGCGGGGCTGCTCTTCCACTGGAAGATCAGCCTTTTCCGCTCAGCCAGGCGTTGGCGGACAGGACTGCATCGTCTCAGTCGGCAGGGGCCGTTGACCCTGCCGTTACGGAACGATTCCACCCACACCGCCCGGTCGCCCAAAGCGACCGGGCAGCGCCTGCCCCTCCGGGGGGCTGGCGCTTCGCGCCATCCGGGGCAGGTGCTGCCCTCTGTCGTGACAAGCCAAGGCGGTCCCGGGGCCGCGTTCCCGCATGAGCGGGGCCGCTCTTCCGCCGGAAGATCGGCTGTTCCCGCTCAGCCCGGCGTCGGAGAAGACCGTGCGGGCTCAGCGGTAGGGTGCGTACTCGCACGCACCGCCCGCCCCTGCGGCGGGGCTGGCGCTGCCCTCTGTCGTGACAAGCCAAGGCGGTCCCGGGGCTGCGTTCCCGCATGAGCGGGCCGCTCTTCCACCGGAAGATCGGCTCTTCCCGCTCAGCCCGGCGTCGGGGAAAGGGTGGCGCCGCCTAAGTCGGCAGCGGTAGGGTGCGTGCTCGCACGCACCGCCCCGGCGCCCAAAGCAACCGGGCGGCGTTCCCGCATCGGCGGGGCCGCTCGGCCCGGTGTGCGAAGCCAGCAACCGAGGGAGACCAGACCCCGCCCTCAGACTTCCTCGACCACCATCAGATCGCGGACCGAGGCGCCTTTGGCGTGGGACAGGGCCTCCTGATAGGCGGGGCTGTTGTAGCAGGCCACCGCCGCCTCGAGCGAGGGGAAGCGGGCCACGACATTGCGGGGGCGGTCGCGCCCCTCGAGCTGGACATGGCGGCCACCGCGCGCGAGGAACACCCCGCCGTGATCGGCGATCGCCACCGTCGCGCGGCGGGCATATTCACCATAGCGTTCGGGATCGCTCACCTCGACATGCGCGATCCAGAGCGCGGTTTTTACGCCGGCCCCCGTTCCGGCCCCGGTTCCGGCCCCCGCTCCCTGCCCGGCGGTCACGCCAGGGCCCCGATCACCGCCTCGGCGGCGCGGATGGCGGCCTCGGCGTTCGACGGATCATTGCCGCCGGCCTGGGCCATGTCGGGACGGCCACCGCCGCCCTTGCCGCCCAGCGCCCCGGCCGCCGCCTTGACCAGATCGACCGCCGAAAGCCGCGCCGTCAGATCGGCGGTCACACCCGCCGCCACCGCCGCCTTGCCACCGGTGTCGGCAACGACCAGCACCGCGCCCGACCCGATCCGGGCCTTCAGCTCGTCCACAAGCGCGGGCAGGTCCTTGCCGGTCACGCCCGAGACCGACTGGGCGATGAACGTCACGCCCCCGATCTCGCGCGCCTCGGGCCCGCCACCGGCCCCGCCGCCCATGGCCAGTTCGCGCCGCGCCTGCGCCAGTTCGTTCTGCAGCGCCCGGCGTTCATCCATCAGCGCGCGGACCCGCTCGGCGGCCTCGTGCGGCGGGATCTTCAGCGCCGCGGCCACGTCCGACAGATGCCGGTCCTGCGCCCGCAGATGGTCCAGCGCCGCCTGCCCGGTCAGGGCCTCGATCCGCCGCACCCCGGCCGAAGAGGCGCTGTCGCCCAACAGCACAAAGGCGCCGATGTCGCCGGTGCGGGTCACATGGGTGCCGCCGCAAAGTTCCAGCGAATAGGTCGCCCCGTCCGCCCCCTTGCCCGACCCGGCCAGACGGCCCATCGACACGACACGGACCTCTTCACCATATTTCTCGCCAAAGAGCGCCTGCGCCCCCAGCGCGCGCGCATCGTCCGGCGTCATGATCCGCGTGTCGACCGGGCTGTTCTGGCGGATGAACTCGTTCACCTCGACCTCGACCCCGGCCAGTTCGGCCGCCGACAGGCCCCTGGAATGGGAAAAGTCGAACCGCAGCCGGTCCTCGGCGTTCAGCGAGCCCTTTTGCGCCACATGATCCCCCAGCGCCCGGCGCAGCGCCTCGTGCAGCAGGTGCGTCGCGGAATGGTTGGCGCGGATGGCGGCGCGGCGGCGATGGCCGACCTCGAGCTTTGCGGGCTGCCCCCGCGCGATCTGGCCCTCGGTCACTTCGGCGACATGGATGAAGACGCCCTGAGCCTTTTTGGTATCGGTGACGGTGGCCGTGCCGGTGTCGGTGCGGATCAGGCCGCAATCGCCGACCTGCCCGCCGCTTTCGCCATAGAAGGGCGTCTGGTTGACGATGATCTGCATTTTGGCACCCGTCGCGGCCGACCCGACCTCTGCCCCGTCAGCGACCAGCGCGGTGATCTGACCCTCGGCGATCTCGGTGTCATAGCCCAGAAACTCGGTCGCCCCATGCTTGTCGGCAATCTCGAACCAGATGCGGGCATCCTTGGCCTCGCCCGTCCCCACCCAGGCGGCGCGGGCCTTGGCCTTCTGCGCCTCCATCGCGTGATCGAACCCGGCGACATCGACCGCCCGGCCCTTTTCCCGCAAGGCGTCCTGCGTCAGGTCAAGGGGGAAGCCATACGTGTCATAAAGCTTGAACGCCGCCTCGCCCGGCAGGGGCTGGCCTTCGCCCAGACGCCCCAGTTCGTCGTCCAGAAGCTTCAGCCCCCGGTCGAGCGTCTGTTTGAAGCGGGTCTCCTCAAGCTTCAGCGTCTCTTCGATCAGCGCCTGGGCGCGGGTCAGTTCGGGATAGGCCGCACCCATCTGCCGGACCAGCGCGGGCACCAGCCGGAACATCACCGGGTCGGCAGCGCCCAGCATATGGGCATGGCGCATGGCGCGACGCATGATCCGGCGCAGCACATAGCCCCGGCCTTCGTTCGACGGCATCACCCCGTCGGCGATCAGGAACGAGGTCGAGCGGAGATGGTCGGCGATCACCCGGTGATGGACCTTGCCGGGGCCGTCCGGGTCGGCGCTGGTCGCATGGGCCGAGGCCTCGATCAGGCTCCGCATCAGGTCGGTGTCGTAATTGTCGTGCTTGCCCTGCAGCAGGGCGCCGATC
>CAZORV010000008.1:0-31703 GCA_964582215.1 uncultured Frigidibacter sp.
GGGTGCGGGAGGGCAGAGCCCTCCCGTCTTTTTCCAGTACCGGGAGGGCGCAGCCCTCCCGGCGGGTCGGCCGGGCCAAGCCCGGACGACACTCAGACCCGCGCCACCCGCCGCGCCTCGTCAAGAAGTGCCGCGATCACCGGCGTGTGCGGCTCGCGCCAGGCGGCGATCAGCCCGACCTGATGGCGCGCCTCGCTGTCCTGGATCGGCACCGCCGTCAGGCCCGAGCCCTTGCCGAACATGTCGGCAATCGTCTGGGTGACGATCGAGGCCCAGCGCCCGGTCGCGACATGCGCCACCAGCGCGATCGAGGAATTGCTCTCGACCGTCGGCTCGGCCGAGACGCCCGCCTCGTTCAGATGCTGGTTGATGATCCGCCGGTTCTGCATGTCGCTGGTCAAAAGACAAAGCGGCAGGCCCGCAGCCTCTTTCCAGCCGACCGACGCCCGCCCGGCCAGGGCCGAGGTCGAGGCGACCAGCAGCCGGTAGGTCTCTTCATAAAGCGGCTGGGCCGTCACCCGGCCCAGGGGCTCGTTCTCCAGATAGGTGATGCCCGCGTCCAGCTCCAGCCGCTCGATCTCTTCAAGGATCTCGTAGGATGTCCGCGACAGGATCGTCACCCGGACGTTGGGATTGCGCGCAAGATAGGGCACCGTCAGCCGCCCGACCATCGGCAGGGCCGTCGGAATGACCCCCAGCCGCAGGTTGCCCGACACGCCCGACCGCAGGGCCCGCATCTCCTCGCGCATGGTGCGGGCATCGCCGACGATGCGCAGCGCCCAGTCCAGCACCCGCTGCCCCTCGGGCGTCAGCCCCTGAAACCGCGCGCCGCGAAAGACCAGCTGCACGCCCAGCTGATCCTCCAGATGCTTGATCGCGCTTGACAGCGACGGCTGCGTGACCCCCACCACCTCGGCCGCCCGGCCGAAGTGACGTTCGTTGGCAAGGGCGATGAACATTTCCAGCTTGTCGATCATCCCCAGACCCTAACCCCGGCGGGCGCTGCCGAAAAGCCGCGATCACCGCCGCCATTCACCATTGTCCCGCCCGGCCTGACCGCCTACATCTTCGCCATGCGCCGCTTCATCCCCTTTCTGAAATCGCCCCCCCTTGTCGCGGTCATCCGCCTGCAGGGCGTGATCGCCGCCGGCGGCCGCACAGGCGCGGGTCTCAGCGATGCCGCCCTCGCCCCGGCGATCGAACGCGCCTTTCGCAAGGGCCGCCCCCGCGCCGTCGCCCTGCTGATCAACTCGCCCGGCGGCTCGCCGGTGCAATCCTCGCTGATCGCCGCACGGATACGGCGGCTTGCCCGCGAAAAGAACCTCCCCGTCCACGCCTTTGTCGAGGATGTGGCCGCCTCGGGCGGCTATTGGCTGGCCACCGCCGCCGACGACATCTGGATCGACGCCTCGTCTGTCGTCGGTTCGATCGGCGTGATCTCGGCCGGGTTCGGCTTTCCCGATCTGATGGCCCGGCACGGGATCGAACGGCGGGTCCACACGGCGGGCGCCTCGAAAAGCATGCTCGACCCGTTCCGCCCCGAGCGCCCCGAAGATGTCGAGCGGCTGCAAAGGATCCTCGACCCGATCCACACCGCCTTCAAGGCGCAGGTCACCGAACGGCGCGGCACACGGCTGGCGCAGGGGCGCGATCTTTTCACCGGCGAGGTCTGGGTCGGCCATCAGGCGCTTGAGCCCGGCCTTGCCGACGGCATCGGTCACCTGCTGCCGAAACTGCAGGAACTGTACGGCGACAAGGTCCGGCTTGTCCCCTACGGCATCAAACGCTCGCTCTTTCAGCGGTTTTCCGGCCGCCTGATCACCGGCACCCTTGACCAGATCGAGGAACGCGGCCTCTGGGCGCGGTACGGGCTGTGACATGCTGACCAAGGCCATCACGCTTTTCCTGATCGGCATGGCGGCGCTGGCGCTTTGGGGCCGCCTCGCGGCCGGCCGCGCCGGTCCGCCGAAGATCGGCCGCTATTGCAGCCATTGCGGCAGGCCCCGCCCCTGCGGCTGCCCGAAGGCCGGCGCATGAGTGCGGCCCTTGTCACCGGCGCCGCCCGCCGTCTGGGCCGCGAGATGGCGCTGGCCCTGGCCCGGCGCGGTCTGGATGTGGCGATCCACTATTCCACCTCGGCCGCCGCCGCCGAAGAGACCGCCCGCGACGCCCGCGCACTGGGCGTCCGCGCCGTAACCCTGTCGGCCGACCTTCTGGACGAGGCGGCGACCGAAGCGCTGGTCGCCCGTGCCTCGACGGCGCTGAACCGGCCGCTGACGGTGCTGGTCAACAATGCCTCGACCTTCGACTATGACAATATCCGCAGCGCCAGCCGCGCCAGCTGGGACCGCAACCTCGGCACCAACCTGCGTGCGCCGTTCGTGCTGACCCAGCAGTTCGCCGCGCAGGTGCCGAAGGCCGTGCGCGGCCCCGATGGCGCCCGGGCGCTGGGCCTGGTCGTCAACATGCTGGACCAGCGTGTCCGCAAGCTGACGCCTGAATTCATGAGCTACACCATCGCCAAGATGGGCCTCTGGGCCTTTACCCAGACCGCCGCCCGGGCATTGGCGCCGGACGTGCGGGTCAATGCCATCGGCCCCGGTTCGACCCTGAAGGGCGACCATCAAAGCGTGACGCAGTTCGCCGCCCAGCGCGCCGCATCGGCGCTGGAACGCGGCGCCGACCCCGCCGACATTGTCGCGGCGCTGCTTTATTTTCTGGATGCGCCCGCCGTCACCGGCCAGTTGCTGTGCGTCGACGGCGGCCAGCATCTGGGCTGGAAAACCCCTGATATCCTTGGCCAAAACGCCCCCCCCGAAACCGGCTGAATCGGCGGATTTCAGCCTTCCTCTGCGGCAGGTTGCGCCAACTTGTCCACTTTCGGGCGCGCAGTAATATTGCCGTTACAATTCTGCCAGTATTTTCAGGGATTTACCGGCGGTATACAAAAATATCTAGCAATAACAGTTAGTTATGAAAGCGCCTAAAAATTAGGCAATGCAACGAAACCCGCCCAGATCAATGAAAATTTCAGCGCGCCCAATTCTTTTCACCAGCCTTATCCACAGAAAGCGTGGACAGGTTTTCTCTTGCGCCCGGGTCGCTAAGATTGCAGCGAGGGTGCAGAATCAGCCCGCCCGCCGACAGCCCCGGATATCATGACAGACAGCCCCAGATCGCCTGACGGACACGCGGTTATCCAGTCTTACCTGCGGCTTATCGGCAGCCAGCCCGGCGTCTACCGCATGCTCGATGCCGAGGCCCGCGTGCTTTACGTCGGCAAGGCGCGCAACCTCAAGGCGCGGGTCTCGAACTATGCGCGCCCGGGCGGCCACAGCCCCCGCATCGCGCGGATGATCTCTCAGACCGCCTCGATGATGTTCCTGACCACCCGAACCGAGACCGAAGCGTTGCTTCTGGAACAGAACCTGATCAAGCAGCTGAAGCCGCATTTCAACGTGCTTTTGCGCGATGACAAAAGCTTTCCCAACATCCTTGTCAGCCGCGAAAGCGCCTTTCCCCAGATCAAGAAACATCGCGGCGCCAAGACCGAAAAGGGTGACTATTACGGCCCGTTCGCCAGCGCGGGCGCCGTCAACCGCACGCTTAATCAGCTGCAAAAGGTCTTCCTTCTGCGCAACTGCACCGATGCGATGTTCTCGTCGCGCACCCGCCCCTGCCTGCTCTACCAGATCAAGCGCTGCTCGGCCCCCTGCACCGGCCTGATCGCCGAGGCCGATTATGGGGCACTTGTGGCGGACGCCGAAAAATTCCTGCAGGGCCGCACGACGACAGTGCAGGAAAAGCTGGCCACCGACATGGCGGCGGCGGCCGAAGCGATGGAATATGAACGCGCCGCAGCGCTCCGCGACCGCATCCGCGCCCTGACGCAAATTCAGCAGGCGCAGGGCATCAACCCGCGCGGCGTGGCCGAGGCCGACGTGATCGCCCTGCATATGGAGGGGGGGCAGGCCTGCGTTCAGGTCTTTTTCATCCGCGCCAACCAGAACTGGGGCAACCGCGACTTCTACCCCCGCACCGGCGCGGGTGCCGGCGAGGCCGAGGTGATCGAGGCCTTCCTCGGCCAGTTCTACGACAACAAGCAACCACCCCGGCTGATCCTTCTGTCCCACGCGATCGAGGATGCCGACCTGATGGTCCAGCTTCTGTCCGACCGGGCCGGGCACCGGGTCGAACTGGCTGTGCCCCAGCGCGGCGAAAAGGCCGAACTGGTGGAAAACGCCGCGCGAAACGCCCGCGAAAGCCTGGCCCGCAGGCTTAGCGAAACCGCCGCCCAGTCGAAACTGCTCGACGCCCTTGCCGAAGCGTTCGATCTGGACGGCCCGCCCCAACGGATCGAAATCTACGACAACTCGCATATTCAGGGCACCAACGCTGTCGGCGGCATGGTGGTGGCAGGTCCCGAAGGCTTCATCAAAAGCCCGTACCGCAAGTTCAACATCAAGTCCGGCGCCGGTGCCAACAGCGACGATTTCGGCATGATGAAAGAGGTTCTTACCCGCCGGTTCGAAAGGCTTCTGAAAGAGGACCCCGACCGCCAGTCCGGCAGCTGGCCCGACCTTTTGCTGATCGACGGCGGCGCCGGACAGGTCAGCGCCGTGCAGTCGATCATGGAGGAGATGGGGGTCGAGGATCTGGCGATGGTCGGCGTCGCCAAGGGCATCGACCGCGACGCCGGAAAAGAGGAATTCCACCGCCCGGGCCAGCGCCCCTTTGCGCTGCCGCACAATTCGCCGGTGCTCTATTTCATCCAGCGCCTGCGCGACGAGGCCCACCGCTGGGCCATCGGCGCCCACCGCGCCAAACGCGCCAAGGCGGTCAGCGCCACCCCGCTGGACGATATTCCCGGCGTCGGCGCCACCCGCAAACGCGCGCTTCTGGCGCATTTCGGCAGCGCCAAGGCCGTCAGCCGCGCCGGACTGGCCGACCTCAAGGCCGTGGACGGCATATCCGAGACGCTGGCCCAGTCGGTCTACGACTTCTTCCACGCCCAGGGCTGACGGGGCTACCGGGCAAGCGCCAGCAGCCCGTCCACATCGAGATGCGCCTCCATATGGTCGGCCAGCGCCTCAAGCACCGCCTCGACCCCGGCGCCATAGTTCAGACCCGAGGTCGCGCCAAAACCCCGCAGAAAGGCGGCGCGGAACCGGTCGTCCGCAAACATCCCGTGCAGATAGGATCCGACAATCCGCCCGTCCGCCGACATGGCCCCCTCGGGCTCGCCCCCCACTTGCGCAAAGGGCCGCGCCCGGTCCGGCCCCTCGGTCCGGCCGATATGGATCTCATAGCCCGCCATCGGCGCGCCCGAGGCCAGATGCACGGCGCTGGTCCGCGTCAGGCGTTTGTCCGGGCTCATCACCGTCTCGACGTCCAACAGCCCAAGGCCCGCCGTCTCGCCCGCCTCGCCCTCGATCCCGTCCGGGTCCCGCACCACCCGGCCCAGCATCTGATAGCCGCCGCAGATGCCCAGCACATGGCCGCCCCGCCGCACATGGGCGGCAATGTCCACATCCCAGCCTTGCGCCCTGAGAAAGGCCAGATCGCCCCGGGTCGATTTCGTTCCCGGCAGGATCACCAGATCCATGTCCCCCGGCAGCGCCTGCCCGGCCCCGACCATGGTCAGACTGACCCCCGGCTCCAGCTTCAGCGGATCAAGATCGTCGAAATTGGCGATCCGCGACAGGGCAAGACAGGCCACCTTCAGCGCGCCGCCGCCCGCCGAACGCGGCAGGTCCAGCGCATCCTCGGCCGGCAACCGGCCCGCACCGGCGAACCAGGGCAGCACCCCGAACCCCGCCCAGCCGGTCCGCCGGGCGATCAGCCGGTAGCCCTCGTCGAACAGCTGCGGATCGCCGCGGAACTTGTTGATCAGGAACCCCGCGATCCGCGCCGCATCGTCCGGCGCCAGCACCGCCTGCGTCCCGACAATCTGGGCGATCACCCCGCCCCGGTCGATGTCACCCGCCAGAACGACAGGCACCCCCGCCGCCTCGGCAAAGCCCATATTGGCAATGTCCCCGGCCCGGAGGTTCACCTCGGCCGGACTGCCCGCGCCCTCGACGATCACCAGATCATGGGCCGCGCGCAGCCGCCCGAAACTCTCCAGAACCGCCGTCATCAGCCCGGGCTTCAGCGCCGCATAGTCGCGCGCCCTGACCGTCGCCAGCCGCCGCCCCTGCACCACCACCTGGGCGCCCACGTCGGTCTCGGGCTTCAAGAGCACCGGGTTCATGTCGGTATGCGGCGCCAGCCCCGCCGCCAGCGCCTGCAGGGCCTGCGCCCGGCCGATCTCGCCGCCGTCCACCGTCACGGCGGCATTGTTCGACATGTTCTGCGGCTTGAACGGCGCCACCGTCAGACCCCGCCGCCGCGCCAGCCGGCAAAGCCCCGCCACCAGCATCGACTTGCCGACGTTCGAGCCCGCCCCCTGGATCATCAATGCCTTGCCCATCAGCCGATCCCCAATATCCCCGGCAACCGTGCCCGGGTCCTGCCGGTGAAATGAAAGGCACCCCAGCCCCGCCGGTGCGCCGCCGCCACATTGACGGCGCGGTCATCAATCAGAAGGATGCGCCCCGCCGATACCCGCGCCGGCACGCCCGCCGCAGCCCCCGCCGCAGCCCCTGCCCAGGCCTCGATCGCGGCAAAGAACCCGGCATCCGGCTTTGCCACCCCCATCGGCCCCGAGGCAAAGATCCGCTCGACCCGCGCCCCGAACCCCATGACATCGGCAATATAGGCCGCCCGCCGCGCCTCGTTGTTGGTGCCGATCACCTTGCGCACCGTCAACGCATCCAGCCACTGCCCCGCCTCGGCATCCGGCAGGGCATCCTTCGCAAACCAATAGTCCAGCAACGCTTCCGGCGTGACCCGCGACCCTTGCCGGGCCAGCCAGTCGGCCGCAGCCTCCAGCAGATCCCCCTCGCCCCGGACAGCCCGCCGCACCTCCGGCCCGCGAAAGACGAACGCCTCGAACGCCGCGGGGCCAAGCCCCAGATCCGCCGCGATGGCCTGCGACCAGCGAAACCGCCCGTCCGTCAGGTTCCGGTTCAGAACCCCGTCAAAATCCCAGACCACCAGGTCAAACGCCGGACGCGACATCGTGCTTTTTCTTTGCCGAAATACTCCGGGGTCCGGGGCAGCGCCCCGGGGGGCCGCCGTCAGCGCCGGGCCGGTCAGAATTCGACACCCGACCGGAACGGATGTTTGACCAGCGTCAACTCGGTCACCAGATCGGCGATCCCGATCAGCTCTTCCTTCGCATTGCGCCCGGTCAGCACCACATGGGTCATCGCCGGCTTTTCGGCCTGCAGGAACGCCATCACCTCGGCCAGATCCAGATAGTCATAGCGCAAGGCAATGTTGATCTCGTCCAGCAGCACCATCCGGTTCCGCTCGTCCCGGATCAGATCCTTGGCCTTTTCCCAGCCCTTGCGGGCCGCCGCAATGTCGCGGTCCTTGTCCTGCGTCTCCCAGGTGAATCCCTCGCCCATGGCGTGAAACTGGCACAGGTCGCCGAAATGCGCCTCGATCAGCGTCCGCTCGCCGGTGCTCCAGGCCCCCTTGATGAACTGCACGACGGCGCAAGGCATCCCATGGGCAATGCAGCGCAATATCATCCCGAACCCGGAACTGCTCTTGCCCTTGCCGGCCCCGGTATGGACGATGATCAGACCTTTCTCGCCCGCCTTCGTCGCCATGATCTTGTCGCGCGCGGCCTTCTTTCTGGCCATCTTGGCAGCATGGCGCGCGCCATCCTCCACCGCTTCGGTCGCTTTCGGCTCGGTCATGGTCCCTTCCCGTGCTTGACAGGTCCCGGCACTTGGCCCACAGGAGGGCGAGCGCTGGTTCCTGCTTATAGGCAGGCCAAGAGGGAATGCGACAGGGAAAATGCGACCGCAAGGCGCCCGAACCCGAAGCGCAGCCGCCCCCGCGACCGTGACCGGAGAGGTCCCGATGCCACTGGCGCCGCAACGGGCGCCGGGAAGGCAGGGGCCGGGGGGCCCGCGCCCCGCTCCGCAAGCCGGGAGACCTGCCAGCGCGCCGTGAGAGAAGGGCGGACGGGGTGTTCCGCGACCAGCTCGGGCAGGCCCCGGCCTGTCCCCGCAAGGTCATTCCCGCCCGCAAAAGGAAAGGTTGGCCCCGCATGCCGGTCACGCTTCATGTCTGCACCACCTGCCGCCGTGGCCTGCCTGCGGGCGGCGAAGACGCGCCCGACGACATCCGCGCGGGCGCGCAGCTTCTGTCCGCGCTTCAGGTCGCAGGCGCGCCCGAGGGTGTCGCGATCCGGCCGGTCGAATGCCTCTCGGCCTGTGACAGTGGTTGCAACATCGCCCTCAGCGGTCCCGGCCGCTGGTCCTACGTCTATGGCCATATGGACCCTGCCGCGCATGTCGCCGACATCATCGCCGGTGCGGCCGCCTATGCCGCCACCACCGACGGCATCGTGCCCTGGCGCGAACGTCCGCAGATCTTCCGCAAGCAGTCGCTTGCCCGCATGCCGCCACAGGAGCCCGCCCGATGAGTGAACTTGCCAAAATCCCCGTGACCGTGATCACCGGCTTTCTCGGCGCCGGCAAGACCACGCTGATCCGCCATCTGATGGCCAACCCGCAAGGGAAACGGCTGGCGATCCTCGTCAATGAATTCGGCTCGGTCGGCGTTGACGGCGACATCCTGAAAAGCTGCGCCGACGCGAACTGCCCGGCCGAGAACATCGTCGAACTGGCGAACGGCTGCATCTGCTGCACCGTCGCCGACGACTTCATCCCGACGATCGAGGCGCTGATGGCCCTGCCCCGGCGCCCCGACCATATCCTGATCGAGACCTCGGGCCTGGCCTTGCCGAAGCCGCTTCTGAAGGCGTTCGACTGGCCCGCCATCCGCTCGCGCATCACCGTCGACGGCGTGGTGGCCCTTGCCGACGCCGAGGCCGTCGCGGCGGGCCGCTTTGCCCCCGATGAGGATGCGGTTCAGGCCCAGCGCGCGGCCGACGACAGCATCGACCATGAAACCCCGCTCTCTGAAGTGTTCGAGGACCAGATCGCCTGCGCCGATGTCGTCCTGCTGTCCAAGGCCGATCTTGCGGGCGAGACCGGCCTTGCCGCCGCCCGCGCGGTGATCGAGGCCGAGACCCCCCGCAAGCTGCCGATCCTGGCGATGACCGAGGGCCGCATCGACCCGCGCCTGGTCCTTGGCCTGAATGCCGCCGCCGAAGACGACCTTGCCGCGCGCCCGTCGCATCACGACGGCCATGACGATCATGAGCATGACGATTTCGACACGATCGTGATCGACCTGCCCGAGGTCGCCGATCCGGCGGCGCTGCAGGCGGCGATCGGGCGGCTGGCGCGCGAACAGAACATCCTGCGGGTCAAGGGCTATGTCGCGGTGACGGGCAAGCCGATGCGGATGCTGGTGCAGGCCGTGGGCGAACGGGTGCGGGTGCAGTATGACCGGCCCTGGGGTGCCACGCCCCGCCTTTCGCGTCTGGTGGTGATCGGCGAACATCACGACGTCGACGCCGACAGCATCCGCGCCGTCCTCCTCCCCGAAACCACGGGGGCCTGAGCCGCGCCATGCATGTCGTCTTCCGCGAAAGCCACGGGCTCGAGGAAACGGACGCGCCGTTCGATCCGGGGCAAAGCCCGGCCGATCTGGTGGTGCTGTCCTTTTCCGACAGCGACCTTGGCGCCTTCGCGGCGGGCTGGCACCGGGCGGCGGGGGCCTTGCCGACCCTGCGGCTGGCCAATCTTGTCGCCCTGAAACATCCGCTGTCTGTCGACACCTACTGCGACCGGACCCTGTCGGGCGCCAAAGGCATCCTCGTCCGGCTGATCGGCGGCGAAAGCTACTGGCCCTATGGCCTTGCGCAGCTGCAGGATCTGGCCCGCCGCCGGGGCATGGCCCTTGCCGTCCTGCCGGCCGACGGGCGCGAGGATGCGCGGCTTGACCAGCTGTCGACCCTGCCTGTCTCGACGCTCAGGCGCCTGCAACAGCTTTGCGACGCGGGCGGGGCAGTGGCCGCCCAGGCGGCGTTGCAGCAACTGGCGCTGGCCGCGGGCCTTTATGTCGGGCCGGTCAGCGGCGACAAGACCGTCCCCGACTTCGGCTTTTACCAGCCCGGCACCGGCACCGTTCCGCCACCAAGAGGTCCCGGACCTGATCCGGGACCTCCACCGGACACCTCTCGCCCGCTTGTCATCGTCAGCTTTTACCGGTCCTACCTGACCTCGGCCGACACCGACCCGGTCGACGCCCTGATCAGTGCCCTGACCGCCCGCGGCTTTGACGCGGTGGGCGTCTTTGCCACCAGCCTCAAGGACCCGGTCGCCGCCAGCTGGCTCTCTGCCGAACTCGCCCGCCTCGGCCCGGCAGCCATCGTCAACGCCACGGCTTTTTCCGCGCGCGGCACCGACGGCGCCCCCTCGCCGCTCGATACACCCGGCTGCCCGGTCTTTCAGGTCGCGCTTTCAACCGCGCAACGCAAGGACTGGGCCGCCTCGGCCCGTGGCCTGTCGCCCGCCGACCTTGCCATGCATGTCGTCCTGCCCGAGGTTGACGGCCGGATCTTTGCCGGTGTGATCAGCTTCAAACAGCCGACGCGCCGCGACCCTGACCTGCAATATTCCCGCTTTGCCCACCGCGCCGACGCGACCCGCGTTGCCGCCGTCGCCGACCGGGTGGCGGGCTGGCATCGGCTGGCCAAGGCCGACCCCGCCCGCCGGCGGGTCGCGCTGGTCCTCTCGACCTACCCCGGCAAGGCCCACCAGCTGGCCCATGCCGTCGGCCTCGACGCGCTGGCCTCGGCCGAAATGATCCGCGACCTGCTTGCGGAGGCCGCCTCTCACCTCTCCCCTCTCCGTGAACGGAGAGGGGAAGCCTCTCTTCCGTCCCTGGGCCAGACCCTGCAAACGGCGCGGGTGGAATGGCCGGTTTCGGCCTATGAAGACAGGCTTTCGACCCTGCCCGCCGCCCTTCAGTCCGATCTGGCCGCCGCCTGGGGCGCGCCCGAGGCCGACCCTGCCGTCAGCCAGGGCGCCTTTCACTTTGCCGCCCTCTGGTCCGGCGAAAGCCTGATCGCCCTGCAGCCCGAACGCGGCGAGGTGTCGGCGCGCGACGGCGACTATCACGACCTCGCCCGCACCCCGCGCCATGCCTACGTCGCCTTTTACCTTTGGCTTCGGGCGCAGGGACTGACGGCGCTGGTGCATATCGGCGCCCATGGCACGCTGGAATGGCTGCCGGGCAAGTCGGTCGCCCTCTCGTCCGATTGCTGGCCCGAGGCGCTGATCGGCGACCTGCCGGTCATCTACCCCTTCATCGTCAACGACCCCGGCGAGGCCGCGCAGGCCAAGCGCCGGATCGGCGCCGTGACGCTGGGCCATCTGCCGCCGCCGCTGACCGCCAGCGCCATCCCCGAAGGGCTGATGCGCCTGGAGCGGCTGCTGGACGAATATTCCACCGCCGACGGGCTCGACCCCGCCCGCCGCGACCGGCTGATCGCCGCCATCCGCGCCGAGGCGCAGGGCGCCGGCGTCGAGGCCGACCTTGGCCTGCCCGCCGACGCCGCGCCCGCCGAGGCGATCACCCGCATCGACCGCTTCGTCTGCGACATCAAGGAAAGCCAGTTCGGCGAGGGGCTGCATGTCTTCGGCACCGGCGCCTGCGGCGCCGAGGAACGCGCGGGCCTTCTCGGCGCCCTTGCCGGACGGCGCGTCGCTGCCGGCCCCTCAGGCTCGCCCTGGCGCGGCCGGTCGGATGTGATGCCGACGGGCCGCAACCTTTTCACCACCGACCCGCGCGCCGTCCCGTCGCGCGCCGCCCATGTCCAGGGCGTCAAGCTGGCCGAGGAGCTTTTGCGCAAGCACCTGCAGGACCACGGCGACTGGCCGCGTTCTCTGGTGATCGACCTCTGGGGCTCGGCGACCATGCGCACGGCGGGCGAGGAGTTTGCCATGGCCCTGCATCTTGCGGGCCTCTCGCCGCGCTGGGACCCGGGATCCGACCGCGTCTCGGGGTTCGATATCCTGCCCCTCGCCCTTCTCGGCCGCCCGCGCATCGACGTGACCCTGCGGGTCTCGGGCCTGTTCCGCGACGTCTTTCCCGGCCTCGCACAATTGTTCGAGGCGGCCTCGGCCGCGCTGGCCCAGCGCGGAGAAGACCCGGCCGACAACCCTTACCAGACCCCCGCCCCCCGCGTCTTCGGCCCCCGCCCCGGCCTTTACGGCCTTGGCATGGGCGCGGCACTCGACAATTACGCCGAGGGTCCGGGTGCGGCGGGCGAGGCATGGCTTGCGGCGTCGGACTGGGCGATCGACGCGCAGGGCCGGTCGGCCCCGGATCGCGGCGGGCTCGAGGATCGGGTGCGCGGCGCCGACGGGTTCGTCCATCTGCAGGACCTGACCGAGACCGATCTTCTGATGGCCTCGGACTATGCCGCGCATGAAGGCGGCTTTGCGGCCGCCGTCGCGCGGCTCGGGGCGGCGCCCAAGCCGCTTTATCACCTTGACGCGACCCAGACCGACCGCCCCCGCGCCCGCACCCTGCCCGAAGAGATTGCCCGCGTGGTCCGCGCCCGCGCTGCCGATCCCCGCTGGGCCGACGGGATGATGAACCACGGCTTTCGCGGCGCGGCCGAGATCGCGGCGACGCTTGACCATATGGCAGCCTTTGCCCATCTGGCCCGCGCCGTGCCCGCGCATCTTTTCGACCTCTATCATCAGGCAACGCTTGGCCGCGACGATCTGGTGGCCTTCATGGAACGTGAGAATCCCGACGCGCTTCAGGCCCTGCGCGACCGGTTTGCCGCCCTTCGCGCTGCCGGCCTCTGGATCACCCGCCGCAATTCCATCGCGGCGGCACTGGCGGGGGACGGGGCGTGAAAAGCGGCTCTGTTGCACCTGAAATCAAGGGCTGGTGCCCCGGCGCGCTGCGGCCGATGCTGTCGGGGGACGGGCTGGTTGTCCGCGTCCGGCCGCGCGGCGGACGGCTGACCGGGCCTGAGGCGCAGGGCATCGCCGACCTTGCCCGCCGGTTCGGCAATGGTGTGATCGACCTTTCGTCACGCGCGAACCTCCAAATCCGCGGCGTCGCCGAACCGGCCCACGG
Source organism: uncultured Frigidibacter sp. (assembly GCA_964582215.1). Taxonomy (GTDB): domain Bacteria; phylum Pseudomonadota; class Alphaproteobacteria; order Rhodobacterales; family Rhodobacteraceae; genus TMP-24. Next base: position 13,132 of record CAZORV010000008.1, read on the forward strand.
TCCGCTGATCGAGGGACTGCGCGCCCTGGGCCTGATCGACCCCTCGACCGAGGCCGAAGCCCGCCGCAACATCCTCGTCACCCCCTTCTGGGCGGCGGGCGACGGCACGCTGGACCTTGCCTTGCGCCTGTCGCAGGCGCTGACGGCACCCGGCGCGCCCGCGACGCCCGGCAAGTTCGGCTATGCCGTCGATTGCGGGCCCGGGCCGGTCCTTGGCGCCTCGTCCGCCGACATCCGCATCGAACGCGCCAAGGGCGGTGGCCTGATCGTCCGCGCCGACGGCGCCCCGCGCGGCGCGGCCGCCACGCCCGCGACTGCCGCCGGCCTCGCCCTCGACCTCGCCCGCTGGTTCCTTGCCAGCGGCGGCGCGCCCTCGGGCCGTGGCCGGATGGCCGCCCATCTGGCCCGGGGCGCCCGTCTGCCCGACAGTTTCACCGCCCTCACCGCCCAGCCGGGCGCGGCCCCGGCCCCCGCGCCGGGGCCTCTTCCGGGCGGGGTTCTCGTCGGGCTGGAATTCGGTCAGATGCAGGCCAAAACCCTGTCTCTTCTGGCCGAAACCGGCCCGCTGCGCCTGACGCCATGGCGGATGATCCTGATCGAAGGCACTGGCAGACTGCCCGATCACCCCGCCCTGATCACCCGCGCCGAAGACCCGCGCCTGCGCGTGATCGCCTGCACCGGCGCCCCGGCCTGCCCGCAGGCGCAGGGCGACACGCGCCAGCTGGCCCGCGCGCTTGCGCCGCACATCCCGCCGGGCCGCACCCTGCATCTTTCCGGATGCGCCAAGGGCTGCGCCCATCCCGGCGCCACGCCCCTGACCCTGACCGCCCGCCCGGAGGGTCGCTATGACCTGATCGCGGACGGCCGCCCCGCCGACCCGCCCCGCCACACCGGCCTGACCGCCACCGATCTGGCCCCCCCGTTCCTGACCGAGTTCTTCAATGCCCCATAGCTACCAGACCGACGGCGCCGCGATCTACCGCGACAGTTTCGCCACCATCCGGCGCGAGGCGAACCTTGCCCGTTTCACCCCCGAGGAAGAGATCGTCGTCGTCCGCATGATCCACGCAGCCGGCATGGTCGGGCTTGAAGATCACGTCCGCTTTTCCCCAGGCATGGCCATCGCCGCCCGCGCCGCACTCGAGGCCGGCGCCCCGATCCTTTGCGACGCACGCATGGTCAGCGAAGGCATCACCCGCCCCCGCCTGCCGCGCGACAATCAGGTGATCTGCACCTTGCAGGACCCGCGCGTGCCCGACATGGCGCGCGACATGGCCAACACCCGTTCGGCCGCAGCGCTGGAACTCTGGCGCCCGCACCTGGCCGGCGCCATCGTCGCCATCGGCAATGCGCCCACGGCACTTTTCCACCTGCTGAACATGCTGGAAGACCCCGCCTGCCCGCGCCCCGCCGCGATCATCGGCTGCCCGGTCGGTTTCATCGGCGCGGCAGAATCGAAAGCGGCGCTGATGCAGGTGCTGCCGGTGCCGTCGGTGATCGTCGAAGGGCGGCTTGGCGGGTCGGCCATCACCGTGGCGGCCGTCAACGCGCTGGCCAGCCGGAAGGAATGAGGATGGGCAAGGTCATCTGCGTCGGTCTCGGCCCCGGCGACCCCGATCTGATGAGCGTGCGGTCCGACCGGCTGATCCGCACCGCGCGGCACGTCGCCTATTTCCGCAAGGCCGGCGCCCCCGGACAGGCCCGCCGCATCGTCGGCGACATGCTGCCCCCCGGCGTGACCGAATATCCGATGGACTATCCGCTGACGACCGAAATCCCGTTTTCCGACCCGGAATACAACCGCCAGCTTGCGGCCTTCTACGATGGCTGGGCGGAAAAACTTGCCGATCTGGCTGAAACAGACACTGTTCTGGTCCTGTGCGAGGGCGATCCGTTCTTCTACGGCTCGTTCATGCATCTTCATACCCGCCTGCAGGGCCGGGCCGAGGTCGAGGTGGTTCCGGGCATCACCGGCATGTCCGGCTGCTGGACCGCCACCGGTGCTCCGATCACCTGGGGCGACGATGTGCTGACCATCGCCATGGCCACCCTGCCCGAGGCCGAACTGACCCGCCGTGCGGCAGAAACCGATGCGCTGGTGGTGATGAAGATCGGCCGCAACCTGGAAAAGCTGCGCCGCGCCCTGACGGCGGCGGGCAAGCTGGACCGCGCCTGGCTGATCGAACGCGGCACCATGCCCGACCAGCGCGTCGCCCGCCTGTCCGACGTGACCGAGGCGCCCTATTTCTCGATCGCCGTCATCCACGGCCAGGGGCGCCGGCCATGACCGGCTGGATCGCGGTTGCGGGCCTTGGCCCCGGGGACGAGGCTCTGGTCACCGCCGAGGTGCGCGCCGCCCTGGCCGAGGCGACCGATGTGATCGGCTATATCCCCTATGTCGCCCGCATCGCCCCGCGCGCCGGGCTGACGCTGCACCCGACCGACAACCGGGTCGAGCTTGACCGCGCGAACCACGCGCTCGACCTGGCCGGGGCGGGGCACAGGGTGGTCATCGTCTCGTCGGGCGACCCCGGGGTTTTTGCAATGGCCGCCGCCCTGTTCGAGGCGCTCGAGGCCCGGCCCGACCCCGATCTTTGCGACATCCGCATCCTGCCGGGCATCACAGCCATGCTTGCCGCCGCCGCGCGGCTGGGGGCGCCGCTCGGCCATGATTTCTGCGCCATCAACCTCAGCGACAATCTGAAGCCCTGGGACCTGATCGAACGGCGCCTGCGTCTGGCCGGTCAGGCGGGCTTTGCCATGGCCTTCTACAACCCCCGTTCCGCCTCGCGCCCCCATCACTTCGCCCGGGTGCTGGAGATTCTGCGCGAGGAATGCGGAAGCGAAACACTGATTTCCTTTGCCCGCGCCGTGACGACGCCCGACGAACGGCTGCTGACCGTGACCCTTGGCGCCGCGACCCCGGACATGGCCGACATGCGCACCATGGTGATCGTCGGCAACCGCGACACACGCCGCGTCGGGCGGTTCATTTACACGCCGAGGCACGCGGGATGAGGGTGGCGTCAAACGCCGAGCCAGGCCATGACCTCGGCCACTGTCCGGGCCAGATGGCGTGGCGGCAGGACCGGTCGGTCGATCAGTATGACCGGTATCCTGCGGTTCCGCGCCGCCGCCAGCTTGGCCTCGGCGCCGCTGCCACCGGCGTTCTTGGCGACGATATGGCTGATCCGGTGGCCGTCGATCAGCGCAAGATCGTCGGCCTCGGCAAAGGGGCCGCGCGCGATGACGACGGCCGCATCGCGCAGGGGCAAAGGCCCGGACGGCGCATCGACCAGCCGCAGCAGGTAATGGTGCTCGGGCCGGGCGGCGAAGGGTGCAAGCGTCTGCTTGCCGATCGCCAGAAACACCCGCGCGGGCGTCTCGGGCAGGGCCGCAACGGCGGCGTCGACATCGGGCACGGCGCGCCAGTCGTCGCCCGGCCCTGCGACCCAGGCCGGACGCTCAAGCCCGATCAGGGGCAGGCCCGCCATGGCCGCCGCCGCGATGGCATTGCGGCTGATCCCGGCGGCGAAGGGATGGGTCGCATCGACCAGATGGGTGATGCGTTCGCCGGCCAGATAGCGCGCCAGCCCCTCGACCCCGCCAAAGCCGCCGACGCGGGTCGGCAAGGGCTGGGCGACCGGGCTTTCGGTACGGCCGGCATAGGAAAAGACGGCGTTCACCCGCACACTTGCCAGCGCGCGGGCAAGGGCAGAGGCTTCGCTGGTGCCGCCCAGAACAAGGACGCGGATCATGGCTGAACCCTGGTTGACGATCGTGGGCCTTGGCGAAGATGGACCGGCAGGCCTGTCGGATGCAAGCCGTGCCGCGCTGGCGGCGGCCGAGGTGATTTTCGGCGGCCCGCGCCATCTGGCACTGACAGGCGCCGGGGACCGGGGCTGCAACTGGCCGGTGCCGTTCGGAATAGACCCTGTTCTGGCCGAAAAGGGTCGAAATGTCGTCGTTCTCGCCTCGGGCGATCCGTTCTGGTTCGGGGCGGGCGGCAGTCTGGCGCAGGCGCTGGCCCCGGGCGACTGGACCTGCCATCCGGCGCCGTCGAGTTTTTCCCATGCCGCCGCGCGGATGGGCTGGCGGATCGAGGATCTTCTCTGCTTTGGCCTTCATGCCGCGCCGTTCGAGACCGTCCTGCCGGTTCTGACCGACGGCGCACGGCTGATCTGCCTGATGCGCGATGGCGCGGCGGTTGCGGCCATGGCCGCGTGGCTGGCGGCGCAAGGGTTCGGGGCCTCGGACCTGACGGTCATGGAACGGCTTGGCGGCCCGCATGAACGGCGGCGGCAGACGACGGCGGCGGGGTTTGATCTGGCCGATGTCGGCCATCCGGTGGCACTGGCGCTGGCGGTCAGGGGGGCGAAGGGCCTGCCCCGCAGCGCCGGACTGCCGGACGGGCTTTTCGCCTCGGACGGGGTGATGACCAAGGCGCCGGTCCGGGCATTGACCCTGGCGGCCCTTGCGCCGCGCGCCGGCGAGGTTCTGTGGGATCTGGGCGCGGGCTCGGGCTCGGTTTCGGTCGAATGGTGCCTTGCCGCACCAGGCTGCCGCGCCCATGCGGTCGAGGCGCGCGCCGACCGCGCCGCCAACATCCGCGCCAACGCCGGGAAGTTCGGACTGGCGCGGCGCCTGACGCTGGCCGAGGGCGACTGGGGCGGCCACCTGCCGCATCTGCCGCCGCCGGACGCGGTTTTCATCGGCGGCGGAGCGGATCCGGCCGGAATAGAGACGGTTTTCGCCCTGCTGCCGCCCGGTGCGCGGCTGGTCGTCAATGCCGTGACGATCGAGACGGAAATGGCGCTCGCCGGGGCCTGCCAGCGCCACGGCGGCAGGCTGTTGCGCCTTGACATTGCCGAAGCGACGCCGCTTGGCCGGATGCACGGCTGGTCCCCTGCTCGGCCCGTGGTGCAGTGGAGCGTGACGCGATGAGGGTCGCAGGCCTTGGATTTCGCAGCCGCGCCACGGCGGCCTCGCTGGCGGATGCGCTGGCGGCGGCCGGCGGGCCGGTCGATGCGCTGGCGACGGCGGCGGACAAGGCCGGGGCGGCGGCGATCTGCGATCTGGCGCGCGGGCTGGGCCTGCCGCTGATCGCGGTCGGCCCGGCGGCGCTGGCGGCCGAGGCGACGCTGACCCGTTCGGCCCGGGTTGCGGCGCGTTTCGGCACCGGGTCGGTTGCCGAGGCGGCGGCGCTGGCGGCGGCGGGCCCGGGGGCGCGGCTTTCGGGCCCGAGGGTGGTTTCGGCGGATGGTCTGGCGACCGCCGCGATTGCGGAAAGGACAAGGACGTGACCGTTCATTTCATCGGCGCGGGCCCGGGTGCCCCGGACCTGATCACCCTGCGCGCCCGCGACCTGATCGCCCGCTGCCCGGTCTGCCTTTACGCAGGCTCGCTGGTGCCCGAGGCGATCCTGGCCCATTGCCCGCCCGGGGCGAGGATCGTCAATACGGCCCCCCTGTCGCTGGACGAGATCATCGCCGAGATCGCGGCGGCCCATGCGGCGGGTCAGGATGTGGCGCGGCTGCATTCGGGCGATCTGTCGATCTGGTCGGCGATGGGGGAACAGCTGCGCCGCTTGCGGGCGCTGGACATTCCCTATGACGTGACGCCGGGCGTCCCGTCCTTTGCCGCCGCCGCGGCCGCACTCGGGGCCGAGCTGACGCTGCCGGGCGTGGTGCAGTCGGTGGTGCTGACCCGCACCTCGGGCCGCGCCAGCGCCATGCCCGAGGGCGAGGCGCTGGCGAACTTCGCGCGGACCGGCGCGGTTCTGGCCATCCATCTGTCGGTTCATGTGCTGGATCAGCTGGTGGCCGATCTGACGCCGCATTATGGCGCCGACTGCCCGGTCGCGGTGATCTGGCGGGCGAGCTGGCCCGACCAGCGCCTGATCCGCGCGACCCTTGGCACGCTTGCCACCGCCGTCGGGCAGGAGATGGAGCGGACGGCGCTGATCTTTGTCGGCCGATCGCTCGGGGCCGAGGTGTTCGAGGAAAGCAGGCTCTATGCGGGCGATTATGACCGGCGCTACCGGCCGGTCGGGACGGATCCGCGCTTTCCGGAGACGGCGTGAGCGGGGCCGGCACATGTCGTCCCGCCTTGCGGCGGGCCGACCCGCCGGGAGGGCTCTGCCCTCCCGGACCCACCCGGGATATTTGGGAAGAGAAGAAGGGGGTCGGGGCATGTTGCCGAATGGGCTGATCATTTCTGCGCCGGCTTCGGGGACGGGCAAGACGACGCTGATGCTGGGGCTGCTGGCGGCGCTGAGGGCGCGCGGGCTGGTGGTGCAGCCGTTCAAGAGCGGGCCGGACTATATTGATCCGGCCTTTCACCGGGCGGCCTCGGGGCGGGCGTCGGTGAACCTTGACAGCTGGGCGATGGGGCAGGCGCGGATCGGCGGGCTGATCGGCGGCGGCGGGGCGGGCGCCGACCTGATATTGGCCGAAGGGTCGATGGGGCTGTTCGACGGGGTTGCGCAGCCGGGGGCGGCGGGATGCGGGGCGAGTGCCGATCTGGCTGCCCTGACCGGTTGGCCGGTGGTTCTGGTGCTGGATGTCTCGGGTCAGGCGCAGACCGCGGCGGCGGTGGCGCGGGGGCTGGCCGGGTTCCGGCCCGGCGTTGTCGTGGCGGGTGTGGTGCTGAACCGCGTCGCCTCGGCCCGGCACGAGGCTTTGGTGCGGGCGGGCATGGCCGAGGCCGGGCTGCCGGTTCTTGGGGCGCTGCCGAGGCGGCCCTCGATCGAGATGCCCGAGCGGCATCTGGGGCTGGTGCAGGCCGAGGAGACGCCGGACCTTGACCGGATCATCGCCGAGGCCGGGCGGTTCATTGCCGACAACCTTGACCTTGACGCGCTGGTGGGCGCCGCGGCGGCGACCCGGCTGTCGGGGCCGCCGCAACCGGTCCGGCCGCCGGGCCAGCGGATCGCACTGGCGCGCGATCCGGCCTTTTCCTTTGTCTATCCGCATCTTCTGGACGGCTGGCGGCGGGCCGGGGCCGAGGTCATGCCCTTTTCGCCGCTGGCCGATCAGGCGCCCGACCCCACGGCCGACTGCTGCTGGTTGCCGGGGGGGTATCCGGAGCTTTACGGTGGCCAGCTGGCCGCCGCCGGCCGGTTCCGCGCCGGGCTGCGGGCTTTTGCCGCGACGCGGGCCGTGCATGGCGAATGCGGGGGCTATATGGCGATGGGCGCGGCGCTGGTCGACAAGGACGGCCTGCGCCACGAGATGGCCGGGCTTCTGGGTCTGGTCACCAGTTTCGCGGCGCGGCGCATGCATCTGGGCTACCGGCTGGCCGGGCTGCTGGCGCCGGTGCCGGGCCATGCGGCGGGGGCGCGCCTCAGGGGGCATGAGTTCCATTATTCGACAATCCTTGACCAACCGGATATGGCGCTGGCCCATGTCACCGACGCGAACGGCGATCCGGTTGCCGAGACCGGGTCGCGGCGGGGGCTGGCGACCGGCACATTCTTTCACCTGATCGCGGAGGCGGCATGAGCGGTTTTGTAAGTTTCGTCTCGTCCGGCCCGGGTGATCCCGAACTGCTGACCGTCCGGGCGGTGAAGCGGCTTGAGCAGGCGGATGCGGTGCTGTTTGACGATCTGTCGTCGGGCCCGATCCTGGCGCTGGCGCGGCCCGGCGCCGATCTGGTGGCGGTCGGCAAGCGCGCAGGCCGGCCTTCGCCCAAACAGGATCACGTCAGCCGCCTGCTGGTCGACTATGCCCGATCAGGCGTCCGGGTCGTGCGGTTGAAATCCGGCGATTCCGGGATGTTCGGGCGGCTGGAGGAAGAGATCACCGCGCTGCGCGAGGCGGGCCTTGGCTATGAGATCATTCCGGGCGTCACCTCGGCCATGGCGGCGGCGGCGGCGGTCGGCATTCCCCTGACCCGGCGGCTGACGGCGCGGCGGGTGCAGTTCGTCACCGGCCATGACGTGACCGGCAGCCTGCCGGGCGACCTGAACCTGGCCGCCCTTGCCGATCCGACGGCGACGACGGTGATCTTCATGGGCAAGCGCACCTTTGGCGAGCTGACGCGGCGGCTGACCGGCGCGGGCCTGTCGCCCGACACGCCGGCAATCCTGGCCGAAAGCGTGTCTACGCCGGCCCAGAAGATCGTGCGTGGCACGCTGGCGACGATGGAGAGGCTGATCGCCGAAGAGGCGGCCGATGGTCCGGCGCTGATCCTTCTGGGTCCGTTGGCGGAATGACCGGGGCGACGGCGACGGTCTGCACCTCGTGCCCCGCCGGGCGGGCGGGGCTGGCGGCGCGGCTGGCGGCAGCCTTTGATGCGGCGGGACTGGCGATAGCGGTGCGCGAGGCCGACTGCATGTCTGGCTGCACCCGGCCATCGACCCTGGCCTTCCGGGCCGCGGGAAAGACCGCCTATCTGTTCGGCGAGATCACCGGGGATGATCTGCCCGACATCCTGACATTCGCGCGCCTTTACCTTGCGGCGCCCGACGGCAATCTGGCCGACGCCCGGCCGCTTGGCAGCCTCAGGGCCAAGGCCATCGCCCGCATTCCGGGCTAGGTTTCGGCGCCCATGTCGGCAGAGCACCCGCCGATGACGCTTTCGGCCTTGACCGCGCCCCGGCCTTTCGCCCAGATGGAAGGGCACGGTGTCCTGATGGTGCAAAGCATCAGGGACTGAAACGGGAATGGGGTAGGGCGGACCAAAGGCGGCGCCCGATGCCTCAACCGCCCCCGCGACTGTATGCGGCGAGCGGCTTTCCATTTGCCACTGGCGGGTCAACCGCCGGGAAGGCGGAAAGCAGGCTTTGACCCGCGAGTCAGGAGACCGGCCGTGCATGAAGGCAACGCGAACGCCGTCGGGTGTGACGGCACAATGGAGAAGTACATGAACGCGAAGACCAACAGCGCCGCCAAATCCGCCTCGGGCCTGATGTCGATTGTTTTTGTTGCGCTGACCGGCGCCACGCTGGTGTTCCTGTCGGGGCTGGCCAATGCCTCGACCCTGCATGACGCGGCGCATGACGTGCGTCACACGACCGGCTTTCCCTGCCACTGAGGCGGGGCCTTCGGGCCTGAACCCATGATCCAACGTATGCTGCCCAGCGCGCTGTTCGCTGGCCTTGCAGCGGGGCTGATCGCGGCCCTGCTGCAATTCCTTTTCGTCGAGAAGCTGATCCTTCTGGCCGAAGAGTATGAAACCGGTGCCCGCGTGCATTTCGCGGGCCTTGCCGATCATCACCATGAGGAAGCGGCGACTGCCACGGCCGAAGCGGAAGTCGCGACAGAGGCCACAACCGAGGCGGATGGCCATGATCACGATCACGCCGCCATGGCCGAAGACAGACCGCCGGCGCAGCGCTATGGGCTGACGGCGATCTTTTCGGTCCTGCTTTATGCGGGCTGCGGACTGATCATGGTCGCGGGCTTTGCCGCCGCCGGGACGGCGGGCCACCGGCCTGACGTCAAGGCCGGGCTGCTTTGGGGGCTGGCGGGCTTTGCCTGCCTGCAACTGGCGCCCGCGCTTGGACTGGCGCCGGAACTGCCCGGCACGGTGGCGGCGGACCTGGCGGAACGCCAGACCTGGTGGGTGGGCACGGCCGCCGCGACGGCGGCGGGCCTGGGCCTTCTGGCCTTTGGCCAGCCTGCGGCGCTGCGCATCGCGGGCCTCGGGCTTCTGGCCGTGCCGCATCTGATCGGCGCGCCGGTGCCCGAGGCGTTCCACGGGATCGCGCCGCCGGAACTTGCCTCGGCCTTCGCGGCACGCAGTCTGGCGGTGGGGCTGGTGGCCTGGCTTGTGCTGGGCGCCGTGCTGGCCCGGCTCTGGTCTGCCGACGCGGACTGACGGCGCGATGAAGACCCGGCCCCGCGCATCGGCATGTGCGGGGCCGTTCGCAGAACCGGCTTTGAAAGGCGGATGATGATCGAGCTTTTTCTGGTCGGCATCGGCACCGGCAACCCCGAACATCTGACCCTGCAGGCGATCCGGACGCTGAACAGCGCCGATCTGGTGATCATTCCGCACAAGGGCGAGGGCAAGGCCGATCTGGCCGGGCTGCGCCGCGCGATCTGCGAAGAGGTCGTCACCAACCCCGCAACCCGGATCGTCGGCTTTGACCTGCCGGTTCGTGATGCGGCCAACCCCGACTACCGCGCCGGGGTCGACGATTGGCATGACGCCATCGCACGGGCCTGGAAAGACACTATTCTGGCCGAACAGGGCCGGTCGGGCCGTGTCGCCCTGCTGGTCTGGGGTGACCCGTCGCTGTACGACAGCACCCTGCGGATCGCTGACCGCGTCGCCCGCGACCTGCCGCTGACCATCCGCGTCATCCCCGGCATCACCTCGCTTCAGGCGTTGACGGCGGCCCATGCCATCCCGGTCAACGACATCGGCGCGCCCTTTACCGTCACCACCGGCCGCCAGCTGCGCGACCAGGGCTGGCCGGCCGGTGTCGACACGCTGGCCATCCTTCTGGACGGCGAATGTTCGTTTCAGGCGATCGACCCGGCGGGGGTCGCCATCTGGTGGGGCGCCTATGTCGGGATGAAGGAAGAGATCGCCCTGTCCGGCCCGCTGGCCGAGGTCGGCCCGACGATCATCGAAACCCGCGCCCGCGCCCGGGCGGCGCACGGCTGGATCATGGACATCTATATCCTGCGGCGTCTGGCCGCCGCCGGTTAAGGCGGCGTCACACGACCCGGATCGTGTCGCCCGGCTGCAGGGTTGGCGACAGCTCGATCCGCGCGCCACCGGCCATTTCGGACCGGCTGTGCCCGGCGATGATCTCGGCCGCGCGGCGACCGATCTCGTGGCGGCAGGCGTCCATCGTCGCCAGACGGCGCGGCAACCCGTCCAGAAGATCCACGCCGTTGAACCCGGCCAGACCCAGCCTGCCGGGCACGTCGATCCCCTTGGCGAGGCAGTACAAAAGCCCGCCCGCCCCGATCATGTCGTTGGAATAATAGAGAAAATCGAGGTCAGGCGAGCGGCTGAGAATGGCCTCGGTCATCTCGCGGCCCTTCAGCAGCGCCGAACCGCCGGAATAGAACTCGCTGTCGGCGAGCGTGATCCCGGCCTCTTGCAGCCCGGCCTCGAACCCTTCCAGCCGCTTGCGGGCCCGGTGGTCATGGGGCATCTTCGTCCCCAGAAAGCCGATCCGCCGGTAACCGGCCTTGACAATGGTCCGCGCCATTTCCATCCCCGCCCGCCGGTGCGAAATGCCGACGACACTGTCGATCGCCTCGCCGTCGACATCCATGATCTCGACAATCGGGATGCCGGCGTTTTCCAGCATCGCCCGCGCCGTCGGCGTATGTTCCAGCCCCGCCACGATCACCCCCGACGGCCGCCATGACAGCATCTCGTAGAGGACCGCCTCTTCGCGTTCGGCCGAATAGTTGGTGACGCCGAAGACCGGCTGCAGACCGGTATCCTCAAGCTCTTCGGAAATGCCGCTCAGCACCTCGGGGAAGACCAGGTTCGACAGCGACGGCACGATCACCGCCACCAGATTGACCCGTTGCGACGCCAGCGCCCCGGCGATCTTGTTCGGCACATAGCCCAGCCGCCGCGCGGCCTCGAGCACCCGGTTCCGCGTCACCTCGCTGACATCGCCGCGGTTGCGCAACACCCGGCTGACCGTCATCTCCGACACGCCCGACGCCTCGGAAACGTCGCGCAGGGTCAGGGTCCGTTTGACGCCGTTCGCAGCCATTTTCCCAGCCTTTGCTCTCCGCACCCGCTGCCACCAGCTAAAAAGCAATGCCCGCCCGCAAGCAAGCTGAAACCACCGGCTTGCATCACCCGACATTTGACGCGACAAGGAGGGCGGCCTTTGCGGCCCCGTAGCTCAGGGGATAGAGCGGCCGCCTCCTAAGCGGCAGGTCGATGGTTCGAATCCATCCGGGGTCACCATGCCAGCTCTGGACCCGGCGTCAGGGGGGATCATGCGGAAGCTTCAGGTGCAGGGCGTTCATCACATCACCCTGATGGGGGCCGACCGTCAGACCTCGATCGACTTCTGGGAGGGGCTTCTGGGCATGCCCTTTCTGTTCGATCAGCCGAACCTTGATGACCCGAACGAGGGGCATCTTTACTTTGATCCCGGCGACGGGCGGCTGATCACGGTGTTCACCAACGAGGGGCGCAAGGCCGATCCGGCGCGCAAGACGGCGCGGGTGGGCGATGTCCATCATCTGGCCTTTGCCGTGTCGCGCGTGACCTTCGCGCAGGTGGGCGAGCGGCTGGCCGAGCGGGGGATATGGAACACCGGCCTGCGGGACCGGGGGTTCATGGATTCGGTCTATTTCCACGATCCGATGGGGTTTCTGATCGAACTTGCGACCTACAAGTTCGAGCCGCCGCAGGGTGCAACCCATGCCGATGTCCTGCACGAGGCGCATCTGATCCGACTGGCCGAGGGTGACCGGGCGATCGGCGAACGGCATCTGGCCGACGCGATCGAGGCGCTGAGTGCGCGGCGGCAGCGGAGCCTGTCGGACCCGTCATGACCCCACCCCCAGGGCCGCGCCGCCGCATCCCGGCGCTGGACATCGCGCGCACCTTTGCCCTGATCGCCATGGCGATCTACCACAGCGGCTATGACCTGGAGGCGCTGGGGCGGATCGCACCCGGCACGATGGCCGGCGGGTTCTGGTTTTATTTCGCCCGCAGCATTGCCGGAACCCTTCTGTTTCTGGCGGGGCTCAGCCTGTGGCTGGCGCATGGGCAGGGCATCCGCTGGCGGCCGTTTCTGCGACGGCTGGCGCAGATTGCGGCGGCGGCCGGGCTGGTCAGCCTTGGGACATGGTTTGCGTTCGGACCCTATTTCGTGTTTTTCGGCATCCTGCATTCGGTGGCCCTGTCCAGCCTGATCGGGCTGGCCTTTCTGCGCCTGCCCGGGACGCTGACGCTGCTGGCGGCGGCGGCGGTGGTCTGGGCCAGCCTTCACCCCGGTGCGGCGCCCCTGCAGCACCAGTGGCTGATCTGGACCGGGCTGACCGGGATACCGGTCTATGCTGTCGATTTTGTCCCGACATTCCCGTGGCTTGCCCCGTTGCTGGCCGGAGTCGGGCTGGCGCGGCTGGCCGGGCGCGCCGGGGCTTGGAACGGGTCTGACGGCGGCGAGCGCCCCGGGCGTCTGGTGCGGGCCTTGTCGCTGCCGGGGCGCCACAGCCTTGCCGTCTATCTGATCCATCAGCCGGTTCTGATCGCGATCTTCACCGGCGCCGCGCGGCTCGGCTGGATCTGACGCGCGGGGCGGTCTGGCAGCAGGCCGCGCGGATGCGGTGCCGACCGCACCGATCCTGCGACCCCGGCCGACGCCCCGGTCATGCCGGGGCTCGGAGACTGCCTCAACCTGTATAAAATCGGGCCGCCGGGGCGGTGCGTGCGAGCACGCACCCTACGTGCCGGGACTCCCCCGGGGGCGTTGGGTTCCGGGGGGGCGGTGCGTGGCGAGCACGCACCCTACGGGGCCGGGACCGCGCCAGGCTTGCCCGGACGTCGGGCTGCGCGGGACGAACAATCGCCCGGTCAACCGAACGTCAGCGGTCGGTCGCCAGCGGTGTCGCGGATGCGGCTGGGCAGGCCCATGCCGTTCAGAAGCTGAAGAAAGGGCCGCGGGTCCAGATCCTCGACATTGGCCATCCGGCCCGTGTCCCAGTCGCCCCGGGCGATCAGCAGCGCCGCCGCGACCGGCGGCACGCCCGCCGTATAGGAAATACCCTGCGCGCCAACCTCGGCATAGGCCTCCTCATGGTCGGCGACATTGTAGATGAAGACCTCGGCAGGTTTGCCGTCCTTGACCCCCTTCACGATGTCGCCGATGCAGGTCTTGCCGACATAGTCGGGTGCAAGCGAGGCCGGGTCGGGCAAAACCGCCTTGACCAGTTTCAGCGGCACAACCTCTTGCCCTTCGGCGGTTCTGACCGGCTTTTCCGACAGAAGGCCAAGGTTCTTCAGCACGGTGAAGACGTTGATATAGTGATCGCCGAAGCCCATCCAGAACCGCACATCCGCGCCCGGATAGCGCGCCGACAGCGAGTGAACCTCGTCATGGCCGGTCAGATAGGCCTTCTGCACGCCGACGACGGGCAGATCAAAGCTCTGGCCGACCTCGAACATGCGGTTTTCCTGCCAGCGGCCCTTTTGCCAGGAATAGACTGTGCCGGTGAATTCGCGGAAGTTGATCTCGGGGTCGAAGTTGGTGGAAAACCAGCGGCCGTGCGATCCGGCGTTGATGTCGACGATGTCGATACTGTCGACCCGGTCGAGGCAGGCGTCGGCCGCCAGCCGCGCATAGGCATTGACGACGCCGGGATCGAACCCGACCCCGAGGATTGCCGTCACCCCGGCCTTTTCACAGGCGGCCCGGCGCTGCCATTCGTGGTTGCCGTACCATGGCGGCGGCTCGCAGACCTTGTCCGGGTCTTCGTGGATGGCGGTGTCCAGATAGGCGGCCCCGGTGTCGATGCAGGCCTGCAGCACCGTCATGTTGACGAAGGACGAGCCGACGTTGATGACAATTCCCGCACCCGTCCGGCGGATCAGCGCCGCGACGGCCGCGCTGTCCATCGCGTCGACGGCGTGGGCGTCAAACCGGCCCGGCGCCTTCATCGCGCCCTTCTGATGAACGCCTGCGATGATCGCCTGACATTTCGCCAACGTCCGGCTGGCGATATGCAGGTCCCCGAGCACGTCGTTGTTCTGCGCGCATTTATGCGCCACGACCTGCGCGACGCCACCGGCGCCGATGATCAGCACATTGCGTTTCATGGGCATTCCCCCTTCAGGACAGGCTGCCGGCGTAATCTTCATAGCCAAAGGCGCGGACCAGACGGATCGTCCCGTCCGGATCGCGGATGGCGATCGAAGGCATGTTCACGCCGTTGAACCAGTTTTTCTTGACCATCGTGTAACCGCCGGCGTCCTGCACCGAAATCCGGTCGCCGACGGCCAGCGGCTGCGGAAAGCGGAACTCGCCGAAAATATCCCCGGCCAGACAGCTTTTGCCGCAGACCATATAGCCATGCGGCCCCTCGTCCGGCGCGATCCGTGCCGGCTGGCGGTAGATCAGCAGGTCCAGCATGTGCGCCTCGATCGAGGCATCGACGATGGCCAGCGCCTTGCCGTTGTCGAGAATGTCGAGAACCGTCACCTCGAGGCTGGTCGAATTGGTGATCGCGGCCTCGCCCGGTTCCAGATAGACCTGAATGTCGAAGCGCTGCGCAAAGGATTTCAGCCGCGCGGCCAGCCGGTCGACCGGGTAGCCCGGGCCGGTGAAATGGATGCCGCCGCCGAGGCTGACCCATCGGACCTGGCCCAGAAGCGGGCCGAATTCCTGTTCGATCCGGGACAGCTGGCGGTCGAACAGGTCGAAATCCGCATTTTCGCAGTTGTAGTGGATCATGAAGCCGTCGACCCGGTCGATCACGGCCGCGATCCGGCCCGCATCCCATTCGCCGAGGCGGCTGAAGGGGCGGGCGGGGTCGGCAAGGTCGAAGCCGCTGGTCGAGAACCGCGGGTTCAGCCGCAGGCCGCGCTGGATATGGGCCGAGCGGTTGCCGAACCGGTCCAGCTGGCCGATCGAATTGAAGATGATCTTGTCGGCATAGCCCACCGCCTCTTCAATCTCGTGATCCGCCCAGGCGACGGAATAGGCGTGGGTTTCCTTGCCGAACTTTTCCCGGCCCAGACGCAGTTCGTAAAGCGAGGACGAGGTGGTGCCGTCCATATGATCGCGCATCAGGTCAAAGGCCGACCAGGTGGCAAAGCATTTCAGCGCCAGCAGCACCCTGGCACCGGACCCTGTCCGCAGCCGGTCGATCGTCTGCATATTGGCCAGCAGTCTGGCGCTGTCGATCAGGTAGAAGGGTGTCTGGATCACGGGCGCCCCCCGGGTCTGGCCGCAGAAAGCAACCCTATAGGGTCTGGCGGGGGGCGGGCGCAAGGGCGGCTGCCGGGGGCGAGGTTGTCTTTCAGCCAAAATTAAGAACGACCAACCGTCAGATCATGCGGATCGCGTCTTTCTTGACCGACAGCATGTAGCCGCGGCGGGCGATGTTCTTGACCAGAAGTTCGGCGACCATCTGGTTGCCAAGCGCGTCGCGCAGACGCTTGATGCGCATGGCGCCTGCGGCCTCGTCGCAGTCAGCCTCTTTGCGGCCCGAGATCACCGCTTCGATCTGGGCGCCGGTCAGGATGTCGTCATCCATTCGCGCCTCGGCCAGCACCGAGAGGGTCTCGATCGCGGCTTCGGTCAGTCGGAATTCCATATCGTTCAGGATCACCGCATTCTCGCCCCGGCTGATCAGCAGCGAGGCGACCTGGATGCCCTGACGCTGGATCGCCTCCATCCGCCGGTTCAGGGCCAGGATGACGACAAGAAAGACCAGTGCGGCGATCAGAAGCGCAGTGGAAAACACCAAAAGCACGAAGATGATGCTGCGGTAGCTGGTCAGCACCTGCGAAAACGAGGTGCCGGACTGGGCGAGGATTTCCAGAAGCTTGATCTGGTCGCCGGTGGTCAGGGCGTCGTTTTCGACGAATATCCGTTCGACCCTGGCGTTGAAGGCGTTGGCGTCGGGCAGCGACCAGAAGAGGAAGCCCGCCGCGATCAGCAGGATCGCCACAATGGCCGCAATGCCCCAGACCACGACCCGGTTGCCGGATCGCAGGGCATCCCTTGCGACTGTCGTGGGTGAATTCACGCGCGGTCCCGCAGCTTTCAGTTCCCGGGCAGGATGGCGGTAACCGCCAGCAGCGTCCAGCCCTGTTCGGCCAGAATGGGCGCCAATGCCGCAGCCGCCGCGTCCCTGGACGCGCAGGCGGCGTCGGGCAGGGTCGTCTGCCCGGCCTGCAGCTGCAGGGGATTGTCCTGCTTGGCCTTGTAGCTGACGGTGCAGTCGGCCAGCGCCGGACCGGCCAGACCGAGGGCGGTCAGGAACAGGAGGGCGGCGGTTCGGGTTGCATGTCTCATGCGCAAAAACCTGCGCGTTTGCGCGCCGCTATTCAATAGCAAAGGCGCGCGGGCCGGTCGGTTATCGGATAGCGGCGGGGCGTTATTGCGTTGAGGGGCCATCGGGGACCATCTCGGCTTACACGGCAAGCGGGCTGCGCCCCGCGTCGCAAGAAAGGACCGCAGGAATGAAACGCCAGATGATCGCCTTCGTCGCCGCCAGCGCGCTTGCGCTGTCAGGCATGTCGGTTCCCGCCGAAGCCAAGAACAAGGACGCGCTGAAGCTGATCGTTGGTGCGGCGGCGGTGGCGCTGCTGCTGCAACAGATGAACAAGGCCGAGGCGCGGCCCGTGACCCGCAATCCGCCGCCGGACGATTATTACCCGGCGCCGACGCAAGGCCGCGCCATTCCGTCCGAATGTCTGATGGACGTGACCGTGAACGGCCGCCTGCGCGAGGTCGTCTCGTCGCGCTGCCTGCGTGAATTCGGGCTGGCCGGCAGCATTCCGGCCGAATGCAGCTTCGACATCCGCACCAGCGCCGGAAAGCGCACCGTCTACGGCCCGCAATGCCTGCGCGACTATGGCTACCGGATCGAACGCGCGCGCTACTGACCTGCCGGATTTGACTGCAAGTGATTGGTGGCACCGTTGAACTGACGATTGAACGAACAGGGGCAAATATCGGGCAGAGAAGGTCGCTTCGCCCCTGAGGCGGCCTTCAGCTGGGGCGGGTGTGGCAGCATCCGCCCCTTTTTTCTTGCGCCGCGCCCGATTTCCAGCGAAGCCCCCGGGGCATGAGCCAGTCCCCGGATTTCACCTTTGAAGCGGCCGCCCTTCGGCGCGGCTGTTCCTGCGTCGCCGGTGTCGACGAAGCCGGTCGCGGGCCGCTTTGCGGGCCTGTGGTGGCGGCGGCGGTGGTTCTGGACCCCGCGCGCATCCCGGAGGGGCTGAACGATTCCAAAAAGCTGACCGCGCGGCGGCGCGAGATGTTGTTCGGCCAGATCATGGCGCTGGCTCTGGTGGGGGTCGGTCAGGCCTCGGCCGCCGAGATCGACGAGGTGAACATCCTGCGGGCCAGCCATCTGGCCATGATCCGGGCCGTCGCTGCCCTGCCCCGGCCCGCCGACCATCTGCTGATCGACGGCAACCTTCTGCCGCGCGGGTTGATTGTTTCGGCCGAGGCACTGGTCAGGGGCGACGCGCGATCATTGTCAATCGCTGCCGCCTCAATCATCGCCAAGGTCACCCGCGACCGGATCAT
This sequence comes from uncultured Frigidibacter sp., assembly GCA_964582215.1. Taxonomy (GTDB): domain Bacteria; phylum Pseudomonadota; class Alphaproteobacteria; order Rhodobacterales; family Rhodobacteraceae; genus TMP-24. The sequence continues at coordinate 31,334 of CAZORV010000008.1, forward strand.
GGTGGATTTGGCGCAACAGCACCCCGGCTATGGCTGGGCCCAAAATGCCGGTTACCCGACGAAAGACCATCTGGCGGCGCTGAAAATTCTTGGTGTGACCCCATGCCATAGGCGTTCCTTCCGCCCCGTCCACAACATCTTGTATCAAGCATAATTCATAAGTGCTTGATTCAAAAAAGAAATTGACGGCGAATCAGTCCTGACTCATCTTGGTGCCAACGAACCGGCGACAGACCGGGATGAGGCAGAGATGACGACGACGGCGAAACAGACGGCAGGCTTGCCGCTGAACCAGATTCTTGCGGGTGATTGCATCGAGGTGATGCAGTCCCTGCCCGAGGCGAGCGTTGACCTGATCTTCGCCGATCCG
>CAZORV010000008.1:31713-32689 GCA_964582215.1 uncultured Frigidibacter sp.
GCAACTATGCCGACCGCGACCAGCCCGGGGAAATAGGCGCTCGCCTTTCGCTCCGGTCCGCCGACGGCGATATTTTCCGCCAGCAGAACCTCACCGTAAAGATCGGCCACATAGGGGATATCGCTGCGCGGCGACCTGCACTGGCCCGACAATTCCAAGGTCGATGCGGTTGACGATCACTGGGACCAGTTCGCGAGCTTTGAAACCTACGACCGTTTCACCCGCGACTGGCTGGCCGCCGCCCGCCGCCTGCTGAAGCCGAACGGCGCGATCTGGGTGATCGGGTCCTATCACAATGTCTTCCGCATGGGCGCCGAGCTGCAGAACCAGGGCTTCTGGATCCTGAACGACGTCGTCTGGCGCAAGTCGAACCCGATGCCGAACTTCCGGGGCAAGCGTCTGACCAATGCCCATGAAACCCTGATCTGGGCGTCAAGGTCCGAAGGCGCGAAATATACCTTCAACTACGAGGCGCTGAAGGCGCTGAACGACGGGGTGCAGATGCGGTCGGACTGGGTGATCCCGCTGTGCACCGGCGGCGAGCGGCTGAAGGATGGCGCGGGCGACAAGGCCCATCCGACCCAAAAGCCCGAGGCCCTGCTGCACCGTGTCATCGTCGGCACCACCAGCCCCGGCGACGTGATCCTTGACCCGTTCTTCGGCACCGGCACCACCGGCGCCGTGGCCAGGATGCTTGGCCGCGAATTCATCGGGATCGAGCGCGAGGCCGGCTATCGCGAGGTTGCCGAAAAGCGCATCGCCAAAATCCGCAAGTTCGACAAAGAGGCGCTGGAGATCACCGGATCAAAGCGCGCCGAGCCGCGCGTGCCCTTTGGCCAGGTGGTCGAACGCGGCATGCTGCGGCCGGGCGAGGAACTCTTTTCGCTTGGCAATCGCTTCAAGGCCAAGGTCCGCGCCGACGGCACGCTGATCGGCAATGACGTGAAAGGCTCGATCCATCAGGTCGGCGCCCATC
>CAZORV010000009.1:0-15608 GCA_964582215.1 uncultured Frigidibacter sp.
TCGGAAAACTTCATCCTGCCGATCAGCCATGACGAGGTCGTCCACGGCAAGGGCTCGCTGATCACCAAGATGCCGGGCGACGGGTTCGAGAAGTTCGCGAACCTGCGGGCGCTTTATGCCTTCATGTGGTGCCATCCGGGCAAGAAGCTTCTGTTCATGGGGCAGGAGTTTGCCCAGGGCCGCGAATGGAACCACGGCGCCTCGCTGGACTGGCACCAGCTGGATGTCGACCTGCACAAGGGCACCCAGTCGCTGATCCGCGACCTGAACGCGCTTTACGGCGCTGAGCCGGCGCTTCACGCGACGGACACGACGCCCGAAGGCTTCTGGTGGCTGGACGCCGACGATGCCGACCGGTCGATCTTTGCCTTCGTGCGGGCGGCCAAGGGCGGCAAGCGGATCGCCGTCGTCGCCAACATGACGCCGGTCGGACGCGAGAATTATCGGCTGGGCCTGCCGTCGGGCGGGGTCTGGACCGAGATCATGAACACTGACGCAACGGTCTACGGCGGAGGAGGCCGGGGCAATTTCGGACAGGTGACGGCGGATGAAACCCCGGCGCAATGGCAAAGCCATTCGGCCTCGGTCTATCTGCCGCCGCTGTCAGTGCTGGCATTCAAAGAACCCTAAGGGAGGCGCAAACATGCAACCAAGACCCAATGCCCGGCTTTCATCGCAGGCCATGGCCTTTGTTCTGGCCGGTGGCCGGGGCAGCCGTCTGAAGGAACTGACAGACAAGCGGGCCAAGCCTGCCGTCTATTTCGGCGGCAAGACACGGATCATCGACTTTGCCCTGTCGAACGCCCTGAACTCGGGCATCCGCAAGATGGCGATCGCCACCCAGTACAAGGCGCATTCGCTGATCCGGCACATGCAGCGCGGCTGGGGCTTTTTCCGGGCGGAACGGAACGAATATCTGGACATCCTGCCCGCCTCGCAGCGGGTGTCGGAAACCCAGTGGTATCTCGGCACCGCCGACGCCGTGACCCAGAACATCGACATCGTCGACAGCTATGACGTGAAGTACATCATCGTTCTGGCGGGCGACCATATCTACAAGATGGACTATGAAATCATGCTGCGCCAGCATGTCGATACCGGCGCGGACGTGACGATCGGCTGCCTGACCGTGCCGCGCATGGAAGCCGCCGCCTTTGGCGTCATGCATGTCGACAAGGACATGCGCATCACCCAGTTCCTTGAAAAGCCGAAAGACCCGCCCAGCATTCCGGGCGACCCCGACAATGCGCTGGCCTCGATGGGGATCTATGTCTTCAACTGGGACTTCCTGCGCGACCTCTTGATGAAAGACGCCGAGGATGACAATTCCTCGCATGACTTCGGCAATGACCTGATCCCGCTGATCGTCAAGAACGGCAAGGCCATCGCGCATAAATTCTCGGATTCCTGCGTGAAAAGCGGGCTTGAGGAAGAGCCCTACTGGCGTGACGTCGGGACGATTGACGCCTTCTGGCAGGCCAACATCGACCTGACGGACTTCGTGCCGAAGCTTGACCTTTATGACCGGTCCTGGCCGATCTGGACCTATGCCGAGATCGTGCCGCCGGCAAAGTTCATCCATGACGAGGATGGGCGCCGCGGTTCGGCAGTGTCGTCGCTGGTGTCGGGCGATTGCATCGTCTCGGGGTCCGAGGTGCGCAATTCGCTGCTCTACACCGGGGTGAATGCCCATTCCTATTCGGCGCTCGATCATGCTGTTGTGCTGCCTTACGTGCAGGTCAACCGCAAGGCGCAGCTGCGCAACTGCGTCATCGACCGTGGGGTGATCATCCCCGAAGGGCTGGTGGTCGGCGAGGATGCGGACGAAGATTCGCGCTGGTTCCGCCGGACCGAGTCCGGGATCGTTCTGGTGACCCAGGACATGCTGGACAAACGGGCCTCGAAGCTCGGCTGAACGTAACGGGCGGGGCCAAGCCGGGCCCCGCCCGCAAGACCAAAGACAAGGGAAGGGGAGCATGAGATGAGCGCCACTGGGCGGGTATTGTCCGTTGCATCCGAATGCGTGCCGCTGATCAAGACCGGCGGTCTGGCCGATGTGGCGGGCGCGCTGCCCGCCGCGCTTGCGCCCGAAGGCTGGGAGGTGCGGACACTGATCCCGGCCTATACCGGCCTGATCGAACGTCTGGCCGATCCGGCCGATGTCTGGCGGTCGGCCGATCTTTTCGGCGGCCATGCGCGCGTGGTGCGTGGCACGGTCGGCGAGATGATCTTTTACCTTCTCGACGCGCCGCATCTGTACCGCCGCCCGGGCGGGCCCTATTCGGTCGAGGGGCGCGATCATGCCGACAATCCCGAACGGTTCGCAGCACTTTGCTGGGTTGCCGCCGCCATGGCCGCCGAGGGTGACGAAGAGGGTTGGCGCCCGGACGTTGTCCATGCCCATGACTGGCAGGCGGGCCTGGCGCCGGCCTATCTGGCCTGGAGCTTTCCCGGCACCGGCGTCGGCACGGTTCTGACCATCCACAACATCGCCTTCCAGGGCATCGCCCCGGCGACGCGACTGTGGAGCCTGCGGTTGCCGATGAACGAGTTTTACCCCGGGTCGTTGGAATATTACGGCAATATCAGCACGTTGAAGGCCGGTCTTATCACGGCGGAACGGATCACCACCGTCAGCCCGACCTATGCGGACGAGCTGATGCGGCCAGAGTTCGGCATGGGCCTGCAGGGCGTGATGGCCGACCGGGCAACATCCTTGTCGGGCATTCTGAACGGCATCGACACCGCCGTCTGGAACCCCGAGACCGACCCCGAGATCACCCCCTACAGCGCCACCAGCCTGACCGGCAAGGCCGCCAACCGCAAGGCTTTGGCCGAGGAATTCGCCCTGGACGCCGATCGCGGGCCGCTTGCCATCGTCGTCAGCCGCCTGTCGCACCAAAAGGGCATCGACCTGCTGATCGAGGCCTTGCCCGCCTTCATCGCCGGGGGCGGCAGTCTGGCGCTGCTCGGGTCGGGCGACGCGGCGCTTGAGGGTGCGATGCACGCGCTGGCACGGCGCTTCCCCGGCCGGGTCGGTGTCAGGACCGCCTATGACGAGGCCCTGTCGCACCGGATGTTCGGCGGCGGCGATGCGGTGCTGGTGCCGTCGCGGTTCGAGCCTTGCGGCCTGACCCAGCTTTATGGCCTGCGGTATGGCACCTTGCCGGTCGTGGCGCTGACCGGCGGGCTGGCCGATACGGTGATCGGCGCGGGGCCGGCGACGCTGGCGTCGAACGTGGCGACCGGCGTGACCTTCCATCCGATCGACGCGCTGGCGCTTGGCCGCGCGCTTGACCGGCTGTTGGCGCTTTATGCCGACAAGCCCGGCTGGAAGGCGATGCAGAAACGGGCGATGAAGGCAGACTTCGGCTGGGCGACCGCCGCGAAGGAATATGCCGCACTTTACCGGAGCGTATCGACGCGATGAAGTCCGGAAAGATCACCGACGGTTCGGCCGAGCGCCTCGGCGCCGTCGCCGTTGACGGCGGCGTGAATTTTGCCGTCTTTTCCGCGCATGCGACCGCGATTGACCTTTGCCTCTTCGACGGCGAGGTCGAGCGGCGGTTGCCCTTGCCCGCGCGCACCGGCGACATCTGGCACGGGTTCGTCAAGGGGATCGGCCCGGGCCAGGCCTACGGCTTTCGCGCCCACGGTCCATGGGCGCCGCATGAGGGGCACCTTTTCAACCCCGCCAAGCTGCTGATCGACCCCTATGCGCGCGCGCTTGACCGGCGCCTGCAATGGCACCCGTCGATGACCGGCCATGACGGGCCTTCGCCCTTTACCAGCGGCCCCTCGGCGCAGGACAGCGCGCCCCATGTCTCGAAATCCGTGGTGGTCGCCGACCGGCCCGCGGCGGTCGAACGCCCCGGACGGCCCGGCCTGATCTACGAGGCCCATGCCAAGGGCCTGACCATGCTGCATCCCGACGTACCCGAGGCCGCGCGCGGCACCTGGGACGGGCTGACCGATCCGGCGATCATCGCCCATATGAAGGATCTGGGCGTCACGCATCTGGAACTTCTGCCCGTCGCGGCCTTCATCGACGACCGGCATGTGATGGAACGCGGACTGGTGAACTACTGGGGTTATCAGCCGATCGCCCAGTTCGCGCCCGAGCCGCGCTATCAGGGCGCCGGCAGCGGCTTTGCCGAAATGGTGGCACGGCTGAAGGCCGAGGGGATCGGCGTCATCCTTGACGTCGTCTACAACCACTCGGGCGAGGGGGACGCGGCGGGGCCGACCGTCTGTTTCAAGGGGCTGGACAACAAAAGCTATTACCGGCTGCGGCACGATGGCAACAATGTCAACGACACCGGCACCGGCAACACGCTGAACGTCACCCATCCGATGGTCACGCGGCTGGTGCTGGACGCGCTGCGCCACTGGGCCGATCTTGGGGTCGCGGGCTTTCGCTTTGACCTGGCGGTCACGCTTTTGCGCGGCGAGTCGCAGTTTCTGGACGGGCTTCTGGCCGACCCGGTGCTGAAGGATCTGATCCTGATCGCCGAACCCTGGGACCTTGGGCCGGACGGCTATCGTCTGGGGCGCTTTCCGCCGCCGTTTCTGGAATGGAACGATCGCTACCGTGACGATCTGCGCCGCTTCTGGCGCGGCGACGGGCGGCAGGGCGATCTGGCGCGGCGGCTTGCCGGCTCGGCCGAGCTCTTTGACCGCTATGGCCGGACGGCGGCGGCCTCGGTCAACTTTCTGGCGGCCCACGACGGATTTACCCTGCAAGACGTTGTTTCCTATATCGAAAAGCACAATCTTGCCAATGGCGAGGCCAACCATGACGGCCATCACAACAACCTGTCCGACAATTTCGGCGTCGAAGGTCTGACCAAGGACGCGATGGTGGTTGAACTGCGGGCCGTGCGCAAACGCGCCATGCTGGCGACCCTGTTCCTGTCGCAGGGCACGCCGATGCTGCTGGCGGGTGACGAGTTCGGCCGGTCGCAACAGGGCAACAACAATGCCTATGCGCAGGACAATGCCGTCAGCTGGGTCGACTGGTCGCGCGCCAACCTGACGCTGAACGGTTTCGTGGCCCGGCTTTCGGCGCTGAGGCAACAGTTTCCGGCACTGCGCTTGCAGCGGTTTCTGCATGGCGACTTCGGCCCGGACGGGTCAAGCGATCTGGTCTGGCGGCTGGGCGACGGACGCGAGCCGCAATGGAGTGACTGGGACGCGCCGGGCGGCTGGCCGATCTGTTGCGAGATCCGCGACTTCAGTCCGGGCGCCTCGGGCGAGGCGCTTTACCTTGTCTTCAACAGCGGGCCCGAGGTCAACATCCTGCTGCCCGAAGGGCTCTGGCTCTGGCAGCTTGACAGCGCCATCCCCGACCGCCCGCGCCGCGTCGTGACCGGACGACAGCGGATTCCCGGGCAATCCGTCCAATTGTTCAGCCAGGCCGGCCCCGCCGGCACAAGGAGGTAAGTCATGCAGCTGATGACCGTCGCGACGCAGCCGATCGAGGGGCAAAAGCCCGGGACATCGGGCCTTCGAAAGAAAACTTCCGTATTCATGTCAAGGCATTACCTTGAGAACTTCGTGCAGTCGATCTTTGATGCGATCGGCGGGGCCAAGGACAAGTGTTTTGTCGTCGGCGGTGACGGGCGCTATTTCAATGACCGCGCGGCGCAGGTCATTCTGCGGATGGCGGCGGCAAATGGCGCGCGCAAGGTGATCGTCGGGCAGGGGGCGGTTCTGTCGACACCGGCGGCCTCGCATCTGATCCGGCTGAACAAGACCGACGGCGGCATCATCATGTCGGCCAGCCACAATCCCGGCGGGCCGGACGCGGACTTCGGGGTCAAGTACAATATGGCCAACGGCGGCCCGGCGCCGGAATCGGTGACCGAGGCGATCTTCCAGAACACAAAGGTGATCAGCGAATATATGATCCTTGAGGCGGCGGACGTTGACCTGTCGAAGATCGGCGTGCAAGTGCTTGGAACCATGGATGTTCATGTGGTTGACTCGGTCGCTGACTATGCGGTTCTGATGGAAAGCCTGTTTGATTTTCCGAAGATGAAGGCGCTGTTCGCGGGCGGTTTCCGGATGCGGTTCGACGCGATGTGCGCCGTGACCGGGCCCTATGCGACCGAGATTCTGGAAAACCGGCTGGGCGCGGCCAAGGGGACGGTGACGCATGGCACGCCGCTGCCGGACTTCGGCGGGATGCACCCCGATCCGAACCCGACCTGGGCGCATGAACTGATGGACGAGATGTTCGGCGACAATGCCCCGGATTTCGGCGCGGCCTCGGATGGCGACGGCGACCGGAACATGGTGGTCGGGCGCGGCATCTATGTCTCGCCCTCGGACAGTCTGGCGGTTCTGGCGGCCAATGCCCATCTTGCGCCCGGCTACAAGGCGGGGCTGAAGGGCGTCGCGCGGTCGATGCCGACCTCGGCGGCCTCGGACCGGGTGGCGGCGGCGTTGGGGATCGGGTCTTACGAGACGCCGACCGGCTGGAAGTTCTTCGGCAACCTTCTGGACGCGGGCCGCGCGACGATCTGCGGCGAGGAAAGCTTTGGCACCGGTTCGGACCATGTGCGGGAAAAGGACGGGCTCTGGGCCGTGCTTCTTTGGCTGAACATTCTTGCAGAACGCAATGAAACTGTTCAGGAAATTCTGACCCAGCACTGGCAGAAATTCGGCCGCAACTACTATTCGCGCCATGATTACGAGGCGTTGCCCTCGGCCACCGGCGAGGCGATCATGGCCGGCCTGCGCGGCCAGCTGGCGCAGCTGCCCGGGCAGGTGGTGCAGGGCATGACGATCGCGTCGGCCGACGATTTCGCCTATGAGGATCCGGTCGACGGGTCGGTCTCGAAAGGGCAGGGGCTGCGCGTGGTGTTCGAGGGCGGCTCGCGCTTTGTGCTGCGGCTGTCGGGCACCGGCACCGAGGGCGCGACGATCCGGCTGTATCTGGAACGTTATCAGGCCGGGCCGGATGGTCTGGCCGAGGATGTCCAGCAGGCGCTGGCGCCGATCATCGCCGCGTCGGAAGATCTGGCCGGGATCCGCGGCCAGTCGGGCCGCGCCGAGCCGGATGTGGTGACCTGAAACCGGGGCGACAAAGGGGCGGCAGGCGCCTCAGCGCCCGCCGCCCGGTCCCGCGCCATCAAGGCTTGCCAGCGCGCCCCGCAACCGCCCGCCCGCACCGGCCAGCAGCCGCGCCGCGTCGACCGGGCTAGCCCCCCGGGCGATCAGCACGGCCTCCCTGACCTGACCGCCGGCCGCCGCCAGCGCCGCCGCTGCCGTTGCCGCATCGGCGCCCGAGATCGCCGCGACCATTCGCGCCGCCCGTTCGCGCAGCTTGGCATTCTCGGCCCGGACGCCGACCATCAGCCCGTCATGGACATGGCCAAGCCGGATCGCCGCCATCGTTGAGATCAGGTTCAGCGCGACTTTCTGCGCGGTCGCGGCGCCAAGCCGGGTTGATCCGGCGATCACCTCGGGCGGGGTGATCAGCGCGACGGCGACGTCCGCCGTGGCGAAGATCGGCGCCGCGGCGTTGTTGGCGATGGCGACGACGGCCGCGCCGCGGCCCCGCGCCACCTGCGCCAGACCAAGCGGAAAGGGCGTCGCGCCCGAGGCGGTGACGGCGATCACCAGATCGCCCTGGCCAAGGTCAGCGCCCGCGGCCTCGCCTGCCGCCGCGTCATCCTCGCTTTCGCCGGGCATGCGGGCGTCGGTCGGCAGGCCGCCGGCCATCAGCAAGAGAATGCGGGCGGGGTCGATGCCGAAGCTGCCCGACAGTTCCAGCCCGTCGGCATTGGCCATCAGCGCCGACGACCCCGCCCCGGCATAGATCAGCCGACCGTCCGACGACAGGCAGCGCGCCATCAGCGCCGCCGCCTGTTCCAGCGCGGGCAGGGCGGGGCGGACAGCGGCAAGCGCCGCCACCTGGGCGTCAAGAAGATCGCCAAGCGCCGTCAGCGGCGGCCGCATGTCGATGCCGCGCCCCGCCGGGTGCAATTGTTCGGTCTGCCGTTCGGCCATGCGAGTCCCCGTTTTTCCGCATGATACCTTTAAGATACCTATCCGGCAACGATCAGATATTCATCGCGGACGACCAGCATTTTTGGCTTATTTCTCCAGCCTGAGCAGAGAATCCTTTCGTTCCGCCGTAAAAGGTATTATAAAGGTATCATAATGAGCAACCCGACCCCAACCCTGATCGGCATTGACGGCGGCGGCAGCACCTGCCGCGCGGCCCTGCGCGCCGGCGCCCGCCGGATCGACCGGCAGGGCGGGCCGTCGAATGTCACCACCGATTTCGACAGCGCGATCCGAACGATCGCCGCGCTGATCAAGGCGGTTCTGGCCGAGGCCGGGCGCGAAGGGACGGACGGGCTGACCTGTCACCTCGGGCTGGCGGGCGTCACCGGCCCTGCCATCGCCGCGCGGGTCGAGGCGGCGCTGTCGGCGGCCTTTCCGGGCGCCCGCTTTCGCGCGACCGGCGATCAGGTCACCACCTTGGCCGGGGCGCTTGGAACCGGTCCGGGCGCGGTGGCGGGCATCGGCACCGGATCGTTCGTCGCGCGGACCGGGCCGCAGGGATTTCGCAGCCTCGGCGGGCGCGGGCTGGTGCTGGGCGATCAGGCCTCGGGCGCATGGCTTGGCCTGCGGCTGTTGCAGGAGATCATGCTGGCCGTCGACGGGCTGCGCGGTCAAAGTGCGCTTGGCCAGGCGATCATGGCCCGTCACGGCGACGACCCCGGCGAGATCATCGCCTTTGCCCGGACCGCGCGGCCCAGCGATTTCGCGACGCTTGCGCCCGAACTGGTGGCGGCGGCGGGGGTCGGCGACACCATCGCCCGCGAACTGATGGCTGAGGGTGCCGCCTGGCTGACGGCCGCGCTGGCCGCGATCGGCTGGTCGTCGCCCGAACCCCTGTGCCTGACCGGCGGGCTGGGCCCCGCCTATGCGCCCTATCTGCCGGCCGGGCACCAGGCCTTGCTGATCGCGCCGCAGGGCAGTGCGCTCGACGGGGCGCTGGCCCTTGCCGAAAGGGCCGCGCCATGATGGTCAGCGAATTTCTGGCGCCGGAAGGCTGGCTCTCGGCGGGGGCGGGGCCGCTGTACCTGCAGCTTCGCAAACGGATCGAGGGCGGCATTGCCACCGGCTTTCTGGCGCCCGACATGCCGATCCCGCCCGAGCGCGAGATCGCGGCCCTGACCGGCCTGTCGCGGGTCACGGTCCGCAAGGCCATCGCCGATCTGGTCGACAAGCGGCTGGTGGTGCAGCGACAGGGCTCGGGGTCCTATGTGGCGCCGGCGCGGGCGCGGGTCGAACAATCGCTGTCGCATCTGACCTCGTTCAGCGAAGACATGGCCCGGCGCGGCTTCCGGGCCGAGGTGCGCTGGCTGGAACGCGGCCTGTTTCTGCCGGCGCCGGATGAAATCCTGACTTTGGGCCTTGGCGCCTCGGCCCGGGTGGCGCGGCTGGCGCGGCTCCGGCTTGCCGACGGGCGGCCGATGGCCATCGAACGCGCGGCCCTGCCGACCGACGTTCTGCCCGACCCGGCGGCGGTGGCGGGATCGCTCTATCAGGTGCTGGGTGAGCGGTCCTTGCGGCCGGTCCGGGCCTTGCAACGGATTTCGGCGATCAACCTCTCGCCCGAGGACGCCGGACTGCTGGAGGTGCGGCCTGGCGCTGCGGGCCTGCGGATCGAGCGGATCGGCTTTCTGAAAGAGGGGCGGGCGGTCGAACTGACGCGGTCGCTCTATCGCGGCGACGCCTATGACTTCCTGGCCGAATTGCGGTTGCCCGACCGGGCCGACTGAAGGAGAATATCATGTCAAGATCAAGCCGTATGTATATGGAAATTCAGGAAATACCTGATGCCGTCGAACGGCTGCTGACGACCGGCGCACCGGCGATCAGGGCGGCGGCGGATGCCGCGCGGGTGCTTGACCCGGGGGTCATTGCCACCGTCGCGCGCGGCTCGTCCGATCAGGCGGCAAGCTATTTCAAATATGCGGCAGAGCTGACGCTGGGGCTGCCGGTCGCCTCGATCGGCCCCTCGGTCGCCTCGATCTACGGGGCGCAGCTCAGGATGGCCAAGGCGCTTTGCATCGGCGTGTCGCAATCGGGCGCCAGCCCGGACATTGTCGAGATGGCGCGCTCGGCGCGGGCGGGCGGGGCGCTGACGCTGGCGGTGACCAACGATGCGGCCTCGGCGCTGGCCCGGGTCAGTGACCGGACGATCGACATCTGCGCCGGGCCGGAACTGAGCGTGGCGGCGACCAAAACCTTTGTCACCTCGGTCGTGGGGCTGTTGGCGCTGGTCGCCGACTGGCGCGGCGACGCCGACCTGCAGGCCGCCATCCGCCGCCTGCCCGAGGCCTTTGGCCGCGCCGCGACTCTGGACTGGGGGGCACTCCGGGCGTCGCTGAAGGGGGCAGGCTCGATCTACACGCTGGGGCGCGGCCCGGGCTATGCAATATCGGGCGAGGCGGCGCTTAAATTCAAGGAAATCAGCCGGATACACGCCGAAAGTTATTCTTCGGCCGAGGTGCTGCACGGCCCGGTTTCCATCGTGTCGGAAGGGTTCCCGGTGCTGGCGCTGGCGGCGCGCGACGCGGCCGAGCCGGCGGTGGTCGAGATCGCCGATGCGATTGCGGGGAAGGGGGCGCAGGTCTTTGTCACCTCGGACCGCGCGAGCGCCGCGACGGCGCTGCCGTTTGTGGCGACCGGCCATCCGTTGACCAACCCTCTGGCGCTGATCGTCTCGTTCTACGCGATGGTCGAGGGGCTGGCCCGCGATCTGGGCATCGACCCCGACCAGCCGCGCCATCTGCGCAAAGTCACGAAGACCGTCTGAAACCGCCCCGGGGGCCTGCGCGATGACCATTGACCAAAGACCGACTGGCTGGACCGCGGCTGCCGCGGCCGAGGGCGCCTGGATCGTCGCCGACACGATTTTTGACGGAAAATGGCTGAGGTCGGGGCAGGCCTTGTTCGTGCAGCGGGGCAGGGTGCAGATTGCGCGGCTGCCGAAGGATGCCGGTCAGGTCTGGCGGACGCGCGGCATCCTGTCGCCGGGCTTTGTCGATCTGCAGGTCAATGGCGGCGGCGGCGTCCTGCTGAACAGCCGTCCCACCGCCGAAGGGGCACGCGCCATTGCCCGCGCGCACCGCACGACCGGGACGGCCGCGATCCTGCCGACGGTCATCACCGACCGCGCCGACGTGATCGAAGCGGCGGCGCGGGCCGTCGAGCAAAGCCTTGGGCAGGACGGCATTGCCGGGCTGCATATCGAGGGGCCGCATATCGCGCTGGCCCGCAAGGGCACCCACCGGGCCGCCGACATCCGGCCGCTGGATGACCGGACGATGGCGCTGGTCGGCGCGCTCGGCGCGGCCCGGGTGCCGGTGATGATCACGGTCGCGCCCGAGGCGGTGGCGCCGGGGCAGATTGCGGCGCTGGTCCGTCAGGGCGTGGTGGTGGCGATCGGCCATACCGATGCCACGGCCGCGCAGGTTCAGGCGTCGCTGGCCGAGGGCGCGCAAACATTTACCCATCTTTTCAATGCCATGTCGCAGATGCAGGGGCGCGAGCCGGGCTGTGTCGGCGCGGCCATCAACTCGCATGCCTATTGTTCGATCATCTGCGACGGGCTGCATGTCGCGCCCGAGATGCTCGCGCTGGCGATCCGCGCGCGCCCCGTGGCCGACCGGATGGTCATCGTGACCGACGCCATGCCGACGGTCGCCGGACCCGACCGGTTCGACCTGTACGGCCAGACGATCCGGCTGCAGGACGGCCGGCTGGTGAATGCCGCCGGGGCGCTGGCGGGCGCGCATGTGACGATGCTGCAATCGGTGCGCTTTGTCGTCGAACGGCTGGGCCAGTCGCCGGAACTGGCGCTGCGGATGGCGATCAGCCATCCGGCGCGGCTGATGGGGTTTGAGGCGCTGGGGCAGATCGAGGGACGGGCGGCCAGTGACGTCTTGCTGATCGCATCGGACCTGTCGGCCGCGGATTTTCTGCTGTCCGAGTGAGTGCGGGGCGGGATTTCAGGCCGATCCATTTATCCGATAATCGGTATTATGTAACTTAAGTGGCTGCGCCGATCCGCGGCGGCGGTGATTCCGGCCTTTCGGCTGCGGCAAATATCGGCAATATGGCCGCGCAAATCCTGGGATTCATGCCATGAGCTTTTCGCGCCAGATCAAGATCGCACCCTCCATCCTGTCGGCCGACTTCGCCGATTTCGGCAATGAAATCCGCGCGATCGAGGCGCAGGGTTGCGACTGGGTGCATGTCGACGTGATGGATGGCCATTTCGTGCCGAACCTCACATTCGGGCCGCAGCTTTGCCGCGCGATCCGGCCGCATATCCGGACGGTGATGGATGTGCATCTGATGATCGCGCCGGTCGATCCCTATATCGAGGCTTTTGCCGAGGCTGGCGCCGACGTGATCACCGCGCATTACGAGGCCGGTCCGCACATTCACAGAACACTGCAAGCCATTCGTTCAAATGGAAAAAAAGCCGGTCTTGCACTGAATCCCGGAACACCGGCCGAGGTGGCGGGCGATCTTCTGGACATGGTGGATCTGGTCTGCGTGATGACCGTCAATCCGGGTTTCGGCGGTCAGACGTTTTTGACCTCGCAGATTGCAAAGGTGGCGCGCTTGCGGTCGATGATCGGCGACCGGCCCATCCATATCGAGGTCGACGGCGGCGTGACGCCCGCAACGCTGCCGCTGGTCAGGGCCGCCGGTGCGGATGTGTTCGTTGCGGGGTCGGCGGTCTTTTCGGGCGGTTCGGTCGACCGGCCCGAGGTCTATGGGCGCAACATCCGCGCCCTGCGCGCCGCTGCCACCTGACCCCCTGCCCCGCAGCGCCAGCGTGAAAACAGCGTCAATTGCTCGACAGGACGGGCAATTCGTGGCAGGTATAGCTGGGGGCGAACATCGGGAAGCAAAATGACCAAGCTGGCTGTCGGCCACGTTTTTTCTACGCCCGCTGCCGTTTCGAAACCGGAGAGTCCAATGGCTGATCGCGCCTTGCCGGCCAGCGAAAGCGGCATCCATTATCTTGACGAGATCCTGCGGGCCAGCTCGGTCGAGGAAATCTGGGCGCTTCATACCGCACGGATGGCAAGTTACGGGTTTGACCGGCTGCTGTACGGCTTTACCCGGTTCAAGCCGCCGAATGCCCTTGGCAGCATCGACGATTCACTCATCCTGACCAACCACCATCCGGACTATGTCAAAGACTATGTTCAGGGCGAGCTCTACCGGGCCGCGCCGATGGTCCGCTGGGCGGCGGATCATATCGGCGCGCAGTCCTGGTCGCTGATGCATGAACGGATGAAGACCGCCGATCTGAAGCCCGATGAACGCCGGGTGCTGGAACTGAACCGGCGGTTTCATGTGGTCGCGGGCTATTCCATCGGCTTTCGCGAGGTTTCGGTGCGCGCCAAGGGCGGCATCGGCCTGTGCGCCCGGGCCGGGCTGACACAGGCCGACGTCGAAGAGATATGGGCGCGCGACGGGCGCGAGATCACGGTTCTGAACAATGTCTGCCACTTGCGGATTTCCGCCCTGCCCTACCTCGGCCGCCGGAACCTGACGACCCGTCAGCGCGAGGCGCTGGAATGGGTCGGCGACGGCAAGACCACGCAGGACATTGCGATGATCATGGGGCTGACGCCGGCGACCGTGGAAAAACACCTGCGCCTGGCGCGCGAGGTGCTGGATGTCGAGACGACGGCGCAGGCGGTGCTGAAGGCCTCGTTCCGCAATCAGATCTTCGTGGTGCCCGAGCTGCGAATCGCCTGAGCGCGGGCGGATCGGGGCATAGTTTATGAATTCAATTGGTTTTCGGGCAATGTCCTTGCCGCACTGAACCTGTGCTTGAACCCGCGACCTGACCCGGCCATCCGGCCTGAGTTTCACATCGACTCTCACGAAAAGTTTATTGGCGAGAGGTTCAAATCGGGACGGGTAAGGATTTCCAGACTGGCCTTACGTTAAGTCATAAGGCATCTCTTTAAGCGTTCCGTGAGTGGTGGCGAAAGCCAGGAACATTGGTCAGGAAGCCTCGTATTTTCAGGGTGGAAGGGCCGAACCGGGAAACCGGACGGGCTTGTCGGGGGTATTGATCACCCCGGCAAGCCTTTCATGAAAGCGGCGCCCTGTCCTCATCCCCAACAGGTTCCGGCGCGCTTTGAAGATGGTGCGGCCATTGAAGGCCGCACCATTTTTATTCCAGGAATAAAAATGGCACCGGACCTGTCGGTCCGGTGCCGGTGCTTCGGTCCCGGGGGCGCGCCGCCAAAAGCGCGCCGGCCGGGCGGGTTCAGGCGCCCTGCAGGGTCTTGGCGACCTCGGCGGCGAAATCCTCTTCCTTCTTTTCGATGCCTTCGCCGACGGCGACGCGGGCAAAGCCGGTGATCTCGACCCCGGCCTCTTTCGCCGCCTGTTCGACCGTCAGGTCCGGGTTGATGACGAAGGCCTGGCCAAGCAGCGTCACCTCGGCCATGAACTTGCGCATCCGGCCCGGAATGATGTTGTTCTGGATCACCGCTTCGGGTTTCGGTTTGGCCGAGGCCGCGTTTTCCTCGAGCGCCTTCTGGGTCTGCACGGTCAGCTCGCGTTCGACCACGGCGGGGTCAAGCTGGGCTTCGGACAGGGCCATCGGGTTGGCGGCGGCGATATGCATGGCGATCTGCTTGCCGATGCCATTGTCGACGCCTTTCAGCGCCACCAGAACGCCGATCTTGCCCATGCCGTCGGCGGCGGCATTGTGGACATAGTGGACGATCGTGTCGCCTTCGAGCACATGCATCCGGCGCAGCGTCATGTTTTCGCCGATCCGGGCGATCGCGTCGGTCAGGACCTCGGACACGGGTTTGCCGTTCAGGTGGGTCTGGTGCAGCATTTCGACCGAGTCGGCGGTCTGAAGCGCCACGGCCGAGATCTCGCGGACCAGCGCCTGGAAGTCGGCGTTCTTGGCCACGAAGTCGGTTTCCGAGTTCAGTTCGATCGCCACGCCGCGCCCGTCGGTGACCGCCACGCCGATCAGGCCTTCGGCAGCGACGCGGCCGGATTTCTTGGCGGCTTTCGCAAGGCCCTTGGTGCGCAGCCAGTCAACGGCGGCATCCATGTCGCCATTGTTCTCGGTCAGCGCCTTTTTCGCATCCATCATGCCTGCGCCGGTCTGTTCGCGCAGTTCCTTCACCATCTGTGCGGTGATCGTCATGACCGCTCTCCTTCAAAGCTTATGAATGGGTCAGGCGGGGACTGCCCCCGCCCGATGACAGTCTGATGCGTGGCGGGGAGCCCGGGGCCCCCTGCCCTTCGGTGTCAGGCGTCGGCGTCCGCGCCGAGGATCTCGGCCGGAGCTTCGGACAGGGCGCCGAGGTCGACGCCGGCCGCGCCCATCTGGGCCGACATGCCGTCAAGTGCCGCGCGGCTGACCAGATCGCAGTAAAGCGCGATGGCGCGGGCGGCGTCGTCGTTGCCGGGGATCACATAGTCGATGCCCTTGGGCGAGCAGTTGGTGTCGACGACGGCGACGACCGGAATGCCGAGCTTGTTGGCCTCGAGGATGGCGAGGTCTTCCTTGCCGACAT
>CAZORV010000009.1:15618-32453 GCA_964582215.1 uncultured Frigidibacter sp.
GGTCCGGCACGCCGCCCATTTCGCGGATGCCGCCGAGCGAGGCCTGAAGCTTGGCCTGTTCGCGTTCCATGCCGAGCCGTTCCTTCTTGGTCAGGCCGTCGGCGCCGTGGGCCATGATCTCGTCAATCTGCTTGAGACGGGCGATCGACTGGGACACGGTTTTCCAGTTGGTCAGCGTGCCGCCGAGCCAGCGGTGGTTCATGTAATACTGGGCGCATTTCTCGGCGGCTTCGGCCACGGCCTTGGCGGCCTGACGCTTGGTGCCGACAAAGAGGATGCGGCCGTTCGTGGCCACCGTCTCGCGGATCACGTTCAGCGCCGCGTCGAGCAGCGGGACCGTCTGCGTGAGGTCGATGATGTGGATGCCGTTGCGGTCGCCGTAGATGTATTCACCCATCTTCGGGTTCCAGCGCTGGGTCTGGTGGCCGTAGTGAACGCCAGCTTCAAGAAGCTGCCGCATGGAAAACTCAGGAAGCGCCATGCCAATTTCCTTTCCGGTTTGCGCCTGAGCGAGGTGATCTCACCCCGGGACTGACCCCGGGGCAACCGGTGGACCGGCAGGGATGTTTCCCCTGCTGGCCCGCACCTCGCCTGTGAAGTGCCGCGCGTATAGGGGGTTTTGGCGAGGGGTGCAAGGGGTTGGGGGGTGCAAGGGGTTGGGGGGTGCAAGGGGTGTGGGCCGGCTGGCCGGGCGCGGGCGGCGGGTGCGGAAGCCTCCGGCGGGGATATTTTGCGACAGAAAATGCCGGGGCGTCAGTCGGAAAGCCAGGCGAGGAGCGGCAGGTGGGCGGTGGCGAGGCGCGCGAGCCGTTCGGGGGCCTCGGGGGTGAAGAGCCAGTCCGGGGGCATGGTCGGGGGCTTGGTCGGGGCGGGTGTGCGGGCGATCAGGCCCTTGCGGCGGAGGAGATGTTCCCAGTCGGGGGCGGCCTCGTAGCCCTTTGGCAGGCGGGCGAGGTCGGGCGGGTCGAGGCGGCTGCCGGTGGCGGCGGCGGTTTCGAGCGCGGCGAGGAGGGCGGCGCGCGGGCCGGGTCGGCAGATCCTTGTGCGCAGCCGGTCGAGGTCATCGGGGGCGAGCCCGTACTGGCCGGCGCCGTGGCCGAGCCCGGCCGGGGTGAGGACAATATGGAAGCCGGGCGCGCGGTTGAAGGCGGGGCCGGTCGACAGGATCAGGTGGAGCCAGGGTTGATAGGGGGTCTTGTCGCGCGCAAAGCGGGTGTCGCGGTGGAGCCGGCGGAGCGACTGGTTCAGTTTCGGCACGGCCAGAAGCCGGGGTGTCATCGTCTGGCAGAGCGGCGCGAGGGCGGCGATCAGGTCGAGGCCGGCGGCGAGCCAATGTGCCTCGTAGGCGGCGCGGTGGGTTTCGAACCAGTCGCGCCGGTTGTGGGCGGCGAGGTCGGCGAGGTAGCCGAGCGTGGCGCGCGGCAGGCCGGGATAGGGGCTGGCTTGGGGCATGATCCTCTCCTTTCCCGCAGCATGGACCGGCGGTGTCGCGCGGGGCAAGCGTTTCGCCGCTTGCGGCGGCCGAAGGGGCGGGGCATGAAACGGGCATGAGCGCGCCGCCTGAGATATTGTGCATCGGATCGGTCCTTTGGGACATCATCGGCCGGACCGGTCTGCCGATGGCGGCGGGGGCCGATGTGCCGGGGCGGATCAGCCGTCTGCCCGGTGGCGTGGCGCTGAACATTGCCATGACGCTGGCCCGGTTCGGGCTGCGCCCGGCGGCCCTGAGCGCCATCGGGCGCGATCCCGAGGGCGATGCGCTGGTGGCGGCTGTCGGGGCGCTGGGGGTCGACTGCCGGTATGTCTGGCGGGCGAATGATCTGCCGACCGACGTCTATATGGCGATCGAGGCGGGGCACGGTCTGGTGGCCGCGATCGCCGACGCCCATTCGCTGGAGGCGGCGGGGGAGCGGATCCTGGCGCCGCTGGCGGACGGGCGGCTTGGGTCAGCGGCCGCGCCCTGGGACGGGCCGGTGGCGCTGGACGGCAATCTGACGACGGGGCTTCTGGCCGAGATCGCGGGCTCGCCCCTGTTCGCGCGGGCCGATCTTCGGGTGGCGCCGGCCTCGCCCGGCAAGGCCTTGCGGTTGCTGCCGCTTATGCCGCTGGCCAATGCCACGCTTTACGTCAACCTTGAGGAGGCGGGCTTGTTGTGCGGTGCCCGGTTCGGGGCGGCGGCCGGGGCGGCAGAGGGGTTGATCGCGCGGGGCGCCCGGCGGGTTCTGGTGACGGATGGCGGCGGGGCGGCGGCCGATGGTGTGGCGGGCGGGCCGGTGATCAGTGCCCGCCCACGCGCGGTCGCCGTTGCGCGGGTGACGGGGGCGGGCGATACGTTCATGGCTGCGCATCTGGTGGCCGAGCGTCGCGGCGCCGACCGGGCCGGGGCGCTGGCCGCAGCGCTTGAGGCGGCGGCGGTTTACGTAGCAGGAGACCAGGGTTCATGACCGGCTTACCTTTGACCTTTTCGCCCGAGGTGGCGGCGGCGCGCGGCGCCGGCCGGCCGATTGTCGCGCTGGAATCGACGATCATCACCCATGGCATGCCCTTTCCCCAGAATGTCGCGACCGCGGCCCTGGTCGAGGCCGAGGTGCGGGCGGCGGGCGCCGTGCCTGCGACCATCGCGGTGATGGCGGGGCAGATCCATGTCGGGCTGACCGCGGCGGCGCTGGACGGGCTTGGCCGGGCGCAAGGCGTGATGAAACTGTCGCGCGCCGATCTGGCCGCCTGCCTTGCCAGCGGGGCGACCGGGGCGACGACGGTTGCCGCGACGATGATCGCGGCGCATCTGGCCGGGATCGGGGTCTTTGCGACCGGCGGCATCGGCGGGGTTCACCGGGGGGCGGACCAGACCTTCGACATATCGGCCGACCTGCCGGAACTGGCCGCGACGCCGGTGACGGTGGTTGCGGCGGGGGCAAAGGCGATCCTCGACCTGCCGAAGACGCTGGAATATCTCGAGACGGCGGGCGTGCCGGTCATCGCCTTTGGTCAGGATGGGTTTCCGGCCTTCTGGTCGCGCGCCTCGGGGCTGCGGGCGCCGTTGCGGATGGACGATGCCGGGGCGATTGCCGCGGCGCACCGGATGCGGGCCCGTCTGGGTCTGCCGGGCGGGCAGCTTGTCGCCAACCCGATCCCGGTGGCCGACGAAATCCCGCAGGCGGTGATCGGGCCGGTGATCGAACAGGCGCTGGCCGAGGCGGCTGCGGCGGGCATCGCGGCCAAGGCGGTGACGCCCTTTCTGCTGCAGCGGATATTCGAGCTGACCGAGGGACGCTCGCTGGCCGCCAATGTCGCGCTGGTCCTGAACAACGCGCGCCTTGGCGCGGCCATCGCCCGGGCGCTGGCCGAGGACCGGTGACGGTTGCGGCCGCTTCGCCGCGCGCATAGACTGGCGGCTTAGCCAGCATGGCCATGGGGGGTCTGACAGATGACGGATGACAAGGCGCCCCTGCCCCACCGGCGGGGTCTGTTCGGCGGGTTCCGGGCGAATTTCCTGACCGGGCTGGCGGTGGTTCTGCCGATCGGCCTGACCTTCTGGCTGATCTGGGAGATGGTCGGCTGGATCGACAGCTGGGTTCTGCCCTTTGTCCCCTATGCCTGGCGGCCCGACACGCTGCTTGCGCGCTATATGGGGCTGGCGAGCCCGGCCGATCTGCCGTTTTCGGTGCGCGGTGTCGGGGTCATGCTGTTTCTGGTCTTCACCGTCCTGGTCGGCTGGATCGCCAAGGGCCTGATCGGCCGGTCGCTGATCGGGTTCGGCGAAGGGCTGGTGGACCGGATGCCGATTGTAAGATCGGTCTATAACGGCTTGAAACAGTTCGCGGAATCGATACTGACTCAGCGCGAGGCCAAGTTTGACCGTGCCTGCCTGATCGAATATCCGCGCAAGGGCATGTGGGCGGTCGGCTTTGTCTCGGCCGCCGCCAAGGGCGAGCTCGCCGAGAAGATCCCGGCCGATGACGAGATCATGTCGATCTTTCTGGCAACGAACCTTTTGCCGCCGGCGGGCTTTCTGCTGTATGTCCCGCGCCGCGACGTGATCATGCTGGAACGGATGAAGGTCGAGGATGCGGCCAAGCTGATCATCTCGGCGGGGCTCGTCTATCCGCCGGACCGCCCGGCGGCCGTGTCGGTGGCGGCGCGCTGAGGCGGTCTGTGTTGGCGCGGCATCGGGTTGGCGTCGGGGAAGCAGGCCCACAGGCTTCGGTCGGCAGGGGCAAGTGACCCTGCCGCGACGCACCGGTCTCACCCTTGCCGCCCGGTCGCCCAAAGCGACCGGGCAGCGCCTGCCCCTGCGGGGGGCTGGCGCTTCGCGCCACCCGGGGCAGGCGCCGCCCGCTGGCGACGCGGTTTCAGGCGGTCCCCGGGCAGCCTGTCCGCGTGAGCAGGGCCGGGTGGGAAGCGCCTGTGCCCCCGCGCCGCCCCGCCCTGATCAAAGCGCCGTCCAGCCGCCGTCCACCGAGATCGTCGTGCCCGTCACCTGATCGGCGGCGGGCGAGCAGAGATAGACCACCGTGCCGCCGATCTGTTCCACGGTCGCGAACTGGCGCGAGGGCTGGCGTTGCAGCATCACCTCGCGGATGACCGTCTCGCGGTCCATGTCATGCAGCTTCATCTGGTCGGGGATCTGCGCCTCGACCAGCGGGGTCAGCACGTAGCCGGGGCAGATGGCGTTGCAGGTGATCCCCTGCCCCGCCGTTTCCAGCGCCACGGTCTTTGACAGACCGACCACCCCGTGCTTGGCCGCGATATAGGCCGACTTGAACGGCGACGCCGTCAGCCCGTGCGCCGAGGCGATGTTCACCACCCGCCCCCAGCCGCGCCTGCGCATCACCGGCAGGGCGGCGGCGGTGGTGTGAAAGGCCGATGACAGGTTGATCGCCAGGATCTGGTCCCATTTCTCGGCCGGAAAGCTTTCGACCGGCGCCACATGCTGGATGCCGGCATTGTTCACCAGAATGTCGCAACCGCCCGCCCGTTCGATCAGCGCCCGGCATTCGTCGCCCCGCGACATGTCGGACTTGATATAGCTTGCATGAACCCCGTGCTTGCTGCCCAGCCAGCGCGCCAGATCGTGATCCTCTTCCCGGTCGGTGAACGAGTTCAGGACGATATCGGCGCCCGCCCTTGCCAGCTCTTCGGCGATCCCGAGCCCGATGCCCGAGTTTGATCCGGTGACGATCGCCAGCTTTCCCTGCAGCATGCCGTGCTCCCTCGTTGTTCAGGGCGCGACCATAGATGCTGCAACCGCGAAATAAAGTGCAAAATGACCCGGACGCCCCGGGGCGATTCGCCTCAGCCCCGCTGCCGACACCGGCCAGCGAACGGCACAACAAAAAAACGCCCGCACAAGGCGGGCGTTCAGTTATTGAGGCAGGTTTCATACAGGCAAGAAACCTATCGAGCAGTGGTCCGGTTATACGCGGTAAGTTGCCGGTTGTCCAAGTGAAAAGTTTGAATTCGCCGCCCGCCGCCGCTAGTCTCGCGGCAAGGGCGAACAATAACCCCGGGGGGGCATATGCGGCAGGTTCTGCGGAAACGATCGGTGAAATGGGCCTTGACGCTGGCGCTTGGCCTGATGGCGGCGCCGCTGCGGGCCGAGCCGCAGCCGGGTATAGCTATGTATGGCAACCCCGCCCTTCCACCCGATTTTGTATCCCTGCCCTACGCCAACCCCGACGCCCCCAAGGGCGGCGCGATCCGCCTTGGCGTCAATGGCGGCTTTGACAGCCTGAACCCTTTCTCGATCAAGGGCACCGCGGCCGAGGGTCTGACCACCTTTACCTACGAGACGCTGATGGGCCGGTCCATCGACGAACCTTTCAGCCTTTACGGGCTTTTGGCCGAATCGATTGAGACGGACGAGGCGCGCAGCTGGGTCGAGTTCACCCTCCGCCCCGAGGCGACATTCTCGGACGGCAAGCCGGTGACGGTCGAGGATGTGATCTGGAGCTTTGAGGCGCTGGCCAAGGCCAGCCCGCGCTATGCCAAGGCCTGGGACAAGGTCGCAAGGACCGAGGCGACCGGCGCGCGCAAGGTCCGGATCACCTTCAAGGCCCCCGACCGCGAACTCCCGCTGATCATTGGCCTGCGCCCGGTTCTGCAAAAGGCCTGGTGGCAGACGCGCAACCTGGAGGAAAGCAGCCTTGACGTGCCGGTCGGGTCCGGCCCCTATCTGGTCGACAAGGTCGATCCCGGCAAGGAACTGATCTATCGCCGCAACCCCGACTATTGGGGCAAGGATCTGGCCTTCAACCGTGGCCTGCACAACTTCGACGAAATCCGTTACGATTATTTCGGCGACGGCGCGATCACCTTTCAGGCCTTCACCGCCGGCACCATCGACGCCTTCCGCGAGACGAACGCCGGCAAATGGCTGACCAGCTACGACTTCCCCGCGATCGCCTCGGGCGATGTCGTCAAAGAGGAAATCCCCCACCAGCGCCCCTCGGGCATCACCGGCCTGGTCATGAACATGCGCAACCCGCTCTTCACCGACTGGCGGGTGCGCGAGGCGATGATCCTGGCCTTCAACTTCGAATTCATCAACCAGACGATCAACGGCGGCACCGAGCCGCGCATCACCTCGTACTTCGCGAACTCGGCGCTTGGCACCGACCATGGCCCCGCCGCAGGCCGGGTCGCCGCACTGTTGCAGCCGTTCGCCGCGGACCTGCCGCCCGGCACGCTTGAGGGCTATGATCTGCCCGTGGGCGACGCGGCGCACGCCAGCGACCGGCCGAACATGCGCAAGGCGCTGAAACTGTTTGAAGAGGCCGGATGGACGCTGCAGGACGGGGTGATGGCGGATGCCTCGGGCAAGCCCTTCGCCTTCGACATCCTTCTGGCCACCGGCGCCGCCGACGCCGAGGCGGTGGTGACGATCTATGTCGAGGCGCTGAAACAGCTGGGCATCGCGGTCACCGTGACCCCGGTCGACGGCGCCCAGTACAAGGAACGGACCAACAGCTACGCCTACGACATGATCTGGTACACGCTGGCCCTGTCGCTCAGCCCCGGCAATGAGCAGACGCTTTACTGGGGGTCCAAGGGCGTGACCGAACCCGGGACGCGCAACTATATGGGCGTGAACTCGCCCGCGGCCGAGGCGATGATCGCGGCGATGACCACCACCGCCGACCCGGCCGAATTCGCCGCCTCGGTGCAGGCGCTTGACCGCGTGCTTCTGGCCGGGCGCTATGTCATTCCGGTCTGGTATTCCAAACTGTCGCGCATGGCCTATTCGAAACATCTTCACCATCCCGCCAGGCTTCCGCTATACGGCGACTGGCCGGGCTTTCAGCCCAATGTCTGGTGGTATCAGGAGTAAGACATGAAAAAACTCATCCTCCTCGCGCTTTTGTCGGCGCTGGCGGCCTGCAACACGATCGCGGGGCTTGGCGACGATATTTCGGGCGGGGCGCATGCGACCCAGCAGATGCTGAACTGAGGCCTGTCATACGGCTGTAACATTTGCAGGGCATGAGGAGCCGATGAACATCCTCGTCCTCTGCACCGGAAATTCCGCCCGCTCGATCCTGCTGGAATCGATCCTGAACCGCCTCGGCGGACCCGTCGGCATTCACGCCTGGTCCGCCGGTTCGCGCCCCTCGGGCCGCGTCCACCCCCAGTCGCTGCGGCATCTCACGGCGCACGGCTACCCGACCGAGGGGCTTCGTTCCAAAAGCTGGGACGAATTTGCCCTGCCGGATGCGCCGCAAATGGACGCGGTGATCACTGTCTGCGGCTCGGCCGCGGGCGAGACCTGTCCGATCTGGCCCGGCGCCCCCCTCCGCGCCCACTGGGGGGTCGAGGACCCGGCCGCCGCCGCCGAACCCGACTGGGAGGCCGCCTTCGACCTGGCCTACCGCCGCCTCGCCACCCGGGCAAAGGCGCTGATCGCCCTCGACCCCGTCCGCCTGCCCCGCGCCAGCCTTCAGGCCGAACTCGACCGGATCGGCAGGATCGGATGAGCCGCGCCCTTCTGGCCGAGGCGCTCGGCACATTGATCCTTGTCACCTGCGTGGTCGGCACCGGCATCATGGGCACCCGACTGGCAGGCGACAATCTCGCCCTGGCGCTGCTGGCCAATGCCGGGGCAACGGGCCTGATCCTCTATCTCCTGATCACGCTTTTCGCGCCGCTGTCGGGCGCGCATTTCAACCCGGCCGTCACGCTCTACGCCGCGCTCCGCGGCCAGATCGGCGCGGACCGGGCCCTGAGCTACGGCCTTGCCCAGACCGGCGGCGCCCTCTGCGGCATGATCCTCGCCCATGCGATGTTCGGTCTCGACATCCTGCAGACCGCGACGACCCGACGCGCCGGGACCGGCCTCTGGCTGGGCGAGGCCATCGCCACCTTCGGCCTCTGCCTCACCATCGCCGGCGCCCGCGCCGCCGCTTCCGCCGCCCCCACCCCTGCCTCGGCCGCCGACCGAACGCCGTCGCTCGTCGCGGCCTGGATCGCCGCCGCCTACTGGTTCACCAGTTCGACAAGCTTCGCCAACCCCGCCGTCACCCTCGCCCGCGCCTTCAGCGACACGTTCACCGGCATCCACCCGGCCGACGCCCCCGCCTTCATCGCCGTCCAGTGCCTTGCCGCACTGATCGCCGCCCTCACCCTGCCAAGGCTCTTTCCCGGCTGAAGATTCGCGCGCACAATCGGGGCAAAGCTCCGGAGGTGTCCTGCAATGAAATGGCATCATGTCGCCGAAAACTGGCCCGCCTTTTTCGACGCGATCACCGATCGCTGGCCCGGTGCCGACGAGGACAGCCTGGAAGAGGTCGACGGCGACCAGCGCGCCTTCATCACCTACATCGCCGCCCTGACCGGCCAGGAACCCGGCGACGCCCGCGACGAAATCCGCGAATGGCTGGCGGGCGAGCTTCCGTCCGACGTCATCATGGACCCCCGCCACGACGACCATTCGATCTTCCTGTCCGCGAAATTCCTGCCCGAAGGCGAAGACGAATCCGACGACGACGCCCGCTTCGGCGACGACAAGGCCAACGGCTGACCACCCGCCCCTCGGCTTTTTCTTTGCCCAAATACTCCCGGGGGCCCCGGGGGCGGAGCCCCCGAGCTTCAGACGGCGGGCGGAGCCCCCGAACCTCAGACGGCGGGCGGAGCCCCCGAGCTTCAGACGGCGGGCGGAGCCGCCCGGACGCAAGCCATCGGCCCGCGTCAGTCCTGACTGGTCACCCAAAGCACCGTCGCATCCTCGTCGCTGACCGAAATCAGATTGTGCCCCATCGAGGCGTCATAATAGGCGCTGTCGCCGCGCCGCAACTCGGCCGGCTCATAGAACTCGGTGTAAAGCCGCACCACACCGGTCAGGACCAGCAGGAACTCCTCGCCGTCATGACGGATCCAGCCGCCGAACTCCTCAAGGGTGCGGGCCCGGATGCGGGCGCGGTACGGCAGCATCTTCTTCTGCATCAGACCGGCGGCAAGGATCTCGTGCTCGTAGGTCACGGTCGGATGCGCCTGCCCGGCGCCGGCCCGCGTCACCGCCATGCGGCCGTTCACCTGGGCCTTCGACGGCGCCGTGAACAATTGCGGGACCGAAATCTTCAGCCCCTCGGCCAGCTTCTTCAGCGCCTCATAGGTCGGCGACATCTGACCGTTCTCGATCTTCGACAGGGTCGATCGCGCCAGCCCCGCCTGCCCGGCCGCCTGTTCCAGCGTCCAGCCGCGCGCCTTGCGCAACTCGCGAACCCGGCGGCCAAGGTCAAGCGGCTCGGGCGCCGGATCGCCAGCCTCGCCACGCTGCAGCCGCAGAATCCCGGCCGGTTCGATGTCGCTCATGGCCGCCCCCGCCTCCTGTCCGATTGCGCCCCCTTTAGCGCGCCCGCACAGCGCCTTGCAACCACCCGCCCCGAGGGCATAAGGCGGCCCCGGATCAGGTCCGGGGCCGCGCTGCGCGCCACGTCCGGTCACGCGATCCCGTCGGTGCCCTGCGCTGCGGATTTCAGCCTCGTCGCCGGTGTCGTCGGACGTGAGGGCGACCCGCCCGACAGAGACGCCCGACGGACGCCGGGCCTTCAGGCGACCGGGACCAGAGCCATGACCAGCCTGCCCGCACCCTTGCATTCCGCCGGGCACCGGCAACGCCGTCGACCTCCCGCTTTCGTGCGGACTGGCGTTGCGGCCGGCGACCCTTCGGCCTGACCGGCGCCGAAGTGACCGACATCGCGCCCGGTGTATCAGCGCGCCGCCGCGAGCGCCGCCCCGGACTTGATCCGGGGCCTCCTGGTTGGCGACGAGGCCCCGGATCAAGTCCGGGGCGGCGTCGCTTGCAACTTCCGGCCGTGCGGTCTAGCCAAGGCCATGGCCCGCCAACTGACCAGACTTCCGCCCTGCCCTGCGGACTTCAGCCTTGCCGCCCATGTTCTCGGCCGGTCAGCCGACCTGCCCGACAAGATCGCCCTGCGCATCGCCGGACTGTCGGCGACCGAGGACTGGACCTACGGCCAGCTTGCCCGCGCCGTGCGCGGCGTGGCGGGCGGGCTTGGACGGCGCGCCCTGCCCGACGCGTCCCGCATCCTTCTGCGCATCGGCAATTCCGCCGACTTTCCGCTGGCCTTCCTCGGCGCCGTGGCGGCCGGTCATCTGCCGGTCGCCTGCCCCGCCAGCCTGACCGGACCCGAGGTGACCGACCTTGCCGCAAGCCTTGCCCCGGCGCTGATCATCGCCGGGCCTGGCGTCAGCCTGCCCGCGGCAAGCCCCACGCCGGTCCTGACCACCGATGACCTTCGGGACCTTGCCCGGGGCCCCGAAGCCGCGATCCGCACCGGCGACCCCGACCGTCCGGCCTATCTCGTCACCACCTCCGGCACCTCGGGCCGCCCGCGCGCGGTCGTCCATGCCCATCGCGCCATCTGGGCGCGGCGGATGATGGCCGGCGGCTGGACCGGTCTGACCGGGGCCGACCGTCTTCTCCATGCCGGGGCGATGAACTGGACCTTCACACTCGGCACCGGCCTTTTCGACCCCTGGACCGCCGGGGCCACCGCGCTGATCCCCGGGCCGGGCCTTGCCCCGGCGGATCTGCCCGAACTGTTGCGGCGCGAAAGTGCCACCATCTTCGCCGCCGCCCCGGGCATCTACCGCCAGATGCTGCGCGGTCAGCGCAGCCTCGACCTGCCCGCCCTTCGCCACGGGCTTTCGGCCGGGGAAAGGCTGACCGACGCGACCCGTGCCGCCTGGACCGAAGCCACCGGCACGGCGATCCACGAGGCCTTCGGCATGTCAGAATGTTCGACCTTCCTGTCCGGCGCCCCCGCGCGCCCCGCCCCGCCCGGCAGCATTGGCTATGCCCAGCCCGGCCGCCGGATCGCGGTTCTCGGCCCCGGGGGCGCCCCCGCGCCCACCGGCGAACTGGCCATCCACCACAGCGACCCCGGCCTCTTTCTGACCTATCATGGTGCCGACGACGAGGCGCGGGCGCGCTTCCGGGACGGCTGGTTCCTGACCGGCGATCTGGTGACCATGGCGGCGGACGGCGCCGTCACCTATGTCGGCCGGGCGGACGAGATGATGAATGCCGGCGGTTTCCGCCTTTCGCCGCTCGAGGTCGAGGCGGCTTTGGCCGGCTGCCCCGGCGCGGGCGATCTTGCCGTCACCGACTATCCGCTGGCCGACGACAAAAGCATCATCGCCGCCTTCTACACCGGCCCGGCGACGCCCGCCGATCTGGCCCGCCATGCCGACCGGTGCCTCGCGCCCTACAAGCGCCCCCGCGCCTATGTGCCGCTGCCGCAGCTGCCGATGGGCCGGACCGGCA
This sequence comes from uncultured Frigidibacter sp., assembly GCA_964582215.1. GTDB lineage: Bacteria > Pseudomonadota > Alphaproteobacteria > Rhodobacterales > Rhodobacteraceae > TMP-24. The sequence goes on from CAZORV010000009.1 coordinate 27,404, forward strand.
AGATCAACCGCCGTGCCTTGCGTGAAGAAAGGATCGCAACCCATGATCAGGCTTGACATAATATCGGACGTCGGCTGCCCCTGGTGCTATGTCGGCAAGGGCTATCTCGACCGGGCGCTTGAGGCGCGGGCGGATCATCCCTTTCAGGTCGAATGGCATCCGTTTCAGCTGAACCCCGAACTGCCGCCCGAAGGGATCGACCGCGGCGCCTATATGACGGCGAAGTTCGGATCGCGCGACAATATCATCCGGGTCCACGAACCCCTGTTTGCCCATGCCGAAAAGGCTGGCGTCGCCTTTGATCTGCCTGCGATCCGGCGCACACCCAACACGCTTGATGCGCACAGACTGATCCATTGGGCCGGGCTTGAAGGGCGCCAGACCCCGATGGTTTCGGCGCTTTTCCGGGCCTATTGGCGCGACGGCCGGGATATCGGCGACCGCGCGACCCTGGTTTCGCTGGCCGCAGCCGCCGGACTTGACGCGACGCTCGCGGCGCGGCTTCTTGACGGCGACGCGGATCGGGCAGAGATTGGCGCCCGTATCGCCCATTCCCGCGCCCGTGGGGTGCAGTCCGTCCCGACCTTCATCATTGCCGAACGCCACGCCGTGCAGGGCGCGCAGCCGACCGAACTCTGGCTGAACCTGATCGACGAGCTGATCGCCAACCATCAGAAAGACCGCCCGTGACCGATATTTCACCGGCAGCCGCCCGCCAGAGGCTGCCGCTTCCCGAATTCACCGCCATGCTGGCGATGCTGTTTGCGACCATCGCCTTTTCCATCGACGCGATGCTGCCCGCCTTTCCGGCGATCGCGGCCGAACTGACGCCGGACGCGCCGAACCGGGCGCAGCTGATCCTGTCGGCCTTCATCATGGGGATGGGCGTCGGGACGCTGTTCGTCGGGCCGATGTCGGACGCCTGGGGGCGCAAGCCGGTGATCGGCGGTGCGCTGGCGCTTTATGCCGTCGGCGCGCTTCTGGCCCATTACGCGCCAAGCCTCGAACTTCTGCTGCTTGCCCGCGCCATCCAGGGCCTTGGCGCCTCGGGGCCGCGCATCGCGGGCATCGCGCTGGCACGCGACCTTTACGAGGGGCGCGAGATGGCGCGTGTCATGTCCTTCGTGATGATGGTCTTCATGGTGGTCCCGGCGCTGGCGCCGATGATCGGCGTGGGCATCATCGCCATCGCCGGATGGCGCGGGATCTTTCTGGCCTTCATGCTGTTCGGCCTGATCGCCTTTTGCTGGCTGACCATCCGTCAGGGCGAGACGCTCGCCCCGGCCGACCGTCGCCCGCTGTCCGTCAGCACCATCCTGTCGGGCGTCCGCGAGGTTCTGGCCAACCGCGAGGTGCGGATATTCACCGCCGTCATGACGCTGGGCTTTGGCCAGATGATGGGGCTTTTGTCCTCGATCCAGCAGATCTTTGCCGAGACCTACGGCCGCACCGCCGAGTTTCCTTACTGGTTCGCGCTGATCGCGGCCTTTTCGGCGACCGCCTCGTTCCTGAACGGCAAGCTTGTCATGACGGTCGGGATGAAGCGGCTGGCCGAACTGTCCTATCTGGCGCTGATGGGCTTTTCGGCGCTGATGCTGGTGCTGATCTGGTCGGGGCTTTTTACCGGCAGCGCGGCCTTTGCCGTCTTCTTCATCTGGGCGACCAGCGTGTTCTTCATCGCGGGCTTCACCTTTGGCAATCTGAACGCGCTGGCGATGCAGAAGATGGGGCACCTTGCGGGCATCGCCTCGTCGGTGATTGCCGCCATTTCGACCGTGCTGGCCGTGGCGATCGCGGCGCCGGTCGGACAGGCCTTCGATGGCACCGCCGTTCCGGCGATGGCCGGGGCGATCCTCTGTTCGGGCCTTGCCTTCCTGCTGATGCGCAGGGCTTGACCGCTGCCGCCCCCCGGCGCCATGATCGGCGCCGATGGGGCATGTGATACTGACAGGATTTCTGGTCTGCCGGACGCTTGAGGAGGCGGACCGGGTCTCGGTCATGCTGCCCGATCACATCCGCCTGACCCGGGCCGAACCCGGCTGCATCGCGTTCGAGGTGCTGCGGTCGATGGCCGACCCGGTCCGCTTTGCCGTGCGCGAGATCTATCGCTGCCGCGCCGATTTCGACGCCCATATCGCCCGCGTCCGGTCGTCGGACTGGGGCCGGGCAACACGCGGGGTCAAGCGCGACTATGTGCTGACCGAAAGTGACGGGCAGCGGCGGTTTGCCTTTCCGGGGCAAGGGGCGGACTGAGGGGCGGACTGAGCGGGCGTGCTCAGCCGCCCATGATGCTTTTGACGTAGTTCGTCGTCTCGGCATAGGGCGGGATACCGCCGTATTTCGCCACCGCCTCGGGCCCGGCATTGTAGGCGGCCAGCGCCAGTTTCCAGTCGCCGAACCGGTCGTACATCATCCGCAGATAGCGCGCGCCGCCATCCAGGTTCTCGGACGGGTCGGTTTCGTCGACGCCCAGCCGGTCGGCCGTCTCGGGCATCAGCTGGGCCAGGCCGGTCGCCCCCTTGTTCGAGACGGCGCCGCTGTTCCAGCCGGATTCTTGCTGCACCAGCCGCAGGAACAGATCCTCGGGCACCCCGTGCCGCCGCGCAGCCTCGCGCGCGTCGGCAAGATAGGCGCCGCGGTAGCGGCCCGAGTAGCCGGGCAGGACCGTCGCATCCAGCCCCTCGGTGGCCGCCGCCTTGCCATGCGGGGTCAGGCGGACCGAAGTGTCATATTGTTTGGCCGCGCGGCCGTCCAGAACCGCAAGCTGCTGGTTGAAGGCCGCCTTGCGACTGCTCCGCTGCGCCTTTTTCGGCAGCGTCAGACCCTCGGCCACAGCCGGCTCTGCCGTCACGGGGCCAATCAGGCCCAGCACCGCCAAGGTCAGAAGAACGCGAAACATCACCCCGGTTGCCCGGCCCCCATCGTCAGTTCTGCGCCGATCATAGAGGCAAAGCCCCGCTCATTCCAGCGGCGAGTTTGCCGCGTCCCGGTCCCGCGCCGGCTGGACCGTCCTGGGGTGGGCCGCCAGGGGGCCGGATGTCAGTGGGCGGGATGTCAGGGGGCGGGATGTCAGGGGGCGGGATGTCAGGGGGCCGCTCAGCAGGTCCTCGATCAGAATGCTGACCAGTTGCCCCCGGCCGGGCAGGCCCGACTTTCGGTAGATGGCGTTCAGCTGGCTTTTCACCGTACCCTCGGCCGACTGGCGCAATCTGGCAATCTCGGCGATGGAAAAGCCCTTGATGGTAAAGGCCGCGACATCCGCCTCGGCGCCGGTCAGGCCCCAGGTGGTGAAGTAGGACTGCATCAGGTCGTTCAGCGCCCCCGAGGCCGCCGACAGGGCCTTTTCGGCCCGCGCATGCTGTTGCACCAGCCGCCGGAGGAAGATGCCTTCGGTGATGATCGCCAGAACCAGACAGATGTTGGCGCCGACTTCGACCATGACGTGAAAATCGACACCCGACCCGGCTTCGCGTTCGGCCAGGTCGCTGATGACATCGATCACGAACAGCACGGCGCAGACCGACTGCAGAAGGATCAAGAGCGCCAGCGCGACTTCACGGCTTGGACGGGTAAGCGCGGATAGGGTCATGCCGGGGGCCTCCTGCCACGGGGCCTTTTAGCCTGCACCGGTTCGCCCGGAAAGCCCCGTCGGGCCGATCAGGGTGGCATGCACGCTTCATTAACCTTAAGCTGGTGACTTAACCAACATCTGGATTCGCGAAGCGAGGGCAACATGGCAGGATCGGTGAACAAGGTCATTCTGATCGGAAATCTGGGGCGCGACCCCGAGATCCGTTCCTTCCCCAACGGCGGCAAGGTCTGCAACCTGCGCATTGCCACCTCGGAAACCTGGCGCGACAAGGCGACGGGCGAACGCAAGGAGCGGACCGAATGGCATTCGGTGGCGATCTTCAACGAAAACCTGGTGAAGGTGGCCGAACAGTACCTGCGCAAAGGGTCCAAGGTCTATATCGAGGGTCAGCTTGAGACCCGGAAATGGCAGGACCAGTCCGGTCAGGACCGCTATACGACCGAGGTTGCGCTGCGCCAGTTCCGGGGCGAGCTGACGCTGCTTGACGGCCGCGACGGTGGTGGCGGTGGCGGCGGTGGTGGCAGCCAGGGCGGCTATGATGACGGCCAGGCGGGCGGGTCCTATGGCGGCGGTTCGGGCGGCCGTTCGGGTGGCGGCTACGGCGACCGGGGCGGCCCCGCGACCAGCGGCGCGCGCGCCGACATGGATGACGAAATTCCGTTCTGAGGTCTTCGCGCGACAGGGCAGGCACCGCGCCGCCGCCTTTGGCAGGGGCCGGTGACCCCGCCGTAACGGGATGAACGCGCCCGAACCGCCCGGTGACCCCAGGCCGCCGGGCAGCGCCCTGCCCCCGGCAGGACCGACCCTTTGTTCCGCGCACTGAGATGGCCCCGGGGCGGTGTTCCCGCATGAGCGGGGCGGCTCTTGCACCGGAAGATCGGCCTTGTCCGCTCAGCCCGGCGTCTCTGGACTTGCCCCCGCCATCTCAGTCGGCAGGGGCCCGTGACCCTGCCGCTGCGCGCCGTTCCCGCTTGCACCGCCCGGTCGCCCAAGGCGACCGGGCAGCGCCTGCCCCTCCCGGGGGGCTGGCGCTTCGCGCCGCCCCGGGGCAGGCACTGCCCTCCGTTGTCGGGGCCGAGATGGTCAACGGGAAACGTTCCCGCGTGAGCGGGGCCGCTCTTCCACCGGAAGAACGGCCTTTTCCGCTCAACCCGGCGTCCGGGAAGGCCCGGCGGCATTTCACTCGGCAGGGGCCCGCGACCCCGCCGCCGCGCAACCGTCCCACCCGCCCCGCCCGGTCGCCCAAAGCGACCGGGCAGCGCCTGCCCGTCCGGGGGGCTGGCGCTGCCCTCTGTTGTCGCGCGCGGAGGCGGTCCCGGGGGCGGCGTTCCCATATGAGCGGGGCCGCTCTTCCACTGGAAGATCAGCCTTGTCCGCGCAGCCCGGCGTCGGCGGAAAGGACTGCTTCGCCCCAGTCGGCAGGGGCCAGCGACCCTGCCGAAACGGACCGATCCCACC
>CAZORV010000010.1:0-32106 GCA_964582215.1 uncultured Frigidibacter sp.
CATCAACAAGGGGTTCGACCTGATGCACGAAGGCAAGTCGATCCGCGCGGTCGTGGTCTACTGATGGCCCGCAACGGCGTCGATCTTCTTGCGGTGCTGATCGACGCCGACAATGTGTCGGCACGCCACGCGTCAGCGATCTTTGCCGAGATTGCGAGCTATGGCGAGCCGTCCCTGCGGCGCGTCTACGGCGACTGGTCCAACCCTGCGCTTGGGCCATGGAAGGATCAGGCGCGGGCCCTTGGGCTGGTCATGCACCAGCAGTCCGCCAATACCACCGGCAAGAACGCCAGCGACATCGGGCTGGTGATCGACGCCATGGATATTCTGCACGCGGGCAAGGTTGATGGTTTCGTGCTGGTTTCGTCGGACAGCGACTTCACGCGCCTTGCCAGCCGGATCCGCGAGGATGGGCTGCAGGTCATCGGCATAGGCGAGGCGAAGACGCCAGAAGCCCTGCGGAAGGTCTGTAACAGGTTCATATTGATTGACAATATCGCGACGGTCGAACTGCCATCAGTCAGTTTTCCCGCTGGTCGCGCGGCCGAGACTGCGACCACGGACACGGGCGCGAAATCCGTCAGGCCATCGGCGGCGCTGGTCACAAAAAGGCCGGCGGTCGAGGCGGTTCCGCTGATCATCGAGGCGATGAAGAAGCTTAACGCGGATCAGGAGTGGCATCCGCTCGGCCAGTTGGGTCAGGTTCTTATCCAGATTCACCCCGACTTCGACTCCCGCAGCTATGGCAGCCCGAAACTGTCCGATTTGCTGCGGGCGATCAGCCGATTCGACGTGAAAGCCGGTACGGGCGGTCACCTGAGCGTTCGAGACAAGGCCTGACCTTTGCGCGGCAACGGCCCGGCCAGGAGGCCCCGGATCAGGTCCGGGGCTGCCTGGCACCGTAGCGCGCGAGGAACATCTCGACGGCGGCGTCCGAGATGCGGTCGCGGTCGGCTTTGGTGAAGTTGCGCTTCACCCCGAAGATCAGCGCCGGAAAGATGTCGGCCTTGCAAAGCTCGGCGAACTGGTCGGCGGCCAGAAGCGTGTCGTCGATGCTGAGCTCGCCGCGCGCCACGGCGCCGTCGAGATAGGCGCGGATCCGGTCGCGGACGAGCGCGGGGCCGCTTTCGTAGAAGCGCTGGGCAAGTTCGGGAAAGCGGTCGCTTTCGGCGACGCAGATGCGGAAGACCTGCCGGCCGAATTCCGACAGGAAGAAGTCGATGATCCGGCGCGCGGCCTCGGGCAGCACCTCGGCGGGCGGCGCGTTGTGATCGACGAACTCCAGCGCCTCGTCGGCCTGACGGCCGCATTCGCGCCGGGCGACTTCGACGAACAGCAGGCGCTTGTCGGGGAAATAGCTGTAGAGCGTGGCCTTTGACACGCCCGCCGCGCGGGCGATGTCATCGACGGACGCGCCCTCGAACCCGTCGCGCATGAAGACGGTGCGGGCGCCGTCCAGCACCTGTTCGAACTTGCGCCCCATGCGAATGCTGGTGGCCCCGGCTGTCATGCGATCCTGTCTCCCCTTTCGCCATGATAGGGCCGGGGGCGTGGGCTGCGCAAGCGCGGGGTAAGGCGGCGGGCTCCGCCGGAAGCCCGCCGTTCGTCCGCCGGCGAGGGACCGGGTGGTGGCATGCGGCGGACGAATTACCCCCGGGCGCCGCAGTCTGGCGTCGTCGGGACGGGGCTGGCGCAGGACCGCGACGCGGCAGGGCCAGCGGGAAAGTCAAGGCGCGGCAGGTCAAAGCTCAGCCCGTCCGCCATTGCGGGCAAAGCCGCCAGACCGAAGAGGGCGGCCGAGAGCGTGGTGCGAAGCAGTTTCATCATGACCCCATCTGAACTGTTTGGTTTAGTCACCTTAATCTAAACCGATCTGTTCAGTTTTGCAAGCTCAATCTGAACCGACAAGTTCACTTTTTTGAAAACCGACCCGGCTTGCGGTCCGGCCGCACCCGGCCTAGTTTGGAATCATTCCAAACTGGAGGCGAAGATGATCCCGGGTCTCGCAACACGGCGGCGGTTCAGCGATCTGAGCGAGCAGGAGGTTCTGGCGCTGGCGATCTCGTCCGAGGAGGATGACGCGCAGATCTACCGGACCTTTGCCGACCAGCTGCGGGCCGGCTTTCCCGGCTCGGCCGGCATCTTCACCGCCATGGCGGCCGAAGAGGACACCCACCGCCGCTGGCTGATCGAGCGGCATCGGGCGCGCTTCGGCGAGGTGATCCCGCTGATCCGGCGCGAACATGTCGCGGGGTTCTACGCGCGCAAACCGGTCTGGCTGAGCCGGAACCTCGGGCTTGACCGGATGCGCGCCGAGGCCGAGGCGATGGAGCGCGGGGCGGCGGCCTTTTACCGGCGGGCGGCGGCACAGACCACCGATGCCGCGACCCGCAAGCTGCTGGGCGATCTGGCGGCTGCCGAGGCCGGGCATGAGGCCAGGGCCGGAAGCCTGGCCGAAACCCACCTGCCCGAGGCCGCGCGCGCCGAGGAGGACCGCGCCGCCCACCGGCAGTTCGTGCTGACCTGGGTGCAGCCGGGGCTGGCCGGGCTGATGGATGGCTCGGTCTCGACGCTGGCGCCGATCTTTGCGACGGCCTTTGCCACCCGCGACCCGCATACGACGCTGCTGGTCGGGCTGGCCGCCTCGGTCGGGGCCGGGATTTCGATGGGCTTCACCGAGGCGGTGCATGACGACGGCGTCCTCTCGGGGCGCGGCTCGCCCTGGAAACGCGGGCTCGCCTCGGGGGTGATGACGGCGCTGGGCGGGCTTGGCCATGCGCTGCCCTATCTGATTCCGGATTTCGTCACCGCGACCGCGATCGCCTTTGCGGTGGTGTTCGTCGAGCTTTGGGCCATTGCCGGGATCCAGAACCGCTATATGGAGACCCCCTTTCTCAGGGCCGCCTTTCAGGTCGTCCTTGGCGGGGCCCTGGTCTTTGCCGCCGGCGTGCTGATCGGCGGAGGGTGAGGGCCGGTGCGGTTCACCGGTGGCCAAGGCCGGCGCGCCTTGGCATAGTCGGGCGATGACAGGCCCCGACCAGATCCCCGAAGCCGCACTGGGCTGGCACCGCGCTGGCCAGGGTGCCGCCCTTGCGACCGTGGTCGAGACCTGGGGTTCGGCGCCGCGCCCCGCAGGCAGTCAGATGGCGATCTCCGGCCGGGGCGAGATGGCGGGATCGGTCTCGGGTGGCTGCGTCGAGGCGGCGGTGGTGGCCGAGGCGCTGGCCGCCCTGTCGGACGGCAGGCCCCGGCTTCTGGCCTATGGCGTGTCCGACGCCGACGCCTTTGCCGCCGGGCTGGCCTGCGGCGGCAGGATCAGGATTCTGGTCGAGCCGGTCGGCGCCGCCCTGCCCGAAGCGCTGCTGGCGGCCCTTGTCGCCGACCGCGCCGCCCGCCTGCCGCGCGCCTATATCGTCGATCTCGACCGCTGGTCGCGCCGCCTTGCCGGGCCGGGCCCCGACCTTGCGCCAGAGTTCCGCGCCGACCGGTCGGGGATTGTGGATGGCCGGTTCGTCACCATCCACAATCCGCCTTTGCGGATAGCCATCGTCGGCGCCGTCCATGTCGCGCAGTTCCTCGCGCCCATGGCCCGCGCCTGTGGCCATGACCCGACCCTGATCGACCCGCGCAGCGCCTTTGCGACGCCCGACCGCTTCCCGGGCGAAAGGCTGCGCTGCGACTGGCCGGACATCGCGCTGCAGACACTCGCCCCCGACGCGCGGACCGCCATTGTCACCCTGTCGCATGACCCGAAGATCGACGACCCCGCACTGGCCGTCGCCCTGCGGTCCGATGCCTACTACATCGGCGCCCTTGGTTCGGCCCGGACCCATGCCGCGCGGCTGGACCGGCTGGCCGCCGCCGGTTTCGCTGCGGACGCGCTTGCCCGCATCGACGCACCTGCAGGCCTGGCCATCGGCGCAAGAACGCCGGCCGAAATCGCCCTGTCGATCATGGCGGCACTCACGCGGACGCTCCGCCAACCGCCTGGCTGAACGGCCCCGTTCAGGCGCTGTGCGCCCCTTCGGCCAGCCCTTTGACAAAGGCCAGAATCTCGGCCACCGGCCGCTTCTCCTCGACCATCTTCACGATCGCCGACCCGACCACCGCCCCGTCCGCGACCGAGGCAATCGCCCGCGCGGTCTCGGGCGACCGGATGCCGAAACCCACGATCACCGGCAGATCGGTCGAGGCCTTGATCCGCGCCACCTCGGGGGCCACGTCGCCCGCCTCGGCGGCGGCCGCGCCGGTGATGCCGGTGATCGACACGTAATAGACAAAGCCCGACGTGTTCTGCAGCACCTTCGGCAAGCGCTTCGCATCGGTCGTCGGCGTCGCCAGCCGGATGAAATTCAGCCCCGCCGCCTGCGCGGGAACGCAAAGCTCGTCATCCTCTTCCGGCGGCAGGTCGACGACGATCAACCCGTCGACTCCGGCGGCCTTTGCATCCGCCAGAAACGCCGCGACGCCGCGCGAATAGATCGGATTGTAATAGCCCATCATCACGATCGGCGTAACCGCATCGCCGCGCCGGAACTCGGCGATCATGTCCAGCGTCTTTTGCAGCGTCTGCCCGCCTTCCAGCGCCCGCTGCCCGGCCAGCTGAATCGTCGGCCCGTCGGCCATCGGATCGGTAAAGGGCATCCCCAGTTCGATCACATCCACGCCGGCCCCCGGCAGCCCCTTCATCAGCGCCAGCGAGGTCGCAAGATCAGGATCGCCCGCCATGATATAGGCGACAAAGGCCTTGCGGCCCTCGGCGCGAAGGGCGGCGAACTTGGTTTCGATCCGGGTCATCATCCACTCCTGCACTTGCCCGGCGGTCTTGCAGAAAACCCGGCCGAAAAGCAAGGCAGAGGTGCATTGACGCCGAAACCGACGGCGGCAATCGACCTGCCGCGCCGGGGTGCGGAAACGGCTTTACAGACCATGGCTGCGGCCGCATCCTGCCGCGAACCCGGTTCCTGTCGCGAGGTCGCCCATGGCCACGATCCGCTTCACCACGCACCTTGTCCGCCACCGCCCCGCCCCCGCGATCGAGGCGCCGGGCCCCACGGTTGCGGCGGTTCTGGCCCATGGGCTGCGGCACGATCCGCTGCTGCAGGGCTATCTGCTCGACGATCAGGGGCGGGTGCGCAAACATATCAACATCTTCGTCGACGGCGCGATGATCGCCGACCGCACCCGCCTGTCGGACCCGGTCGGCCCGCAGTCCGAGATCTACGTTCTTCAGGCACTTTCGGGCGGTTAGTCAAAAGGAGAAGGCGCATGGCCGGTCTTTGGGTGGCAAGCCGCAAGGGACTGTTTCGTTTCGCGCCCGCCGGCGATGGCTGGCAGATGGCCGGGCCGCCCGCCTTTCTGGCGGCGCCGGTGACCGCCATACTCGACGATCCGCGCGACGGGACATTGTACGTGGGCCTCGCCCATGGTCATTTCGGGGTCAAGCTTCACCGCTCGTCCGACCGGGGCCAAAGCTGGACCGAACTCGCGCCCCCCGCCTATCCCAGGAGCGGCGCCGAGGATGCGCCGTCAGTCGAGATGATCTGGTGCCTTGCGGCCGCTGGCAGCGACGAGCCCGGCGCTCTCTGGGCGGGAACCCTGCCCGGCGGGCTCTTTCGCTCGGATGACCGGGGCGACAGCTGGCAGCTTTGCGAAAGCCTGTGGAACCTGCCGGAACGCCGCCGGTGGTTCGGCGCGGGCTATGACCATCCCGGCATCCACTCGATCCTTGTCGACCCGCGCGACAGCGCCCATCTCGTCGTCGGCGTGTCGGTCGGCGGGCTCTGGATCAGCCATGACCGGGGCAGCAGCTGGCAGGTCGGAGGCCTGGGATTCGAAGCCGCCTACATGCCCCCCGGCCAGCAGGCCGATCCGGTGATGCAGGACCCGCACCTTCTGGCCGCCTCGCCCGCCGACCCCGACCGGATCTGGTGCCAGCACCATTGCGGCATCTATGTCTCGGACGACGGCGGCCGCACCTTCCGCGAGGCCCGCAATGTCAGCCCCTCAAGCTTCGGCTTCGGCGTCGCCCCCCACCCGAAAGACCGCGACCGCGCCTGGTTCGCCCCCGCCCAGAAGGACGAATGCCGCGTGCCGGTCGACGGCAGGCTGGTCGTCACAAGAACCACCGACGGCGGCACGAGCTTCACCAGCCTCGATCGGGGCCTGCCACCCGGCCGGTCCTACGACCTCATCTACCGCCACGCGCTGGCCATCGACGACAGCGGCGACCGGCTGGCCATCGGTTCGACCACCGGCAACCTCTGGCTGTCCGAGGATCAGGGCGACCATTGGCACCCGCTGTCGGCCCACCTGCCGCCCATCGCCGCCCTGGCCTTCGGCCCCTGACCGGCGGGGGCTCTGCCCCCGGTCCGGGGTTCCCCCGGACCTCCCCCGGAGTATTTCCGCAAAGAAAAAACGCCCATCGTTTTTTCTTTGTCCAAATACTCTCGGGGGAGCGCGAGGGGGCAGACAGCCCCCTCGCACGGGTCGACCCGGCGCAGCCGGGGCGAAAGACCTTTCCTCGGGCGCGATCCTGCATTAGACCGCACGCGGTTCGCCAAAGGAGGGTCTGATGGGTTTCAGGATGGGTATCGTGGGGCTGCCGAACGTCGGCAAGTCGACGCTTTTCAACGCCCTGACCCGCACGGCGGCGGCGCAGGCGGCGAACTTTCCCTTTTGCACCATCGAGCCGAACGTCGGTGACGTGGCCGTCCCGGACCCCCGCCTTGACCGGCTGGCGGCGATTGCCGGGTCGCGGCAGATCATCCCGACGCGCATCACCTTTGTCGATATCGCCGGACTTGTCCGGGGCGCGTCCAAGGGCGAGGGGCTCGGCAACCAGTTCCTCGCCAACATCCGCGAGGTCGACGCCATCGCCCATGTGCTGCGCTGTTTTGAAGACGGCGACATCACCCATGTCGAGGGACGGATCGACCCGGTTGCGGATGCCGAGACGATCGAGACCGAGCTGATGATCGCCGACATGGAATCGATCGAGCGGCGGCTCGCCAACATCGCCCGCAAGATCAAGGGTGGCGACAAGGAGGCGGTGGCGCAGGAACGGCTGATGAAGGCGGCGCTGGCGGCGCTTGAGGCGGGGCGCCCGGCCCGCAGCCTCAGGATCAGCGACGAGGACCGCAAGGCCTGGGACATGCTGCAGCTTCTGACATCAAAACCCGTCCTTTTCGTCTGCAATGTCGAGGAATCATCCGCCGCGACCGGCAACAGCCAGTCGGCGCGTGTGGCGAAGATGGCGGCGGATCAGGGGGCGGCGTCGGTGGTGATTTCGGCCCGGATCGAGGAAGAGCTGGCGCAGATGCCGGCCGAAGATGCCGCGATGTTCCTTGAGGAGATGGGCCTGCACGAGGCCGGGCTCGACCGGCTGATCCGTGCCGGGTACGATCTTCTTGGCCTGCAGACCTATTTCACCGTCGGCCCGAAAGAGGCGCGGGCCTGGACGATCACCAAAGGCACGCTTGCCCCGCAGGCGGCCGGTGTCATCCATGGCGATTTCGAACGCGGCTTCATCCGGTCGGAAACCATCGCCTATGACGATTATGTCGCCGGGAACGGCGAGGCGGGCGCGCGCGAGGCCGGCAAGTTCCGGGTCGAGGGCAAGACCTATGAGGTCAAGGACGGCGACGTCCTGCACTTCCTTTTCAACGCCTGAGGCCCAGCGCCTCAGTCGTAGGCCTCGTACCCATAGCCGGCGGACGGGTCGTCGTACCGGCATTTGTTCAGCACGATGCCCAGAACGTTGGTCAGCTGCGCCAGCTCCTTTTCGCAGACGTCGATGTTGGCAAGCGTTGTGCTTTCGGCCGCGCAGACCAGGATCGCGCAGTCGGCATTGCCGAGAAAACCGACATTGTCGTCGCTGGCCAGCATCGGCGACATGTCGAAGATCATGATGTCGGGCTGCCAGTCGCGTTCGATCGCCTTCAGCACGTCGCGGCTTTTGTCGGCGTGCAGCAGTTCGGCCGGGTGGGGTGCGGCCGAAAGGTTCATCGCCACGGCAAGATTGCCGCCGATCCGCACAGCCGCCTCGTCAAAGCGGGCCTTATGGTCCAGCACCTCGTGGAAGGACCGCGCGGGCTGGTGGCCGAGAAGCCGGTGCAGCGACGGGCGCCGCAGGTCAAGGTCGAGAAGCATCACCCGCAGGTCCTTTTGCCGCGCCAGCGCCAGCGCCAGGTTCAGCGACAGGGTGCTTTTGCCGCAGGCGGCATTCGGCGAGGTGATGGCCAGCCTGCGCCAGCTGGCGTCGCGCATCATCCGGATCGTCCGTGACCGCAGCATGTCAAACGGCGTCGCCTCGCGGCCGCCGAGGATCGCCGCCAGCCGCACCTGACGCGCCTGTTCGGGCAGGATTTCCACCTCGGGCAGGCTGCTCCAGTCGGCACTTCCGGGCCGGGCGGCGGGCGGGCGCGTCAGCGCGTCGAGATCGTCGCCCTGTGAGGTCTTGCGGGCCTCGCGGGCCTTGGCCAATGCTGCTTCAAGCTTTTCCATCGTTCAACCTATCATTGCTGCGGACCGGCGCCTGCGCGGCCGTCACAGACTTACCCCAAGCTTGCGCGCGACCTTGGCGAGGATCAGGTCGAGCGGCATGACAAAGACATGGATCGCAAAGATCAGCGCCGGAATGCCGATCACGGCCAGCAGCATCATCGCGATGAACATCGACCGGCGGCGCAGCGTTTCGCCGGGGGTGCGCATATAGGGGATCGTCACCAGCGGCGTGATGTTGAAGGCGGCGACGATGTCCTTTGGCCGCCGGACGGCGCGGTTCAGAAGCTCCATAAGCGCGATCAGACCGCCGCCCATCATCATGCCGGCGATCATGCCGGCCGCCGCGATCAGGGTCCGGTTGGGTTTTGACGGCCGGTTCGGCACCGATGCGGCGTCCAGCACCGAAAGCCGCTCGCCCTTGGCCAGAATCTGGATCCGCTCGCCGGCCGAGGCCTGCGACAGGTTGGTCTGGGCGGCGTTATATTGCTGCTGGATGTTGGCATAGTCGCGGTTCAGCGCATCCAGCGCGATCTGGTTGGCCGGGGTGCGGTCGATCGTGTCCTGCAGGGTCTTCATCTGCACGGTCAGCTGATCGCGCGTCTCGGTGGCCAGGCGGATCTTGGCGTCCATGTCGGCCATCAGCGCGTCATACATCGTGCCGGTCGGGCTGGTGACGCCCGCGGCCTTTTGCGTCTGGTTCTTGACGATGATTTCCAGCTGGGCGATCTGCGCCTTGAGCAGCCGGATCTTCGGGTTGTCGGGGGCAAGGACGGCCAGCGACTGGGTCAGCTGGTCGTTCAGGCTGGCCAGCTGCGTCGCCTCGGGTGACTGCGGCGTCGCGTTGCCGCCGACCTGACCGGTCGCCTTGTAGATTGCGACAAGCTGGTCTTTCTGATCGACCTGCTGCTTGATGTTCTGCTCGGCCAGGTCCAGCTTGCCCTGCAGGGTCGTCTGCTGGCTAAGCCGGAACGACAGGGTCGACGGCAGGGCGTCAGAGTTCTTGTTCTGGAAGTCCAGGATCCTGGCGCTCATCTGGTCAAGTTCGGCGCCAAGGCGCTTTACTTCCTGGTCGAAGAAATCGACGGTGCCTTCGGCGCCCTGGGTCCGGACATCGGCGTCGACCTTCAGGACCTGGGTCACGAATTCATTCACAACGGCGGTGGCGATCGGGCCGCTTTCACCGGTGAACGAGATGTTCATCGTCGTCGCCTCGCCCGAGGGGGCGTTCAGTTCGATCTCGACGTTCTTGCGCATCGCGCCGACGACGTCATCCGGCGTCATCTTCGCCAGGTTCTTGAAGACCTTCAGCCGTCCGGCGATGTCGATCAGGTTCGACCGGGTCATCAGCTTGTTCTGGATCAGCTGCAGCTTTTCAAGCGGGCCGGCCTGAACGGTCGGGGCGGCGAGCTGACCCGGGATCGAGGAATATTCCAGGACAAGCAGCGAGCTGGACTTGTAGACGGCGGGCAACAGCAGGGCCGCCGCGATCGCCATGGCGGACACAAGTGCGCTGACAATCACGAAATAATGGATTCTGCGGAGGAAAACCGCGAAATAGAATGACAGGTCGAAGTTCATTTCCGCTTCTCTTCGTCGGCCGCGATCTGTGCGGCAAAAAATACACCATCGTCCAGGACCGACTGAACCACATGTTCGTCAACATGGTGGTGGTCGGTGCTCCACGCATAAAGCAGCGCCATATCGCACAACTGGTTGACAAGTCGAGGCACGCCATGTGTCGCCCGGTGGACAACCTGTGCGGCGCCCGTCGTAATCTCGGCGCCGGTACCGCCTGCCGCGCGCAGGCGGTGGGCGATCAGTTCCGCCACCGCCTTGTCGTCCAGCGGCAACAGGTGGAAACTGGCGGCGATGCGCTGGGCAAGCTGGCGCAGCGACGGGTCAAGGACCATGTCGCGCAGTTCGGGCTGGCCGACCAGAACCAGCTGGATCACCTCGTCCTTGCCCGAGTTGATATTGGTCAGCATCCGAAGCTCTTCCAGGCTTTCGGGCGACAGGTTCTGCGCCTCGTCAAAGATCAGGACGACGCGGCGGCCGGCGGCATATTCGTCGATCAGGAAATCCTGAAGCTGTTGGAAAAGCTGGACATAACCGACAGCGGGGTTGAAGCGCACGCCCAGAGAGTTCAGCACCCACTGGATCAGTTCGCCGCGACCGCCCTGGGCGTTCGAGATCAGGCCGACGGTCACTCTCGATCCGAACTGGCGCAGGAGTTCGCGCAGGAGCGTGGTCTTGCCGCAGCCGACGCCGCCGGTGACCAGCGTGATGGGCGCGCGCGACAGGATGCCGAATTCCAGAACCGAATAGGCACGGCGATGCTGGGCCGACCAGAACAGGAAGTCCGGATCGGGGACAAGCGTGAAGGGACGTTCACGGAATCCGAAGAAGTCCATGTAGAAGCCGATGCTGCCCGCTTCTTCTGGTTTGGTCTCCACGACCTTGTTCATCCGTTCTTCCACCGTCGTCGTTTCGTCTTACTCGTGTTACGCCCGGTCCGGCCATGCCGCCCCGGGGTTGATGTGTACTGCGCACAGGAGTTCGTCAACTTTTGGGCAACGAAAAGTGCAACCGCGGCAGCTTATGACCAGCATCGCATGATTCGGCCATGATCGACGCAAATGGCGACAGCGTGGGGCAGAAGAAGGGCCGCTCCTGACGATATTGTTTCCGATTCACCGCTGATCGGGGGCTCCCGGCCAAATCTTGCCGCCCGACTGCGGGAAATTGCGGGCCTCTCCTGCCCGGTTTTGCGTGCGGGGCGGGGCAAGGGCAAAACTGCTTTTGTTAGTGTGCGTCCGGGTGTAGACGGAAACATTGATCGTGCAGTCAGGTGCCGGTACGGCGTTTCGTACCTGTTTTTCGCAACATTCGAACCGTCGATAGTTAAGTACTTTGAATTTTGGTGTCACTTATGACGATGCAGTTAAACAATATGTCAGATGATATTCAGACCGCTTCGGTGCCGGTGGGGCAGGTCGCCGGGCCGGCCCAGCGCGGTATCTACCGGGTTTTGCTCAAGCGCCTGTTCGACATTGCGGTCGTCCTGGTCAGTGGCGTCCTTGTCGTGCCGATTGTTGCCATTCTCGCCCTGCTGATCATGTGCGACGGGGCCAACCCGTTCTACACCAGCGACCGCGTCGGCAGGGGCGGGCGGACCTTTCGCATGCTGAAGCTGCGCACGATGGTTGCGGACGCGGACGAACGGCTGGAAGGTTATCTGGCGGCAAATCCCGATGCCCGGGTCGAGTGGGACCAGACGCAAAAGCTGAAGGTCGACCCCCGCATCACCCGGCTCGGCCGGTTCCTGCGGAAGTCGTCTCTGGACGAGTTGCCGCAGTTCTGGAACGTCCTGGTCGGCGAGATGTCGATGGTCGGGCCGCGCCCGATGATGCCGGCGCAGCGGCCGATCTATGTCGGTCTGGCCTATTATGCGCTGCGCCCGGGCGTCACCGGCCTGTGGCAGATTTCCGACCGCAACAACTGCACGTTTGAACGGCGCGCCGAGATTGACGGCGAGTATGAACGGTCGCTGTCCTTCTGGTCTGACGTGATGATCATGCTGAAGACCTTCCGGGCGGTGACGGGCGGCACCGGCTATTAGGCGCCGATTTCGCGCGGTAGCGGGCCAACTTGCGCTGGAATAGCGCCGATTGTAACTGTAGCGTCGCAGCACTTCGACGTCTGCCTCCGGAACTTTGCACGAGTGTAGAATGAAATGTCGCCCGCAGCCTGCCCTTGCCCTGGCCCTGATGCTTTCGCTGCTGGCGGCCTGCGACACGGCGCAGGAGCGGGCCGAGCGGCATTTCCAGTCGGGGCTGGAATATCTGCAGGACGGCGACGTCGACCGGGCTCTGGTCGAGTTCCGCAATGTGTTCGAGCTGAACGGCGAACATCATGACGCCCGCCTTGCCTATGCCGACGCCGAACGCGCGCGCGGCAACACGCGCGAGGCCTATAGCCAGTATCTGCGCCTGATCGAGCAATATCCCAATGATCCCGCCGGGCTGAAGGCGCTGGCCGATCTGGCCGCCGAGGCCGGGCAATGGGATGACGCCACCCAGTTCGTGACGCAGGCACTGAAGGGCGCGCCGGATGACGGGGCCTTGCAGGCGATCAGGCTGTTCACCGAATATGGCCGGGCGGTCGAAGATGACGACACCGGCAAGATCATCTCGACCGTCAAGGAAGCGGGCGCGCTGGCCAAAAAGCTGCCCGACAGCCTGTTGCTGCGCAAAGTCATCATTGATGATCTGGTCCGCGCCGGCAATCTTTCGGAGGCGCTGACCGAGCTGGACGCGGCGATCCGCATCGCGCCAAGGGAAAAACTGCTGTATGCGCAGCGCCTGTCGGTGAACGCGGCGCTGAAGGATGACGTCGCGGTCGAGACCGGGCTGAAGGAAATGGTCGGCCTGTTCCCCGACGCGCCCGAAATGGCCGAGGCATTGCAGCGCTGGTATCTGTCGCGCAAGGAGTATGACAAGGCCGAGGCCCTGTTGCGGTCGCGTGTCGACCCGGCCTCGGACGCGACGGCGCCGATTGTCGATCTGGTCCGCTTTCTCGGCCAGTTCCGCGGACCCGAGGCTGCGCTGAAGGAACTGGATGCTGCCATCGCCGCCGGAAAGTCGGTGTCGGTGCTGCGCTCGGCCCGCGCCGGGTTCCATTTCGATCAGGGCGACCATGCCGGGGCCATCGCCGAGATGGAGGAGATTGTCGGCACCGTTACTGACGCCGACGAAGGTCGGGCGATCAAGGTCGCGCTTGCGCGCATGTATCTGGCCGACAAGAATGATCAGGCGGCACGGAGGCTGGTGGGCCAGGTCCTGTCCGAGGATTCGGGCAATGCCGAGGCGATCAAGCTGAAGGCGGGCTGGCTGATCCAGGACGATCAGGCCGACGATGCCATCGCGGTACTGCGCAGCGCCATCGACCAGAATCCGCAGGATGCCGGGCTGATGACGCTGATGGCGCAGGCGTACGAACGTCAGGGCGACCGCGATCTGATGCGGGACATGCTGTCGCAGGCGGTGCGGGCTTCGGGCCGTGCCCCGGCAGAATCGCTGCGCTATGCACGGCTTCTGGCGTCCGAGGACAAGCTTGTGCCGGCCGAAAGCGTCGTGATCGACGCGCTGCGCATCGCCCCGGGCGAGCCCGGGCTGCTGGTGGCACTGGGCAGCATCTATGTCGCCTTGCAGGACTGGGGCCGGGCCGGCGCCGTGGCGGACGAGCTTGAGGGTCTGAAGGACCCGGCGGTTGAACCCAACGTCGCCTCGATGCGCGCGGCAATCCTGGACGGCCAGCAAAAGACCGGCGACGCGCTGACCTATCTACAACGGCTCGCCTCGGCCGAGGGGGCCAAGCTGGACGCAAAGGTCGCGGTTCTGCGCAATCACCTGGCCAACGGCCGCAATGCCGAGGCGGTCGCCTACGCCGCCAAGCTGCTGGCCGAGGAACCGGGCAACCGGGATCTGGTCTTTATCAATGCCACGGTCCAGGCGATCACCGGCGATCTGAAGAACGCCGAGACCGGGTTCCGGGCGGTTCTGGCGGCCGAACCGGGCAGGGCGGACGTCTGGCTGGCGCTGTATCGCGCGCTGAAAGGCGATCCGTCGCGGGCAGCCGATGCGGCAAAGGTGCTGGAGGAAGGGCTTGCCGCCGTTCCGCAGTCGCCTGAACTGCGCTGGGCCAAGGCCGGTGTTCTGGAAAGCGCCGACGATATCGAGGGCGCGATCGCCATCTACGAAGAGCTTTACAAGCAGAACTCGGCGAACCCCGTGGTTGCCAACAACCTTGCCAGCCTCTTGTCGAACTACCGGACCGATGCCGACAGTCTGAAGCGCGCCGAGGTGATCGCCCGGCGTCTGCGTGGCAGCTCGGTGCCCGCCTACCAGGACACGTTCGGCTGGATCGCCTATCAGAACGGCTCGTTCGATCTTGCGGTGAAAGAGCTGGCGCGGGCGGCTGTCGGGCTGCCGCAGGACCCGACGGTGCAGTACCACCTGGCGATGGCCTATCTCGCGACCAAAAAGCCGGCCGAGGCCGCGAAAAAGTTCGCCGAGGCGCTGGCACTGATTCCCGCCAACGATTCGCGGGCCTTCGCAATTTCGGCACGATCTGAACTGGACAAACTCAAAGCTGCCGGAATCGCCCCGGAATCGCCATAAAGGTGTTGCGGGACGGGCACGGAAGTTTCGCAGAGACTTACGAAACCGACAAAAAGCCGTTAATGTTTTGAAAACGCAGGGGTCGAAATTATTGTCGACCCGGACATATTCACAGGGTGCCAAAATGCTCAAAACCCTCCTCGGCCTTATCCTGGCCATCGTTCTCGTTCCGGCCGCCTGGGCCCAGAATGCCTACCGCATTCAGCCCGGCGACGTTCTGCAGATGGAGGTTCTGGAAGATCCCAGCCTCAATCGCAGCCTTCTGGTGCTGCCCGACGGCACGATCAGCCTGCCGCTGATCGGCGCCATTCAGGCCAAGGGCCAGTCGATCGACGGCATGCAGTCGTCGATCTCGGCGGCACTCGCGCCGAAGTTCGCGGCCCCGCCGACGGTCTTCCTGTCGGTCGGCCAGCTTAACCCGACGACGCAGGCCGTCGCCGGCGCCGCTGCCAACCTTGCGGCCGCAAACGTGACCCGGAGCGGTTCGGTTTCGATCTTTGCCATGGGTGAATTCACCCGTCCGGGCCGCCTTGACGTGGCGCCGGGCACCACGCTTCTGCAATTCCTTGCCGAAAACGGCGGGCTGACGCGCTTTGCAGCGACAAAACGCATCCAGCTGCGCAGGGTGGATTCCAAATCGGGCAGAGAGACGATATACAATTTCGACTATAAGGCAGTGCAGCAGGGGGCCAGTGCGCCGGTCATCGTTCTTCACAAAGGTGACGTGATCGTCGTTCCGGAACGCAGGCTCTTCGAATAACAGGCGGAAAATCGGGTGGGATCAACAACAAGCAAGATCGCGGTACTCGCGGCAGCCACAACCCTCTGGCCGACCATCGCCTCCCCCCAACAGGGAGGCGCTGGCACGTCCGGGGGGGTGCAGGTCGATATCGGCGTCAGCACCTCGCTGAAGACGGACTCGAACTTTTCGCTGACGCCGGGCAAAAGCCTTGGCCGGTCCAACATATCCGACACACAGCTGACGTTCGGCCTGTCCAGCGTCACCTCGGCCTATGACTTTTCGCTGATCAGTTCCGGCGTCCTGCGGTTTGCCGACATCCCGGGCCGCAGTGTCGCCGGGTTCGAAGACCCGACCACCCGGCTGCGGTTCGTTGCCGACAGCGCTGACAGCCGCCTGACCCTGACGGGCAGCTACCGGTCGGTTGACCGCGAGTTTCTTGACCCGTTCCAGATCGAACAGGAACAGCAACAGCTTGGGTCGCTGGTCGGCAACGGCGGCACGCTGCGCGCGACCAACCTTGGCCTGACCTATGACATCGGCCTGAACGCGCCCCTTGGCTTTACCTTCGACCTTAGCCACGACAAGAACGACTACAGCAATGTGGCCAGCACCGCGATCTTCGACACCGAGACCAACCGTGCCGCCGTCACCGGACGGTTGCGCTTCAGCCAGGTGGCCGTTGGCCGCGTGCAGGCGGCCCAGACGAAGTACGAGGCGGCGGATTCGGTCCTGACCCACCGGACGACCACCGACTATGTCATGGGCGTCAGCTATGACATCAATCCGGTGCTGAACCTTGACGCGCAGATTGGCCATACCAACGTCGACACGACGACGACCAGCGGCACCTCGGTGGTGTCGGGCCTGACCGGCGCCTTCACGCTGACCAAGACCCTGCCGAACGGGTCGGTCTTTGGCACACTGACGTCGAACACCAACCAGAACGGCCGGCGCACCACGCTCAGCGTCGGGCGCGGGCTGCAGTTTCCGACCGGCACGGTGAACGCCTCGGTCGGGGTGACGCAAGGCGACATCGGTTCGGCGTCCTGGGTGGCGTCGCTGCAGTATGACCAGCAGTTGCTGGCCGACCAGATCACCCTGTCGTTCGACCGCAGCGCCTCGACCAACACGCTGAACCAGGAAATCGTCGATACGCGGCTGTCGGCGGCCTACAACCACAATATCAACCCCAGCTCGCAGCTGAACCTGACGCTGGACTGGGGCCGGAGCGAGGACAACAGCAATACCGGCGTCCCGACGATCGAACTGACCAATCTGCAGGCGGCCTATTCGCGCGACCTGACCGCCGACTGGAAAATGTCGGGCGGCGTTCTTTTGCGCAACCGCAAGGAAACCGGTCTGCCCTCCGCAAATTCGACATCGTTCTTCCTTACGCTCGACCGAAATTTCAGCTTCCGTCCGTAAAGACTTGTGTCTTTCGGTCGGTGGCGGACTGGGGGCGACAGCATGGTCAGGGGTCGGTCGGCAGCGTCTGACCGGTGCCCGGACAGTTCGGAACGGTAAGCGGTGGCGATGACAGACAGCAGCAACACCTATGCGCAGGCCGGCGGCCGGTTGCGCCTGAACCCGGTCGGGTTCGGGCTGTTTGCCGTGCTGATCCTGGCCAGCCTGCCGCTGTTCGTGATCGGCATCCGGTCGCTTTTGGCCGCATGGTCCACGGCCGAATACAGCCACGGGCCGATCATTCCCCTGGTCTCGCTTTACCTTTTCCTGCGCGAGCTGCGCCGGGCGCCGTTGCCGGACGCGGGCGCGCGGGATGGTTGGGCGGGGCTTCTGGTGATCGCGGCGGCGCTGGCACTGGCGCTCCTCGGCAATCTGATGCGGGTGCCGGACATCGTGACCTATGCGATGATCCTCTGGCTTTCTGGCGTGGTTCTGGCGATTTTCGGCTGGCGGCGCGGCAGGCAACATCAGTTGCCGGTCTTTCATCTGATCTTCATGCTGCCCCTGCCGCAGATCCTGTACTGGAAGCTGACGATCTTCCTGCAATGGGTCTCGTCCGAACTGGGGGTCTGGTTCGTCAGCATGGCCGGGGTTGCCGTCTATCTGGAAGGCAACGTCATCGACCTTGGCGTCTATAAACTGCAGGTGGCCGAGGCCTGTTCCGGCCTGCGCTACCTGTTCCCGATCCTCAGCTTTTCCTATCTCTTCTCGATCCTTTACCGGGGGCCGCTTTGGCACAAGCTGGTTCTGCTGATTTCGGCGGCGCCGCTGACGGTGCTGATGAACTCGTTCCGGATCGGCATGATCGGAATTCTGGTCGACCGCTACGGGATCGAACAGGCCGAGGGGTTCCTGCATTTCTTCGAAGGGTGGGTGGTCTTTCTGATCTGCGTCGGCCTTCTCTTTCTGATGGCCATCGGCCTGCAGCGGTTGACGCCCGAGCCCAAGCCGCTGGCCGAGGCGATCGACCTGGATTTTGACGGGTTCGGCGGGATTCTGGCGCGCATTCTGGCGATCCGGCCGACCCGCTTTCTGGCGCTTGCGGCGCTGGTGACGGCGCTGGCTGCCGCTGCCTGGACCTTTGCGCCCACGACCGCCTCGGTCGAGCCGCGGCGCGAGACGCTGACACTGTACCCGACCGAGGTCGGCGACTGGCAGGGGACGGCGCAGCGGCTGGACCCCGAGATCGAAGAGGTTCTGGCAGCTGACGACTATGCCAGCGTCATCTACCGCAAGGCGGGCGAAAAGGATGTCGTCGCGTTCTTTTCGGCCTATTACCGCAAGCAGACCGAAGGGCAGGGGATCCATTCGCCCGAGGTCTGCCTGCCCACCGGCGGGTGGGAGGTGTTCAACCTTCACGCCATTCCGGTCGACATGACGGCGGCAGGCTACGGCCGCTTCATGGTCAACCGGGCCGTCATCCAGAAGGGCACCGCACGCCAGCTGGTCTATTACTGGTTCGAAGGTCGCGGCGCGCGCGAGACCAATGATTTCCGCGCCAAGATGAGCGTCCTTTACGACAGCCTGACCAAGGGTCGCACCGACGGGGCGCTGGTGCGCTATCTGACCCCGATCGGCCCCGACGAATCCGAGGCCGAGGCCGAGGCCCGGCTTGTGCGGCTGATGGGCGAAAGCCTGAAGACCTTGCCGAAATATGTGCCGTTCTGACCGGCGGCCGGGGTCGGCCCATGGCGTTTGAGGCCGATCTGCGGGCAGCACCCCGGCAGGTCTGGATCATCCTGATCGCCTGCATCCTGCCCGAGGCGCATTGCAGTGCGGCCGACTTCGGGCTTTTGCCATGGCCTGACCTTCGCCAGTCGGCCTATGACCGTTTCGCCTTCTGGGTCGGGCCGCCGGATGGCTGGCTTTATCCGGGTCAGGCGGTGCTGATGTATCTGACCTACGGCTTTCTTCACGGCGGACTTCTTCATCTGGTGATGAACATGATGGCGCTTGTGTCGCTTGCCGGCCCGGTCGTGGCGAGCGTCGGGGCGGGGCGGTTCGCTTTTGCCTATGGCGCGCTTCTGGTGGCGGGGGGCATCGGCTATGCGCTGTGGCCGAGCCCGGGCATCCCGATGGTCGGTGCGTCGGGTGCCCTGTTCGGCCTGTTGGGCATGCTGATGTCATGGGACTTTCAGCATCGGCGCCGCTACCGGCGGCCGTTGCGGCCGCTGATGCGGGGGGCGGCGACGCTGATCCTGCTGAACCTTGCCCTGTGGGTCGCCCTTGGCGGCGGGCTGGCCTGGCAAGCCCATCTTGGCGGCTTTGTCGGCGGCTGGCTTCTGGCCTGTCGGGTGCGGCCTGCCACGCCGGCGATGCGGCGTGGCGGATGACAGGCGGGCATTCTCGGGCGTTGCCGGCGCTTACCGCCCCATCTTCGCAAAGATCCGGTCATAGGCCGCCAGCAGATGCGGCACCGAATGCGCCCAGCTCAGCCCGCCCTCGATCCGGTCGCGGCCGATCTTGCCCATCCGTTCCCGCGCCGCCGGATCGTCCAGCAGGGACGCGATCTTTTCGGCGAAATCGACCGGATCGTTCTTGCGCGCGTAAAGCGAGGCTTCGGCGGCCGAGGCGCGGCCCTCTTTCAGGTCGAACTGCACCACCGGCTTTTGCAAGGTCATGTATTCCATGATCTTGTTCATCGTCGACAGATCGTTCATCGGCGTCGCCCGGTCGGGATTCACGCAGACGTCGGCGGTGTTCAGCATGTCCAGCAACAGGTCGTTCGAGGCCCGGCCGGTAAAGGTGAAATAGCTTTCCAGCCCGCGCTTGCGCACGTCTTCCTGAACCTCGGCCAGCGCCGGACCACCGCCGACGATGCCGAAATGCACATCCTTGCGGCCCATCGGCCCGGTCAGATGCGCGGCCGTCTCGACCAGAAGGTCAAGCCCCTCTTGCTGGCCGATGACGCCGACATAGCCGATCAGATAGGCCGCGCCCTTCTTCAGTTCGGGCTTCGGGGGACGAATCTCAAGCTTGTCGATCTTGGGGCCGGACCGGACGATGAACACGTCCTCCGCCGCCATGCCGCCGCGACGCCGGGCAATCTCGGCGTAGCTTTCATTGGTGGCGATCGAGACGCTGGCGGTCTTGAAGGTCAGCCACTCGACCAGCACCATCGCCCGCCACAAAAGCCCGCGCTTGCCGAACTTGGTCTCGTAAAGTTCGGGGCAGATGTCGTGGTGATCGAACAGATAGCGCACCCCGAACAGCCGCAGGACCCAGGCCACCGCAAAGATCAGGTCGGGCGGGTTGCAGCCGTGCAGCACGTCGATCCCGCGTTCGCGCCGGACCTTCAGCGCCAGCCGCGTCTCATGCCAGAGCGCGGCGCCATATTCGCGCAGATACCCCAGCGCGCCATGCCCCTCGACCGGCAAGGGGTGGCGGTAGACATGGACACCCTCCAGCAACTCATAGGGCGCCTCGGCGTCCTTGCCCGTCGGGCAGATCACCGAAACCTCATAGCCGGCCTGTACCAGCGTCGTCGCCTCGGCCCAGACCCGGCGGTCAAAGGGCACCGGCAGGTTCTCGACGACGATCAGGACACGGCGCTTTTGCCCGGCCACCACGGCCTTACCAGTTGATGCCATCGTACCGCGCCCCAAGAGCCTCGGACAGGCCGGGAACCCGGACCAGATCAATCACCTGCTGGTCCGCATCCAGCCGTTGTGCCAGCTCACGGAACTCGGGCGCCGGGTTGCCGATGATCACCAGCGTGCCGTGGGCCAGAACCGCCGACAGATCGTCCGACAGAATCTCGGAAATATGGGGGATCACATCTTCGATATAGGCGCGGTTGGCACCCATCAGCCGCGCCATATGGACGTTGCGGTCATAGATGCGCAGGTTGTAGCCCTTGCCCAGCAACCGCTCGACCAGCGCCACCTGCGGGCTTTCGCGCAGGTCGTCGGTCTCGGCCTTGAAGCTGATCCCAAGGAAGGCGATGTCGCGCACGCCCTTGGCGCCGATGATTTCCAGCGCCCGTTCGACCTGCTGGGCATTCGTCGGGATCAGCGCATTCATCAGCGGCAGATCAAGGTCGAGATCGCGGCCCTTGAAGGTCAGCGCCCGCACGTCCTTGGGCAGGCAGGACCCGCCAAAGGCAAAGCCCGGTTTCATGTAATAGGGCGAGATGTTCAGCTTGGTGTCCTGACAGAAGATGTCCATCACTTCCCAGCTGTCGACCCCGACCGCCTTGGCGATATTGCCGATCTCGTTGGCGAAGGCGACCTTGGTGGCATGCCAGACGTTGTCGGCATATTTCACCATCTCGGCCGTCTCAAGCCGCGCGGCGATCTTCGGCCCCGGCAGCCCCGCGTAAAGCGCCAGAATCTCGGCCGCGACGGCCGGATCGTCCGACCCGACCACGGTTTTCGGCGGATTGTCATAGTCATAGACCGCCGTCGATTCCCGCAGGAATTCCGGGTTGTTGGCGATGCGCAGCTTGTCGCTGCCGCCGGCCGTCCGCATCAGCGCCGGAATGACGACATTGCGCATCGTCCCCGGCAGGATGGTCGAGCGGATGACGATCGTATAGGGCCGGTCGCGTTTGGCGACGGCGGCGCCGATCTGTTCGCAGACCCGCTCGACCGCCGACGTGTCAAGGCTGCCGTTCTTGCGCGAGGGCGTGCCGACGCAGACAAAGGCGATGTCGGATGCGGCGACCGCCTCGGCGGGCGAGGTGGTGGCGCGGATGCGGCCTTCGCTGACCGCCTCGGCCAACAGGCCGTCGACATGCTTTTCGACGATGGGCGAGCGGCCTTCGCGCACAAGGTCAACCTTGGCCGGCTGCGGGTCGACCCCGATCACCTCATGCCCGTCGCGCGCCAGACAGGCGGCGGAAACGATGCCCACATATCCCAGGCCAAAGACCGCAATTTTCAAAATAAATCCTCGCTTTCAGTCGCGTAGCCATGGCCGGGCGCTGGCGCGCATGACCCGGGCGCGATGGTTATCATGCCGGGGGATGAAGTCCAGTGCCGCGCCCCGGAACCCGCAAACCGGGCGCCAGATGGCGGCGGCGGCGCGGCGCCACGGCCACAATTCCGGCCGGAGTCCGGCAATTGTTGCCCGGCACGGCGTCTCGGCGCCTAGCGCTTCTGCAGCCATTCCTTGCCATAGGCACGCATCCCGCCCATCGCCGCGATGGCCGCGATGCCAAGGGCCAGAATGGCCAGCTGCGCCCAGTGGAGATGCGCGATGAAATGGGTTTTCGGCGGCGTCGCAAAATTGTCCCACAGCGTCAGGACGCAGAGGGCCGCCGTCAGCAGGCTGGGCAGGACCAGCGGCTTCAGCCTCACCCGGGCCCAGCGCCGCGCCAGATACATCGACAGGAAAAACGCCAGAACCTCGGCGACGCAGACGATCCAGATGATCGTGTAGATGTCGCCCGTCCGGATCGCGACCCACCATGACAGCGGCAGGGATGCGACGCGCAGGATGTTGCAGATCATCGACGTGCTGGAATGTTCCATGGCCAGCGCCACGGTATTGGCGCCGTTCTTGGCCACGCGGATGGCCTGGATCATCGCGACCGGCAACAGGATGTTCAGGATCGCGATATATTTCGGCCCGGTCAGCAGATAGGCCAGCGGCCCGCCGATCAGGCTGGTCCCGAGGATCAGCAGCACCGCGATCAGCAGGTTCGATTCGATCGCCGCAACCGACAGGCGCTGAAAGGTCGGCGGGTCGTCCTTGGCCGCCGACAGCGGCGGCAGGAACAGCGACTGGAACGAGTTGGCCAGCACGATGGTCGGGGTCAGCGTCAGGCTGAAGGCCATGGTGAAATAGGCGAACTGGGTGACGCCAAGTTCGCGCAGAACCACCAGACGCTCGCCGTTGAAGGCGCCAAAGATCAGAACCCCGTCCAGCAGCAGCGGCCAGCCGAAGGTCGCCGCCCGCCTGATCAGCGCCGGGTCCAGCGCCAGACGGTAGGGCCGCTTCGCCGTGGCATGCGTGACGATCACCATGGTGATTGAATGCGCGAACAGCGCGAACAGCATGATCCGGTAGTCGGCGAAGAACAGCGCCAGCGGCCAGAGGGCGAAGACCGACACCATCGCCGGCAGCGAGTTCACCATCACGGTCGGGGTGAAGTTCAGATGGCGGCGCAGGCGGTGGGTGTCGTAATGCTGAAAGCCGTTGATAAAGGGGATCAGCGCCAGAACCTGATAGCTCCACGACACCCGCTCGACGTCCAGGAACCTGGCGTATGGCACCGCGATCAGGAACAGGACGATGGCCGAAAACAGGCCGCGCAGAACCTGAAAGCCCTGCATTGCGGCCTGAAAATGCGGTTTGTCGCCGTCCTTGTCGATGACCATCAACTGATTGAGGCCGAGATAGGACAGGGTTTCGACCGCCGCCATGCTGATCGCGAATGTCGAGGCGATGCCATAATTTTCGGGGCTCATCAGCCGCGCAACGATCAGATTGCGCAGCAGAAGGAAGACCGAGCCGAACGCATTGCCCGACACCACCATGATCGCCTTTTTCAGCATGACGGGTGTGTCTGGCCCTTGTTTCTGACGAATTTCCGGTGTTCTCGACGTATTTTTCCACATTCGCAAGGGTTTGCTAGGGGAAAAGCCATGGCCCGCCGTCTTTTGTGCAAAGAGCCGGGCAAACGGACGGTATCGTTGGCGGCTGACGAACAGTGGCGCGGGCCGGGTCTGGGCGGCCTTCGTCAGTCATCCTCGATGCGGCCGCGCAGGCTCTTGACCTCGCCGCGCTCGGTCTTGGCCTTCAGCCGCCGAAGCTGGCTGCCGTAGGTCGGCTTGGTGATGACGCGGCGCTTGGGCGCGACCAGCGCCGAGCGGATCAGATCGGCCAGCCGTTCCCGCGCCAGTTCGCGGTTCTGCGCCTGGCTGCGGGTCTCCTCGGCGCGGATCAGGATCGCCCCGTCAAGCGTCCAGCGCCGCCCGGCCAGCCGCTTCAGCCGCGCCTTGACGGCGGGGCCAAGATGCGGACTGCGCTCGGCCTCGAACCGCAGGTCGACGGCGGTCGAGACCTTGTTCACATTCTGCCCGCCGGGGCCCGAGGCACGCGAAAAGCTTTCGGTCAGCTCCCAGTCGGCGATGGCGATATGATCGGTGATGCGCAGCATGCCCAGGCTTGTCGCGCGCGGTGGGGCGGGCGGTCAAGGGGGGCCCGCGCCTGCTGGATGGGACGGGCCTTTTCCGCGCAACTCGGCGTCGGGGAAAAGGATCACGCCGCCTCAGGCGGCAGGGGCCGTCGCCCCTGCCGCCGTGCGCCGATTCCACCCACACCGCCCGGTCGCCCGAAGCGACCGGGCAGCGCCTGCCCCGCCGGGGGGCTGGCGCTTTGCGCCGCCCGGGGCAGGCGCTGCCCTCTGTTGCAAGGGCTGAGGTGGTCCCGGGGAAACGTTCCCGCATGAGCGGGGCCGCTCTTCCACTGGAAGAACGGCCTTTGCCGCTCAGCCCGGCGTTGCGGGACAGACTGCGGCGTCTCAGCCGGCAGGGGCAAGTGACCCTGCCGTCAAGGAACAGTTCCACACACCGCCCGGTCGCCCAAAGCGACCTGGCAGCGCCTGCCCCTGCCGGGGGCTGGCGCTTTGCGCCATCCCGGGCAGGCGCTGCCCTCTGTCGTGAGAGGCCGAGGCGGTCGCCGGGAAACCTTCCCGCATGAGCGGGGCCGCTCTTCCACCGGAAGATCGGCTTGTCCCGCTCAGCCCGGCGTATGGAGGGGGGACAAAGCTGCCACCCGGACCGCCCGGTCCGCCAAGCCCCCGGGGCCTGCACTTCGCGCCATAGGGGTCAGACGTCGCCCTCCGTCAGCAGGTGCAGAGGCGGTCGCCGGGAAACCTCCCTGCATGAGCGGGGCCGCTCTTCCGCCGGAAGACCGGCGTCCGCCGCCCGGCCCCGGCCTCCGCGCCGGGGCCTCCTGGTCGATGCCGCGCGAAACGAAAAACAGACAGGGCCGCCCCGTTTTCACGAAGCGGCCCCCCGAGATCTAAGGAGATGGCCCAGTTAGGGTGCCTGTCAAGGCGCGTCCCAGCCAGGGTTGAAAGCCGAAGGGTCTGCCCTCAGGCCACGGCCCCCCTGACTGTCCTGACACCTCTCTCCAATATCACTCTCGACACTGGATCACCTCCTTTCCTGGTTGCCGTTAACCCGAAGCCTGCCACATATTCTGTGGTTGTCAAAAGGTTTTACGCCAACCTTTTGCTAAAATTGGCGACAATCAGCCGGAAGGGGATCAGTGCCACAGCCGCCAGCGACAGTTTGACCAGCCAGTCGGCAAAGCCGAGCGAGACCCAGAGCGGCACCATCGGGCCGACGCCGATCAGGGGCAGGCTTTGCCCGGCCCAGCTGACGTCATTCGAGGGTTCGAGAAAGCTCAGGAACCCGGCAAAGGCGGTGGTGAAGAACACTGCCGTGTCCAGCGAGGCGCCGAACAGGGTCGAGATGAAGGGCGCCTTCCACCAGCCATTCTCGCGGAAATGGTTGAAGACGGCGATATCAAGAAGCTGCGCCACCAGAAAGGCGAGGCCCGATCCGATGGCAACGCGGACGGTCACCAGCGGGCCGAATTCGCCCATGATCTGCGATCCGACCAGCGAACAGATGACGCCGACGACAAAGCCCGCGATCACCACCTGCCGCGCGGCCCTTGGCCCGTGAAAGCGGTTTGTCAGGTCGGTGACAAGGAACGAGAACGGATAGGTGAAGGCCCCGAAGGTCAGCCACTGACCAAAGAGGAATTGCACAAGGATATTCGAGGCCACGACGATCGCGGCCATGGCGATGACGCCTGGGATGAGTGAGCGGTTCATATCTGGTCCGTTTTTGACAAGGTGGCGGCGACTTGGCCCCGGCGCGCGTCGCCGGGACCCGGGGCCTTTAGACCCGGCCCCCCGGCGGGTCAAGTCAGTCGTCCAGCCTGAGGTCAACGAAGGTGGTGGCCATGACCGGCAGGAAGTTGTTGTCCGAGACCATCGTGACCCTCAGCGCGCCGGTCGCGTCACGCCAGATCGCCGGGGATTCAAGGTTGGAATATTGCCCCGCGACCGTCTGCCAGATCACCTCGTCCGCCGTGACCCTCGCCCCGTCAAGGGTGATGCGCCGCAGCCGGGACTTGAAGCCGATCGGCGCCCAGAAATCCCGCTCGAGCAGGTAGAGCCGCCCGTCCGGACCGAAATCCGCCCCCGCCGGCCGCCAGCTGTGGTCGTCCGCCAGAGAGAAGGGCTGATCCCACTGGCCACCGCCAAGCCGGAAGACCGGAAAGCCCGTCGTCCCCTCCCACGGGCCCTCGGGCATGACAAGCAGCGTACCGTCGGCGGCGACGGCCAGCGCCTCCATCCCGTCGTTCTTGCCAAAGCCGCGAAAGGCCGGGTCGACGGGCAGTTCCGCCAGAAGCTGGCCGTCATGGCCATATTCGACGACGCGCGGGTCCAGTTCGAACGAGATGAAGATCCGCCCCCCGGCGGTCAGCGCCAGCCCCTCGGCATCGCGGCGGCGACCTTTCAGCAAGGTGCCGTCAGCCTCGTGCAGCGGCTGTCTTTCGACCTCGTCCATGCCGGTGACGGCGCCGGTCGCGTCACGCCGGAACCGGCCTTGAAACAGCACGCCCCGGTCTGACAACGCCAGAAACCGCGCGCCCCCGGCGTCGAGTTCCAGCCCCGAAAGGCCACCGAACCCCTCGCGCGGATCACTCACGACATATTGGCCGACAACCTCGGCCGCGCGTGCCCCCGGCGCAAGGCAAAGGATCAGCGCAAAAAGGCGCAGCGTGCGGGCGGGCGTTGCGATCACGCTTGCCCGACCCTAATTCGCGCCAAGAACGGCGGTGCAGGCCTTGGGCAGATCGGCCAGCGTATAGTCGCGCGGCCCCCGGACTTTCGGCGGTTTTGGGCCCTTGGGCGGGTGGCGCAGTTCGTCCAGATAGGTTGTGACCCACCATGTCAGCGTCTCGTCGCAACCGTCGCCGCCGTTCGACAGTTCGGCCACCGTCGGCGACTGAACCTCGCAGCGGGGCGAGCCGGCGGGGCATTTCAGCCGCACGTGAAAATGGTCATGATGGCCGTAAAGCGGCCGGATCTTCTGCAGCCATTTCTTGTCACCGGCGCGGGCGGTCTTGCACATGGCGATCTTCACCGCCGCCGCCACGAATATCCGGTCAACCCGGGGGTCCGACGCCGCCATCTTCAGAAACGCACCATGTTCCGGGGTCCAGTTGCTGTTCACCCGGGTCTGATCGGCCGTTCGCACGATCATCGCGCCCAGCCCCTCGCGCTGGCGGGGGCTGAGGTCAAGGCTGGGCGGCGGCGTGTACCAGATGTCGACGTCAAGCCCGGTCTGATGGCTGAGATGACCCGAGGCGCTGGGCCCGCCGCGCGGCTGGGCCATGTCGCCGACATAGATGCCGCGCCAGCCAAGGCGGGTGACCGCCCGCGACAGATCGACGATGTAGTCGACCAGATCGGGATGCCCCCAGTTGCGGTTCCGCGACAGGCGCATCGCCTGCCAGGTCGGGCCGCTTTCGGGCAGTTCGACCAGCCCCGCGCCGCAGCCTTTGGAGTATGCGCCGATCGCCTCGGGCGCCTGAGACGAGGCCCCGGTCACCGCGCCGAACAGCGCCGCCGCCTTCCTTTCTTTCGCCGCCGCCGGCAAGGCCAGCAGCAGCGCCAGCGCCAGCCCACCGAGTATCCGCAAGATCATGCCAGCCTCTCGCCCATGGGCTTGACCCATTTCAGGATCACCATGCCGATCAGGAACAGCACGATCAACGGGATCGCAATGCCCATGCGCTGCGATCCGCTGATGGATGTATAGATGGTGATGGCAAAGGGGGCGATAAAGGCGGTGGCCTTGCCGGACAGGGCGTAAAGGCCGAACGCCTCGG
The DNA here is from genome assembly GCA_964582215.1 of uncultured Frigidibacter sp. Classification (GTDB taxonomy): domain Bacteria; phylum Pseudomonadota; class Alphaproteobacteria; order Rhodobacterales; family Rhodobacteraceae; genus TMP-24. Next base: position 27,754 of record CAZORV010000010.1, read on the forward strand.
TCGCGCGCTCGGGTGTCGTGTGAAAGACCATCATCGTCCGGCTGGCCGACTGAAGCGTGCCGCCTGCCGCCCCGATCAGTACGCCGCAGATGTAAAAGATATAGTCCGGCCAGGGCGATCCGGGCGCAAAGGGCATTCCGAAAAACGCGTCGCGCGACATGCCGGCGATCACCAGACAGACGGCGATCAACACCGTCATCGACAGGTTCAGCACCGGCTTCGGCCCCCGCGCACTGTCCATATGGCCGCCAAGCCAGCTGAAGACCGCCGCCGAACTGGCGCCGATAATGCCGAATATCCCGATCTTGACGACCGGCCAGCCCAGCACGCCCGAGGCATAGACGCCGCCAAAGGCATAAAGCGCATTCACCGCATCCCGGTAGAACATCGACGAGATCAGATGCGCGGCCAGGCTGACCCGCCCCTTAAGCGAGGCGATCAGCGCCACGAGGTCCGACATTGCCCGACCGATGTCCAGCCGCCGTGCGGGGCCTTTCGGCTCGCGCACCCATGCAAAGAAGGGAATCATGAAGATGATGTACCAAAGCGCCGCGATCGGCCCGGCCGCCCGGGTGCCCTCGCGCAGCGCCGGGTCCAGCCCGAACAGCGGCGCGATCCCGATCAGGGTTTTCCCGGTCGCGGCACTTTCGGAAAAGAACAGCAGCATGATCATCAGCGAAATGATCCCGCCAAGATAGCCGAAGGCGAAGCCAAAGCCCGACACCCGCCCCATGTCGGCGTCATCCGTCAGGTCCGGCATCAGCGAGTTGGTGAAGATCGTCGCGAACTCCATCCCGATCAGGCCAAGTCCGAACCAGATCATGGCCCGTGCCAGATCGGGTTGATCCGGCGCCAGATACCAAAGCCCCCAGGACCCGCCGACATACAGCGCCGAAAAGGTCCAGATCCAGACCATCCGCCGCCCCGACCCGTCGGCAATCGCGCCCAGAACCGGCGCCAGCAGGGCGATCAGCACCCCCGACAGCGTCTGGCCCCAGCCCCAATAGGCCTGCGCCGCCGCCCCGGCCGCCTCGGCGTTCATGCCCTGCGCGGTGAACTGCGCCCGGGCAACCTCGGAGAAATAGGGGCCGAAGACAAAGGTCAAAAGCAGCGTGTTGTAGGGCTGGCTTGCCCAGTCAAAGAACCACCAGCCCCAGATGCGCTTTCGTGCCGATATGGTCATGCCGCCCTCTCCCGGATTTGCCGGGATCAAGCCCGAAAAGCCCCGCGAAGGCAAGCGCGGGCTGGGTGCTACAGCGCCGGCGGCCAGGGGCGCGCGCCCTCGGCCGCGATCCAGGCACCGACCCAGCCGGGCAGGGCGGGGCTCTCGCCCGGATGCCCGAGTGCCGCAAAGACCCCCGGCGGCGGTACGATACCGGTGGCCGAGGTGATGGCGCCGCGGATCAGCAGGTGGCTGGCGCAGTCCGCCCCCTTCCACATCGTCTGTTCCATATAGAAGAACCGCGCGTCCCAGCCGATGCAGCGGGTCCGCATCTCGACCCGTTCAAAGACCCGCACCCGGCGGCGATAGCGGACCGAGGCGCCCGCGATCGCAATCCCCCAGCCCCGTGCCGCCAGTTCCGCGCGCAGGCCGGTGCGGATCGCCAGCGACACCCGCCCCATGTCGTAAAGGCTGAGCGTGCGGCCATTGTTCAGTTCGCGCCAGAAATCGAGATCCCAGGGCCAGCAGATGTGATGCGACAGATGCGTCCCGAAAAGGCCTAGTCGCGGCAGCGCGCGGCTGACCAGAACGGCCTTGGTCATGCGGATGAACGGATACATCCGCCCGTCCTGCCCCCTGGCCCCCGTCCGGTCAACCCGATCGTTGCGTTAGCGGTTGCGGGCGGGGTCAACTGGCCTTACCTCTGGCGCCAGAAACGGCGGAGGAACCGATGGTAACGCTTTACCAGACACTTGATCTGATCCTGTCCATCCTTTGGTACATGGTTCTGGCGCAGGTGATCATGTCCTGGCTGATCAATTTTCAGGTGCTGAACCTCAGGCAACCGCAGGTGGCGCAGCTCTGGTACGGGCTCAGCCGGCTGTTCGAGCCGCTTTACGCGCCGATCCGCCGGGTTCTGCCACTGACCTCGGGGCTTGATCTGGCGCCGCTGGTGGTGGCGATCGGGATCATCATTCTCAGGCAGGCGCTGCACAACAACGCCGGTTTCTTCTACGGCTGACCCCGCGCCTATGCCCGCACCCGAGGAACTTCTTGCCAGTGTTTTCGGCTTTTCCGCCTTTCGCCCGGGGCAGGGCGAGATTGTCGCGGCGGTTGCCGAGGGGCGGAACGTTCTGGCGATCATGCCGACGGGCGGCGGGAAATCCCTGTGTTTCCAGTTGCCTGCGCTGTTGCGCGACGGGGTGACGGTTGTGATCTCGCCGCTGATTGCGCTGATGCGCGACCAGGTCAGGGCGCTGCGCGAAGCGGGGGTCGAGGCCGGTGCCCTGACCTCGGGCAACACCGGGGAAGAGACCGAAGAGGTCTTTCGCGCGCTGGACGAGGGGCGGCTGAAGCTTTTGTACATCGCGCCGGAACGGCTGGCGCTGGCGGGGACGCAGGCGCTGCTGCGCCGGGTCGGCACCAGCCTGATCGCGGTCGAAGCGCATTGCGTCAGCCAGTGGGGCCATGATTTCCGGCCCGATTACCTGCGGATCGGCGATCTTCGCCGGGCGCTGGGTGTGCCGCTGGCCGCCTTTACCGCGACGGCCGACGAAGAGACCCGCGCCGAAATCGTCGCGCGCCTGTTCGGCGAGGCCGAGCCGCGCACATTCTTGCGCGGCTTTGACCGGCCGAACATCCATCTGGCCTTCGAGGTCAAGGACCAGCCGCGCCGCCAGATCCTGGCCTTTGCCGCCGCGCGCCCCGGCCAGTCCGGTATCGTCTATGCCGCCAGCCGCGCCAAGACCGAGGCGCTGGCCCAGGCCTTGCGCGAGGCGGGCCGCGCCGCCTGCCACTATCACGCCGGGATGGAGGCCGCCGACCGCCGCGACACCGAGCTGCGGTTTCAGCGCGACGACGGGCTGATCGTCGTGGCGACCGTGGCCTTCGGCATGGGGATCGACAAGCCCGATATCCGCTGGGTCGCCCATGCCGATCTGCCGAAGTCCATCGAAAGCTATTATCAGGAAATCGGCCGTGCCGGTCGCGACGGCGCCCCGGCCGAGACGCTGACCCTTTACGGCGCCGAGGACATCCGCCTGCGCCGAAGCCAGATCGACGAGGGGCTTGCCCCGCCCGAACGCAAGGCTGCCGATCATGCGCGGCTGAACCATCTTCTGGGCCTGGCCGAGGCGACAGGTTGCCGGCGCCAGCTTCTGCTGTCCTATTTCGGCGAGGCTTCGGCGCCCTGCGGCGCCTGCGACATGTGCGACCAGCCGCCCGACACGTTCGACGCGACCGATGCGGTGCGGATGGCCCTGTCGGCGATGCTGCGCACCGGCGAAAGTTTTGGCGCGGGCCATCTGATCGACATTCTGACCGGCAGCGCCACCGACAAGGTGACCCAGCGCCGCCATGACCAGTTGCCGACCTTCGGCGTCGGCCGCGCCCGGTCCAAGGCCGAATGGCAGGCGATCTTTCGCCAGATGACCGGCCGCGACCTGATCCGCCCCGATCCCGAACGCCACGGTGCCTTTCGCATGACCGAGGCCGCCCGGCCGATCCTGCGCGGCGAGGCGCCGGTCACGCTGCGCCGCGACACGATCCGCAAGGTCTCGTCCGGGCCGGTGGTGCGGGCGCTGGTGTCGGACGAGGATGCGCCGCTGCTGTCGGCGCTGAAGGCCCGGCGCCGGGCGCTGGCCGAGGCGGCGCGGGTGCCCGCCTATGTGATCTTCCCCGACCGCACGCTGGTCGAGATGGCCGAGGCGCGGCCGGCGACGCTGGATCAGATGGCGCGGATTTCCGGGGTCGGGGCGAAAAAGCTGGAAAGCTATGGCGCGCAGTTTCTGGCGGTGATCACCGGGGCGGCGGCCGACCGGCTGCATCCGGCGCGGATGAGGCTGGCCGGGCAGGCGGCCGGGTCGGTCTATGACCGGCTGGCGGCGGCGCAACTGCAGCTGTCGCGCGGGGCGGACGGGGCGGGCAAGCCGATGTCATGCCCGGCCGGAACGCTGCGCCGCATCGCCGAAGGCCGCCCGCGCGATCTGGGGCAGCTGGCGCGGCTGTCAGGCTTTGACCCGGCCCGGCTCGACCGGTTCGGCGCGGCCTTTCTGGCGATTCTGGCCGATCCGGATGCGGGCCCTGATGGGGGCGCCGACTCGGACCCCGACCAAAGCGACCGACCCGAGGCAATCTTGCCGGGCTGAGCGGAAAAGGCCGGTCTTCCGGTGGAAGAGCGGCCCCGCTCATGC
>CAZORV010000011.1:0-30231 GCA_964582215.1 uncultured Frigidibacter sp.
CGCGCTGGCGCGGGCGCTGGTCTTTGATCCCGAACTGGTGCTGATGGACGAACCTCTGGGCGCGCTCGACAAGCAGTTGCGTGAACATATGCAGTTCGAGATCAAGGCCCTGCACGACCGGCTGGGAATCACCGTCGTCTATGTGACCCATGACCAGGGCGAGGCGCTGACCATGTCGGACCGCGTGGCGGTGTTCAACGACGGGGTGATCCAGCAGCTGGATGCCCCGGACGAGCTTTACGAGCGGCCGCGCAATTCCTTCGTGGCCCAGTTCATCGGCGAGAACAACAAGCTGCCGGGCATTGTCGAGGATTTGTCGGGCGACAAGGCGCTGGTCCGGCTGGCCACGGGCGAGCTGATCGACGCAACGGCGGTGAACGTGACTGCAAAGGGCCAGAAAACACTGGTGTCGATCCGCCCCGAACGGGTGGAGTTCAAGCCCGAGATGATGCCCGCGGGCGCCCATACGATCGGCGCCGAGGTCCGCGAAGTGATCTATATGGGCGACATCCTCAGGGCGCGGCTGACGGTGGCGGGCAGCGACGGTTTCGTGATGAAGATGCGCAACACCATCAACCAGACCCGGCTGACGCCGGGCCAGACGATCAAGATCGGCTGGCACAGCCAGGATGCGCGGGCGCTGGACCCGATCTGACGATTTCGACCGGAGGGCGGATGAACCGCCCACGGGGGGAGTGCCGCCGGACGAAGCGGCAAGGACTGAAACCAAACCAGGGAGTATTGAAATGAAGAAACTTCTGATCCTGAGCACGGCGCTGACCGGCTTTGGCCTTGCCGCGCAGGCCGATGTGACGGTCATGTCGTGGGGCGGCGCCTATACCAAGAGCCAAGTCGAGGCCTATCACAAGCCCTTCACCGCAGCGACCGGCGTGAACGTCGTTTCGGTTGACGCGGACAACCCCAACGCCCCGATCAAGGCGCAGGTGGAATCCGGCAACGTCACTGTCGACGTCGTCGACCTTGAATATGCGGATGCGATCAGGCTGTGCGATGAAGGTGTTCTGGTTCCGTTTGATGCCTCGGTCTTGCCGCCTGCGCCGGATGGCACGGCCGCCGCAGACGACTTCCTGCCGGGCGCGATCACCGACTGCGCCGTGACGACAATCATCTTCTCGACCGTCTGGGCCTACAACGACACATTGTTCCCCGGCGAAAAGCCGTCACTGATCACCGACTTTTTCGACCTTGAGAAATTCCCGGGCAAGCGTGGGATGCGCAAAGGCGCTAAGGTCAATCTGGAAATGGCGCTGATGGCGGACGGAGTCGCGCCGGCGGACGTCTATGCGACGCTCGCGACGCCCGAGGGCATTGATCGGGCTTTCGCCAAGCTCGGCACCATCAAAGACAATGTGATCTGGTGGGACGCCGGTGCTCAGTCGGCGCAATTGCTTGCTGATGGCGAAGTGATCATGTCGACAGCCTACAACGGGCGTTTCTTTGACGCGGCAATTTCCGAAGGCAAGCCGTTCGTCACGATGTGGGATGGTCAGGTCTTCGAGTATGACCTTCTTGCAGTTCCGAAAGGAGCGCCGAACCCGGAGGGCGCTGTCGAATTCATCAAGTTCGCCACATCGACCCAGGCGCTCGCAGACCAGGCCAAGTGGATCAGCTATGGCCCGGCGCGGAAGTCCTCGGGCGCGCTGGTCGGCAAGTATCAGGATGGCAAGACCGACATGGCGCCATTCATGCCCACCGCCGAAGCCAATATGAAGAACGCGCTGCCGTCTTCCTATGAGTTCTGGGTCGATCATGACGCCGAGCTGAACGAAAAGTTCAACGCCTGGCTGGCGGCGAACTGATCCCGCGATCCCCGGCGCGGGGCGGCCTGTCCGCCCCGCGCCTTCCATTCACGTGTTGCGGGATCTGACGATGGCCGAACTTTCTGCCTCTGCATCAACCTCGGCCGCGACTGCCGGGCTGACCACGTCAGACGGCCGCCCGCTGAAGGCGGCGCTGGCGACGGCGCAGGCGCGCGCGCGGCGGCGGGCGTTCCTGCTGGTGCTGCCGCTCTTGCTGTTCGTCGTCGTCACCTTTCTGGTGCCGATCGTCTATATGCTGAAGCGCTCGGTCGAGAATGACGGCTTTGCCGCCAATGCCCCGGCGCTGTCGGCCTGGTTTGCCGCCAATCCCCTGTCGGGCGATGTGCCGGAACCGGCCTATGCGGCGCTGGTTGCGGACCTGGCCGCGATGCAGACGGCCAAGACCGCCGGCCTGGCGGGCGCGCGCATCAATTATACCGTGCCGGGCACGATCAGCCTGTTCAAGGGCGCCGCGCGCAAGGCCGGGGACATGCAGCCCCCGTTCCGCGAGGCGCTTGTCGCCGATGACAAGATGTGGGCCGATCCCAAGGTCTGGGCGGCGATGCGGGCCGCCTCTTCGACATATTCGACCGACTTCTACCAGGTGGCGCTTGACCGCAAGCGGGGGCCGGACGGGTCCTGGCAAAGGGGCGACATCAAGGAACGGATCTATCTTTACCTGTTTGCCAAGACCTTCTTTCTGTCGGGGGTGATCACCCTGATCTGTCTGGCGCTGGCCTTTCCCATCGCCCATCTGCTGGCGACCCTGCCGATGCGGCAATCCTCGCTTCTGATGATCCTGGTGCTTTTGCCCTTCTGGACCTCGCTTCTGGTCCGCACCTCGGCATGGATCGCGGTCCTGCAGGAGCAGGGTATCCTGAACGACCTACTGGTCTATGCGGGTTTTCTGACCGACGATGGACGGGTCCGGATGATCTACAACCAGACCGGCACGATCATTGTCATGACCCATATCCTTCTGCCGTTCATGGTGCTGCCGCTTTATTCCGTCATGCGGACGATCCCGCCGTCCTATGTCCGGGCGGCGCGGTCGCTGGGCGCGACCAGCTGGACCGCGTTCCGCCGGGTCTATCTGCCGCAGACGCTGCCGGGGATTGCTGCCGGGTCGCTGCTGACCTTCATCCTTGCGGTCGGCTATTACATCACCCCGGCGCTGGTCGGCGGGTCGGACGGGCAGCTGTTCTCGAACATGATCAAGTTCCACATGGACAAGTCCAACTGGTCGCTGGCGGCGGCGCTGGCGGCGATCCTGCTGGCGGCGGTCATGGTTCTGTACTGGCTTTACGACCGGCTGATCGGCATCGACCGGCTGAAACTGGGTTAAGGAGGCAGACATGGCACTTCCCACCTATGCCTCGCCGCTGGAACGGCTCTGGCACTGGACCTACCGGCTGATCTGCGCCGCGATCTTCCTGTTCCTGATCGCGCCGATCCTTGTGGTCATTCCGCTGTCGTTCAACGCCGAGCCCTATTTCAGTTTCACCCAGAAGATGCTGTCGTTCGATCCGGCCGGCTATTCGACGCGCTGGTACGACACGCTGCTGACGCTGGGCCATGCGGCGCCTGACGGGCCGCGCGACGGCACATGGTGGGACACGGCCTGGGCCACCTCGACCTGGATACGCGCGGCCAAGAACTCGCTCTGGATCGGGCTCTGGTCGACGGTGCTGGCGACGGTGCTGGGCACGATTGCGGCGCTTGGCCTGTCGCGGCCGGAAATGCCCTACCGCCGGGTGATCATGGCGCTGCTGATTTCGCCGATGATCGTGCCGATCATCATCATCGCCGTCGGCATGTCGTTCTTTTACGCCAAAGCCTGCGTGGACGGCGGCACCCTGATCGGCAGCATGCTGGCGCCGGTCCTGTCGTCGAAGGGCTGCCTTGCGAATTCGAACCTCGGGATCATCATGGCCCATGCGACGCTGGGCATTCCCTTCGTCATCATCACCGTGACGGCAACGCTGGTCGGGTTCGACCAGTCGCTGGCCCGCGCCGCCGCCTCGCTGGGCGCCAACCCGCGCGTGACCTTTTTCCGGGTGATCATGCCGCTGATCCTGCCGGGCGTGATCTCGGGCGCGCTGTTCGCCTTTGTGACCTCGTTCGACGAGGTGGTGGCGGTGCTGTTCATCGCCGGGCCGGAACAACAGACCATTCCCCGCCAGATGTGGAACGGCATCCGCGAACAGATCAGCCCGGCGATCCTGTCGGTCGCGACGATCCTGGTGATCGTCTCGATCGGCCTTCTGACCGCGGTCGAACTGCTGCGCCGCCGGTCCGAGCGGCTCAGGGGCCTGACGCCGCACTGAGGCATCCGCCGGCGCCGAAGTCCCTCAGACGGCCACCACGACCACCTCGGCCTCGGCCAGGCGGCGATAGAGGCTGGCCTTGCGGTAAAGCGGCCACCAGTCATAGAGGAACGTCTCGATCGGCTTCCAGTTCGAGACCCAGCCGAGGATCGACAGGCCTTCGGCCAGGAACCTTGTGACCGCATTGTCGCCGAAAAGGCCGGGCAGCGCCCTCCGAAGGACCAGGCACGAGGCAAGGACGGCCAGCCCGACGATCAGATAGACCCGCCCCAGCCGGAAAAGCTCGCGCCGCTCGCGCCCGACCGACTCGAACCAGTAGGAAAAGTTGGCCCGGATCGCGGCGCCGATGTCCGACGCCGCGGCCCGCTCGGCCTCGGCGGCGGGCAGGTGGATGCGAAGCTGGAACCGGGCGTCCGAGGGATATTCCTGCGCCCAGCCAAGGATATAGTCGTTGGCCTTGGCATCAAGGTCACGCTCGTGAAAGGGCGAGGGGTCGAGCGATTCAAACAGGGCCTCGACCCTTGCGACCCGAATGTCGATTGGTACTGCCGCGCTCATCCCTGCTCCGTTTTGTCCGGCCGCCCCAGTCTCGCGAATATTCGCGCCGGCGCAAGGCGCGCGGCCCGCCCGGACAGCGGCGGTTTCGCGCCCGCTCGCGGCAACGTGAGCGGGTGTGATCGGGCGGGGTGCTACTCTCGGTCCTGCCCGAGGGGTTGTCTGGCGGACCGGGTCCCCGCACCCGGCTGATCCGTCCGCCCGGCCCGCATCGGGGTGCAGAGGAGAGCAAGATGAAACGGATCCTGACAGGGGCGGCTGCCGCCCTGATCCTTGCCGCACCGCTTGCGGCGATGGCCGAGGGCATGCTGACCGACGACAAGGGCATGACGCTTTACACGTTCGACAAGGACGCTGACGGCAAGTCGGCCTGCTATGATGATTGCGCGGCGAAATGGCCGCCCTACCTTGTGGCCGGGGGCGAGGCGATGGGCGAGGGCTGGACCGCGACCGACCGGACCGACGGGACGAAGCAATGGGCCTATGACGGCAGGCCGGTCTATTTCTTTGCCGGAGACAAGGCCAAGGGCGACATGGCCGGCGACGGCATGGGCGGCGCCTGGCATGTGATCAAGGAGTAGCGCCGGGCCCGCCCGGGGTGCGACACCGCCCGGCTTTCGTCCGGTCTCGGCCTGAAGGCCCGCCCCGGGGTGGAGGCCCCGGCCTCCGCCGGGGCCGCGATCTCCGGCGGTGTGCCGAATGAAAAGCGCGCACGTGCGGTGCTGGGTGCGGACGCCTGTTCCGGATGGCTCCTCGCCGGGCATGGTGGCGGGCCGGGCGGGACGGACGTCGCGGCCGCACGGATCGAGGCCCCTCGGTTTTCCGGAACGGCCGCCCGACGTCCGGTCTGGCTGCCGTCGTTGTCGCTGTCGGTGTCGTTCGGGGGGGCGCGCGGCAGGATGTGCAACGCCGCCCCGGCGAAGGCCGGGGCCTCCACCTCCGGTGGCCCTCAGGCAGAGGCCCCGGCCTGCGCCGGGGCGGCCCCGCGCCGGGGGCGGCGACCGGTCATCCGGCCGATCTCGCCCCGGCCGATGGCGCGCGCCATCGGCGGCCCCGCGGGCGCGCGTGATCCGGCTCGCGGGGCGCTGAACGTCCTGCCACGCGGCCGAGGGTGGAAGCCGGTGTCGCGGCGTTCCGTGTCCGGCAGACATCGGTACTGCGGTTCCGGCCTCTGGCGGGGCGGTCAGCGGTGAGGTCGATGTCACAAGGCGGTGTCCCCGCCCGTGTCGTTCGCGGCGCCGCCCGGCAGGATGTGCAACGCGGCCCCGGCGAAGGCCGGGGCCTCCACCCACGGGGATCTTCAGGCAGAGGCCCCGGCGTTCGCCGGGGCGGTCTCGCGCCGGGGGCGGGGCGGCCGGCCTTTCGGGTGAGCCGACTTTGGCTGGCGTCGCGTTCAGGCGGCGGCATCGGGCGTGCTCGTTGACCGGACGGCGCGGCGCGCACCATTTCGGCAGGCTGCAGCGCGGGCAAGTCGTGGTCGTGCGCCCGGGGGCCTTGCGATCGTCGGGATGGCGTTTCGGCCTGCCGATCCGAAGTCTTCGGACCTCGGACCTCGGGCCATGGCCATGAACGCCGAACCTCGGGGCGGCGCCAACGCCGTGCCCGCCCAGGGCGTGAGGGAGCCCCGGCGGAGGCCGGGGCCTCCAAGCCGGGCGCGCCTCTGCTGTCAGAGGCCCCGGCCCCTGTCGGGGCGGCGCTATATCTGCCGGGTCCGGCCACTGATCCGGACCGGGGCGCCGGGTCTGCCGGTCACCGCGACCCCGATCAGCGGGGGGCGCCCATGTCCTCGCCCTGACGGATGGTGAATGCGCCACCCTTCCGCAGCCCGTTCCAGTCAAGATCGACCAGCGCGCCCGCCAGGGCCGGCGCCGCCGCGCCCGTTGCGGGGTCTTCGACGACGCCGCCGATGGCAAAGGCATTGCGCGCGTGGAAAAGATCGGGGCGTTCGGCGACGATCAGGCAGATGGTCGTCAGCCCCTGCTGCGCCATCAGCGCCTTGGGCGCATCGAACGGACCGCCCATCGCCGCCAGCCGCGCGCGGTCTTTCAGGCAGAAGATCGGGTGCCGACTGCCCGCCGTGCCGATGAGCGGCGGCAGGCGGGGGTCAAGGTCGGCCACCGTCAGCCCGAAGAGCCGCATCAGCCCGTCGCGCAGCGCATCCGGCAGGGTTTCGGACCGGGCGGGGGGCGAGGTCAGCGTGACGCGGCCGTCGCTGGCCGCCTCGACGCTGATCCGCCCTTCGTTCAGGGTCAGGCCAAACGTTCCGCCACCAAAACGCCGGCTGAGCAAAGCCCCGAGCGCGATGGTGGCGTGGCCGCAAAAGGCCACCTCGCCCTTGGGCGAAAAATGGCGCAGGCGCCAGCTGCCGTCGGGCAGGGGGGCGGCGAAGGCCGGCTTTGACCAGCAACTTCTGGTCGTAGGTTTTGTCTCATCCTGCCGGCTGCACTGCGGACAAAACTGCCGGCTGATCTCTGGTGCGCGCAGCGGTGATCATACTCTCCGCTGATAAACCTTAGGCCATATAGCCGCCATCAAGTATCATGGGGCTTCCAAGTACGAATGAAGAGGCATCGGAACAGAGCCACAAGACACCATTGGCGACTTCAGAAGGTGTTCCAAGGCGACCGATAGGCTCCTGGCCTAGAATTCGGCCACCAATCTCTTCGTTCTTCTTGATATAGTTCTGAACCGGAGGTGTGCCGATCCAACCCGGGCATATTGCAGTAATACGAATGCCATCCTTGGCATGCTCAAGGGCCGCACTTCGGGTCAGGCCAAGAACACCATGTTTTGCTGCGGCATACGCCGCGCCCCCGGTTAAGGGGTAGCCCCGCAGACCATCGACGGATGAATTATTGACGATCACGCCGTGACCGGACTTCATCATCACCGGCAACTGCTGACGCATACAGAGAAAAACAGAAGTCAGATAGCCAGTGATTGTCTTCCCCCATGCCTCCTCGCTCATGCTCGCCACCGGTGACATTCTTCCGCCGCTACCCGCATTATTGAAGGCATAGTCGAGGCGGCCGTGGTCTCTAGAAATCGAGGCGATCAGTTTTTCAACATCGCGTCCGCTGGTGACGTCGCAGGCGATCCAGCTTGCCTGCCCAACATCGGTAAGCCCTAGCAAAGCCTGATGCGCTCGTTTTTCATTGCGGCTGGCGATGATAACGGTAGCGCCCTCGTGTGCAAAAGCCTGTGCAGTCGCTAGGCCAATCCCTGTGCTGCCCCCCGTCACCAGAGCGATTTTTCCTTTCATTTCTGGGTATCGTCTTGGTCTTGCATTGGCCATCGTCGCCCTCATCAACTCACGAGTTTCCTGATTTGCTACGAGGCTACACTATGCGGCGGACTGGCGGCCATGGGCTCAGACTTCCGGGAGGTCGGAACAGAACTCATGCGTTTCGGTCCCGGACTGAACCGACGGTTTCGGAACAGCCGACATCGCGGGCGGTCCGCTGCATCAGCCCGGGCGGCGGCAGATGATCGGCGATCTTCACGCCCGCGGGGTTTCCGCCGCGCCCCGGGTTGTCCGAACCGCCGCGATCCGGACTTCCCTTTCCCGCTGCGGGCCCTATGAAGGGGCCATGCCCGTCCTTCTGCTGATCCTCGGCCTTGCGGTCTTTGCCTATCTCTGGCTTGCGCGCCGGGGCACCAGTCTGACCCGCGCCTGCCGTTGGCGCGAGGATCGGGTGGCGGGGGCGGGGCGCTTTCGCTGCGCCGCTTGCGGGGCGACCACCGAGGGCACGCCGCGCCATTGCCTGCGGCCGGGGCGGCGGGATCAGTCGCGCACGTAGTGCAACCGGCGGAACCCGCGCCGGAAGGCCGCGACCTCGGCCGCCAGCGCTGCAGGGTCATCGGCGCGAAGCGCCCGGGCAATCAGGCGGGCCAGCCGGGGCATGTCGTCCCCGGTCATGCCCCAGCGGGCCAGTTCCGGCGTCCCGAACCGCAAGCCGTTCAGATCGCCCGGCACCTCGGGCAGCGGCAGTCCGATGCCGCAGGCCAGAAACCCCGCGCGCCGCAGCCGCTTTGCCGCTGTCTGGCCGCCGCCAAAGCCCGCCGCCTCGACCGCGAACTGATGCGAGGTCGTGGCGCCCCGGCCGACGGCAAAGACCGGCACGCCCTCGGCGATCAGCGCCGTGGCCAGCGCCCGGGCAAGGCCGGTCATCGCCGCGCCATAAGCCGCCCCGTGCGTGCGCCAGTCCAGCAGCGTGATCGCCAGCGCCGCCACCCGGCCCGCGTCGAAATTCGCCGTCATGCCGGGATAGGCGATCCGGTCCAGCCGTTCGGCGATTGCCGTGTCGTTGGTGACGATCAGCCCGCCCGCCGGGCCACCGAGGCTTTTGTAGGTGCTCATCGTCATCAGATGGGCGCCCTCGGCCAGCGGGTTGGCCCATTGGCCAGCGGCGATGATCCCGCATTGATGGGCGGCGTCGAACATCACCATCGCGCCCACCTCGTCGGCGATGGCCCGGACGGCGCGGACCGGATGCGGGAAGAGGTTGAGCGATCCGCCGATGGTGATGATCCGGGGCCGCACGCGCCGGGCAAGACCGGCAAGCCCGTCAAGGTCGACGGTATAGCCATCGGCATCGACCGGTGCCGCATGGGTGACCAGCCCGTAAAGCCCGGCGCAGCCCGCCGCGTGATGGGTCACATGGCCGCCGATGCCGGGCGGCGGCGCGATGATCACGTCACCGGGGGCGGCCAGCGCCATGAAGCCGTAAAGATTGGCCATGGCGCCCGAAAACACCCGCAGTTCGGCATGGCGCGCGCCAAAGACCTCGCAGGCCAGCTCGGCGGCGATCACCTCGATCTCTTCGATCGCCTCAAGCCCCATTTCATACTTGTCCCCCGGATGGCCAAGCGACGGCCGGTTGCCAAGCCCGCGCGCCAGCGCCGCCTCGGCCCGCGGGTTCATCACGTTCGTCGCCGGGTTGAGGTTGAAGCAGTCGCGCAAGTGGATGTCGTTGTTCAGCCCGATCAGCGCCTCGATCCGGTCGCCGACCCTCGTGTCGTCCGCGGCGGCGGTCTCATCCGCGATCCGGCCGATCAGCGCCGCGCTGTCGGCCGTGGTCCAGGGCATGTCACCGAGTCGTCTCATCGCCCGCCTTCCTGTCCCGGCAAAGGTGCCACGGCCGGCCGTTCCCCGGCCGCGCGACACCGGCCCCGCTCATGCGAACGCCGCCTGAAGGGCGATCTCGACCATGTCGCCGAAGCTTCGCTCGCGGTCTTCGGCGGGCAATGCCTCGTGGGTCAGAAGATGGTCCGAGATCGTCAGGATCGCCAGCGCCCTTGCCCCGTGGCGGGCGGCGACGGTGTAAAGCTCGGCCGCCTCCATCTCGACGCAGAGCGTGCCGTGGCGGGTCAGCATCTGGTTCAGGTCGGGGCGCTCGTCATAAAAGACGTCCGAGGAATAGATGCCCCCCACATGGGTCGGCGCGCCCCTGGCCCGGGCTGCGGCCACGGCGCGTTCCAGCAGGCCGAAATCGGCGCAGGGGCTGAATTGCATCTCGCGGAAGAACCCGCGCGACGGCGTCGACAGCGACGAGGCGGTCATGGCGATGACGATGTCGCGGATGTTGACATGCGCCTGCATCGCCCCGGCCGATCCGATGCGGATCAGGGTTCGGGCGCCATAGTCGCGGATCAGCTCGTTCGCATAGATCGACAGGCTGGGCATCCCCATCCCCGACCCCTGGATCGTGACCCGGTTCCCCCGCCAGTTGCCGGTAAAGCCCAGCATCCCGCGCACCTGGTTGACCGGGACCGCGCCGGTCAGAAAGGTCTCTGCCGCCCATTTCGCCCTGAGCGGATCGCCCGGCATAAGCACCGTCCCGGCAATCTCGCCGGGTTTTGCGCCGATATGAAATGTCACCCCGTCCCCCTTGCCGCCACCCGCCCAGTCTGCCGCCCGCGCCCGGCGCTGGCAAGAGGAGTGCGCCGGCGCCAGGCTGCGGAGCCATGCTGAAAGCGGCGCAACAGCCCGCGCGGACCCGTTGATCATCGACCCGCCGGGGCGGGCAGTCAGCGTCCGTCCGACCGGCCGGGGAAATGGCGCACAGGCGCGTTGTTGACGCAATCGTTGCTGCGGCCGGTGCGGTGCCTGGCCACAGAACCCTTGTCCGCCAAACGCGATCTGTCGCGGCAGGTTTGATCGAAAGCCGACTGAATCGCCGCTATGGGGGCCACTCTTGCGCCTGTCGTTCGCGCATCAGGAGAAGGAAGTACTTCAAAAGCGGCTGCATGACGTTGCCGGTCAGATCGAAGGCCCTCTCGATCGGATGGTTGAAGCGAGTAACGCGTCGGTCGTGCATGCCTATGAAACAAGGATCGACAAGCCCGAACGCCAAAAGATCGTTCTTCAAGAGCGTCTCGACAGAACCATCCCTCCAAAGGGACGCTTATAGGATTGTATTGAACTCGCGCTTGGGATCTTGGCAAGCCATTGAAATCTATATAAAAATTGCGATCACGCGATGCGCCGGACAGTGCTCAGACTGGCGTTCGCAGAGCCCCTGAGGTGTAGCCGGGATGGAGTGTATGGAACTCCAGAATTCTCGTTCCCCTTCAGGTTCTTAGGGGGATTTTCGGGTCTGAAGAGTGAAATGGTGCTGCAAGAGAGGATTGAACTCTCGACCTCACCCTTACCAAGGGTGTGCTCTACCACTGAGCTACTGCAGCGCCGTTTCGTGGGGCGCGTGTTAGACGGATTTCCGCCGCCGTGCAAGGGCAATCTGGACCCTTTTCCCGTTCCGCTGTAGGAAGGCAAAATGAACAGGAAACCGGCGAAAAACGATGGGTCCGGGCCCCGGGCAGAGACGCGCGACGAACGGCTGAAGGCCGCCTTGCGCGCCAATCTGCAGCGCCGCAAGGCGCAGGCGCGGGCGCGGGATGCGCAGGCGGATGATGCCGCCGGACCGGCAGAACAAGAAAGCTGAGGCGGGCAGATGGATTCGATATTGGTCAGGGGCAACGGCCCCCTACGCGGGCACATTCCGATTGCGGGGGCCAAGAACGCCTGCCTTGCGCTGATGCCCGCGACGCTTCTGTCGGACGAACCCTTGACGCTGACCAATGCGCCGCGCCTGTCGGATATCCGCACCATGACGCAGCTTTTGCAGTCGCTTGGGGCCGAAGTCACCTCGATGCAGGGCGGGCAGGTGCTGGCTTTGTCCTCGCATGACCTGACCAAGCTGACGGCCGATTATGACATCGTCCGCAAGATGCGCGCCTCGAACCTTGTCCTTGGGCCCTTGCTGGCGCGGGCGGGGCAGGCGGTCGTGTCGCTGCCGGGCGGTTGCGCCATCGGCGCGCGGCCCATGGATATTCACATCACCGGGCTCGAGGCGCTGGGCGCCAGGATCGAGCTGAAGGATGGCTATCTGCATGCCAAGGCCCCCGGCGGGCTGAAGGGCGCGGTGATCGAACAGCGCTTTGCCAGCGTCGGTGCCACGGAAAACATCGTCATGGCCGCGACGCTTGCCAAGGGCACCACGGTCCTGAAGAACGCGGCACGAGAGCCCGAGATCGTCGATCTGGTCCGCTGCCTGCGCGCCATGGGCGCCGCGATTGAAGGCGAAGGCACGTCTACGATCACGATCGAGGGCAAGGACCGTCTGCACGGCGCAACCCACCGCGTCGTCACCGACCGGATCGAACTGGGCACCTATATGATCGCGCCCGCCATTGCCGGGGGCGAGGTCGAGCTTTTGGGCGGGCGGCGCGAACTGGTGGCCTCCTTCTGCGACAAGCTGGAAGAGGCCGGGGTCGGGATCGAGGAGACAAAGACCGGGCTGAAGGTCAGCCATGCGACCGGCCGCGTCCATGCGGTGAATGTGAAAACCGAGGTCTTCCCCGGCTTTCCGACCGACCTGCAGGCGCAGATGATGGCGCTTCTCTGCACGGCCCACGGCACCTCGGTTCTGGAAGAGACGATCTTCGAAAACCGCTTCATGCATGCGCCGGAACTTCTGCGCATGGGCGCCCGCATCGACGTCCATGGCGGCCATGCCACCGTCAGCGGCGTGGACCGGCTGAAGGGCGCCCCGGTGATGGCCACCGATCTGCGGGCCTCGGTCTCGCTGATCCTGGCCGGGCTTGCGGCCGAGGGCGAGACGCTGGTGCGCCGGGTCTACCACCTTGACCGCGGGTACGAGCGGCTGGAGGCAAAGCTGAAGGCGGTGGGTGCCAAGGTCGAACGGATCAGGGAAGAGTGATGGCCGACGCGCGGTTCGAGGATGGCGGCGAGGCGGCGCTGAGCCTGCGTGCCGAGACGCCCGAGGATCTGGCGGTGATCTCGGCACTGGTGCAGGACGCCGTCCTGCCCGTGGCAGAGATGCGCTGGGACCGTCGCGGCCGGACCCTGGCCTTGTTCATCAACCGCTTCCGCTGGGAAGACCGCGCGATGGCCGAGGCCGCCGGGCGCCGCTATGAACGGGCGCGGGCGCTTCTGGTGATCGGCGGCGTGACCGGCGTCGCCAGCCAGGGGATCGACCGTGGGGATGCCGGCGTGATCCTGTCGGTCCTGTCTTTGGCGTGGGAGGCCGGGGCCGACGGCGCCGGGCGCCTGATCATCACGCTGGCCGGTGACGGCGCCATCGCCGCCGCCGCCGAATGCCTGGATGTCACATTGCGCGACGTGACCCAGCCCTATGCCGCACCCTCGCGCCGGATGCCGCATCATCCCGACTGAGCGGGATCCGACTGGGCATGATGCGCAAAGGCGGCTGCCGCCAACCGGCAAAGGCGGCCCTTGAGTGACCGGGCGCCCTTCCGTAAAGGGGGGCGCAAAGCGAGGTCCGCCCATGCCCCAGTTCCTGAACAGCACCGACGCCGGTTTCGAGGCCGCCTTCGCCGCACTTCTGACGATGAAGCGCGAGGATGCGCCCGACGTCGACCAGGCCGTGGCCGCGATCATCGCCGATGTGCGGGCGCGGGGCGATGCGGCGCTGACCGAGCTGACCGCGCGGTTCGACCGGTTGTCCCTGACCCCGGACCGTCTGGCCTTTTCCCCCGCCGAGATCGAGGCCGAATGCGCCCGCGTCCCGCCTGCGGACCGCGAGGCACTTGAACTTGCCGCCGCGCGCATCCGCGCCTATCACGAACGCCAGCGCCCCGGGGACCAGTCCTGGACCGACGCGACGGGCGCCACGCTCGGCTGGCGCTGGACGCCGGTGGCGGCGGCCGGGCTTTACGTGCCGGGGGGCCTTGCCTCTTACCCATCGTCGGTCCTGATGAACGCCATCCCGGCGCAGGTCGCGGGCGTCAGGCGGCTGGTCATCACCTGCCCGACGCCGGGCGGAGAGGTCAATCCGCTGGTCCTTTATGCGGCGCGGCTGGCGGGCGTGGACGAGATTTACCGGATCGGCGGCGCGCAGGCGATCGCCGCACTGGCCTACGGCACCGCAACGATCCGGCCGGTCGACAAGATCACCGGCCCCGGCAACGCCTATGTGGCGGCGGCCAAGCGCCGGGTGTTCGGCCGGGTCGGCATCGACATGATCGCGGGCCCGTCCGAGGTTCTGGTGATCGCCGACCGCGACAATGATCCCGACTGGGTGGCGCTCGACCTGCTCAGCCAGGCCGAACATGACGAAAGCGCCCAGTCGATCCTGATCACCGACGACGCGGCCTTCGGGCGGTCCGTCGCGCAGGCGGTCGAACGGCGCCTGCAGACGCTGGAACGCCGGGCCATCGCCGGGGCCTCATGGCGCGACTTCGGCGCCGTGATCACCGTCCGTTCGCTGGCCGAGGCCGCCGCCCTGTCGAACCGCATCGCCCCCGAACATCTGGAACTGATGATCGCCGACCCCGACGGGCTTTTGCCGCTGATCGACCATGCCGGCGCGATCTTTCTGGGCGCCTTCACGCCCGAGGCCATCGGCGACTATGTCGGCGGCCCGAACCATGTGCTGCCGACCGCCCGCTCGGCGCGCTTTTCCTCGGGCCTCTCGACGCTCGACTTCATGAAGCGGACGACCATTGCCCGGATGACGCCGGGCGCGCTGGGCGCGATCGGCCCCGCCGCCGAACGGCTGGCGGTCTCCGAAGGGCTCGAGGCGCACGGGCTTTCGGTCCGCGCCCGTCTGTCGCACCTCAACCGGACTTGACTGGGCGATCAATTCCCGCTTTCTCAGGTCCGTTGACCCAGGCCTCTCCGGCCCGGCAAGGAGAGACCGAGGATGACCCGCATCTGTCATATCGAGATTGACGACCGTGGCCTGGCGCCGCCGACGCCCGAGATCGAGCAGGAACGGAAAGTCGCGATCTTCGATCTTCTGGAAGACAATGCCTTTGCCCTGCCCGCCAGGGCCGACGCCGAAGCCCCACCGCCCGGCCCCTTCCGCCTTGGCCTTGCGATCCGCGAAGGGCGTCTGGTCTTTGACGTCGGCTCCGAGGCGGGCGAGAAAGTCGCCGCGTTTCACCTGTCGCTCGGACCGTTCCGCCAGGTGGTCAAGGACTATTTCCAGATCTGCGCCTCCTATTTCGAGGCGGTCAAACGCCTGCCGCCCTCGCAGATCGAGGCGATCGACATGGCCCGGCGCGGCATCCACAACGAGGGCGCGCGGGTGCTGCAGGAACGGCTCGAGGGCAAGGCCGACCTTGATCTTGATACGGCGCGGCGGCTGTTCACGTTGATCTGCGTCCTGCATTTCGGGGGTTGAGATGAGTGTTGTTCCGATCCCCGCCGCGATCCTCTTCTGCTGCGATCACAATGCCGTCCGCTCGCCGATGGCCGAGGGGCTGATGAAAAAGCTGTACGGCCGGACGGCCTATGTCCAGTCCGCCGGGGTCCGCAATGATCTCGAGATTGACGGATTCGCGATTTCGGTCTGCCAGGAGGTCGGGGTCGAACTGTCGCGCCACCGCTCGCGCTCGTTCGAAGAGATGCGCGAATGGGGCGATGATCTCTCGGGCTTCGATCTGGTGATCGCGCTGTCGCCCGCCAGCCAGCGGCAGGCCCTTGAATTCACCCGCTTCTTTCACCTCGACGTCGAATATTGGCCGATCCTCGACCCGACCGGCGTCGGCGAAACCCGCGAGGCGAAGCTGACCGCCTACCGCCAGGCCCGCGACCAGATCCGCGGCCGGCTGATCGACAGGTTCGGGCCGCCGACGGAACCCTGAGGCCAGCGGACCAGTCGCCCTTGTCGGTCGGCGGTCGCCCGGCCCTTCACAAGGCCGGTGCGCTTGACTATAGGGGCGGCTTGACCCTTCGGAGCCCCGGACAATGCAAGGCAGCGCCAACCTTACCCTGATGATCAAGGCGGCCCGCAAGGCCGGCCGCAGCCTTGTGAAAGACTTCCGCGAAGTCGAGAACCTGCAGGTCTCGCTGAAGGGGGCGGGCGATTTCGTCAGCCGCGCCGACGTGGCGGCCGAGAACATCATCCGCGAGGAACTGATGGGCGCCCGCCCGACCTACGGCTGGCTCGGCGAGGAAAGCGGTGAAACCCCCGGTCAGGACCCGACCCGCCGCTGGATCGTCGACCCCCTCGACGGCACCACCAACTTCCTCCACGGCCTGCCGCACTGGGCGGTGTCGATCGCCCTTGAACATAAGGGCGAGATCACCTCGGCCGTGGTCTTCGATCCGGCCAAGGACGAGCTTTACTGGGCCGAAAAGGGTGCCGGCGCCTGGATGAACGAGGCGCGCATCCGCGTCTCGGGCCGCCGCCAGATGGCCGAGGCGGTCTTCGCCACCGGCGTCCCCTTCGGCACGAAAAAGACCCTTCCGGCCATGCTGAAGGACCTCGCCCGCCTGATGCCCGCCTGCGCCGGCGTCCGCCGCTGGGGCGCGGCCTCGCTCGACCTCGCCTATGTCGCCGCCGGACGCTTCGACGGCTACTGGGAACGCGAGCTTGGCGCCTGGGACATTGCCGCCGGCCTGCTCCTCGTCCGCGAGGCGGGCGGTTTTGTCGGCCCGGTCCGCGACGGTCGCGACATTCTGGACAGCGGCAGCGTCATCGCCGCCAACACCGATCTCTTCACCCCGCTCGCCAACCTCATCCGCGAACCCGCCTGACCCTTCCCCCTTCTTCTCTTCAAAAATATCCCGGGAGGGTCCGGGAGGGCAGTGCCCTCCCGGCGGATCGGCGCCGAAGGCGACGAAACCCGGACAGTCCGACGCGCTCGTGCCCGAGCCGCCCTACTTGCGCCGCCGGATCAGCGGGATGGTCGATGGCGCATAGACCGCCTCGGGGTGCGGGGGCTGGCCGGCGTTGGTCTGCCACCAGTCGCCGCCGCCCCGCCGCAGCCACAGCGGCAGCGTCAGCAAAAGGCCGGTGACGAAACCGCCCGCATGCGCCCAATAGGCGACGCCGCCGGCCTCGGTCGGGGTGCCAAGGCCGCCGATGACCTGCAGCGCGAACCACAGGCCCAGCATCACCCAGGCGGGCAGCGAAAAGACCCGGAAGAAGATGATGAAGATCACCAGAATATCGACGCGGGCCTTCGGGAACAGCAGCAGATAGCCGCCCATCACCCCGGCAATCGCCCCCGAGGCGCCGACCATCGGCGTCGTCGATGACGGGTCTGGCAGGATCTGCGCCCCCGCCGCCGCAAGGCCCGAGGCGAGGTAAAAGGCCAGAAAGCCCGCATGGCCCATCTGGTCTTCCAGATTGTCGCCGAAGATCCACAGAAACAGCATGTTGCCCGCCATATGCATCAGCGAGGCATGCAGGAACATATGGCTGATCAGCCCGTGATAGGGGCCGCCGTTGGTGACGACCGCCGGGGACAAGGCCCAGTGGCGCAGAAACTCGTCCTGCGCCGCCGCGCTGCCTGCAAACTGCAACTGATAGAGAAAGACCGCGACGTTTGCGGCAATCAGCGCATAGGTCACGTAAGGCGTGCGGGCGGACGGGTTGTGATCGCGGATCGGAAACATGGGATGACCGTTCCCGATCCGCGATCAAAGGTCAAGCATTCCCGGCCTCGGCCAGCAGGGCGGCATTGCCGCCCGATGCGGTCGTGTCGATGCAGAGATGGCGTTCCTGGGTCGCATGGCCCCGGTCGGGCATGCCGGTGATCAGCGGCAGGATCGGCCCCGTGCGGCGCGCCAGCGCCTGCACCAGGCCCCGCGCCTCGTCCGCGCCGCCCCACCAGAGCGCGCCGCCAAAACCGTCCAGCTCTGTCAGCAGTGCGGGGTCGATCCGGCCTGCCACCTCGACAGCCTGACCGCCAAGCGCCCGCACCGCCCGGGCCTGGGCTTTGGCCGCAGCGCCGGGTCCGAGGCACAGCAGGGGCGCACGCGGGTGGCGTGTCAGCCGGTTTGATTCGCCGGTCGGGCCGGGCAGGCTTTCCCCGGACAGGACCGCCGCCGCAGGCGGTTGCCGCAGCGCCGTCTTGACCGCCGCCAGATCGGCGGCACTGCTGTCGGCCGGCGCTGCCGTTCCGGCGACGGCCGCCCCGGCGGCGAAGCGCATCAGATAGTCCGGGCCGCCCGCCTTGGGACCGGTCCCCGACAGACCCTCGCCGCCAAAGGGCTGGCTGCCCACCACCGCGCCGATCTGGTTGCGGTTGACGTAGATATTGCCGACCTTCAGCGCCGCGCAGACCTCTTGCACCCGGTTGTCGATCCTTGTGTGCAGGCCGAAGGTCAGCCCATAGCCGGTGGCGTTGATGTCGCGGACGATGGCGGGCAAATCCTCGGCCGCGAAGGTGGCGACATGCAGGACCGGTCCGAAAATCTCGCGCCCGAGGTCAGCGATTCCCCGGACCCGGATCACTGCAGGCGCGATGAAATGTCCGCCCGCCGGCCGCGACAGCTGCCGCAAAAGCCGCCCCTCGCGCCGGGCCGTCTCGACATGGGCGCGGATCTGCGCCTCGGCCTCGGCGTCGATCACCGGGCCGATGTCGGTGGACAGCGCCCAGGGATCGCCAAGCCGCATCTCCTCCATCGCGCCGAACAGCATCTCGGTGAAATGCGGGGCGACGTCCTGTTGCACATAAAGGCAGCGCAGCGCCGAACAGCGCTGTCCGGCCGACTGGAAGGCCGCCGCGATGATGTCGCGCACCGCCTGTTCGGGCAGCGCAGTGCTGTCGACGATCATCGCGTTCAGTCCGCCCGTCTCGGCGATCAGCGGCGCGCCGGGGGCCAGATGCGCGGCCATCGACCGGCGGATCGCCAGCGCCGTTTCGGTCGAGCCGGTGAAGCAGACGCCCGCGACGCGCGGGTCCCGGGTCAGTGCCGCGCCAACCGTCGCCCCGTCGCCGGGCAGAAGTTGCAGCGCCGACACCGGCACGCCCGCCTTGTGCAGCAGCCGGACGGCAAGGTCGGCAATCAGCGGCGTCTGTTCGGCGGGCTTGGCAAGAACGCCGTTGCCCATCGCCAGCGCCGCCGCGATCTGCCCCGAAAAGATCGCCAGCGGAAAGTTCCAGGGGCTGATGCAGGTATATATGCCGGCGGGCGCCGCATCGGACCCGGCCCCGCGCGCCGCATAATAGCGCAGGAAGTCCACCGCCTCGCGCAGCTCCGCGACGGCGTCGGCCAGGGTCTTGCCGGCCTCGCGCGCCAGAAGCGCGAAGATCGCGCCGAATTCCTGTTCGTACAGGTCGGCCGCGCGGCCAAGGACGGCGGCGCGTTCGGCGGCGCTGGCCGTCCAGGGGCGTGCCGCCGCCAGCGCCGTCGCGACGTCGCCTGCCGCGGCGTCGGTCACACGTCCGATGGCCGCGCCGTTGGCGGGGTTGAACACCGCGCGCGGGCGCTGGCCCATGACCTTGCCCGCGATCAGCGGTTCGGCCTGAAAGGCCGCAGCCCCGAACGGCCCCCGCGCGGCGTCGATTTCGGCCAGCGTCCCGGCATCGGCCAGATCAAACCCCCGCGAGTTGGCGCGTTCGGGCGCAAACAGCGCCGGACCCTTGCGGATCGCCGGATTGGCGACCGCGCCGCCCCGCGCCTCGATCGCGGTCAGCGGGCAGGCGGCGACCTCCTCGGGCGACACATCCTGATCGACGATCTTGTGGACGAAGGACGAGTTGGCGCCGTTTTCCAGCAACCGCCGCACCAGATAGGCCAGAAGATCGCGATGCGCCCCCACCGGCGCGTAGATGCGGCAGCGGGTGCCACGGGCGCGGTGAACGATGTCATGCAGCCGCTCGCCCATCCCGTGCAGCCGCTGGAATTCATAGGCCTGCCCGGGCCGCGCCATGTCAAGAATTGCCGCCACCGTATGGGCGTTGTGGGTGGCAAACTGCGGATAGATCCGGTCGGTCATGCCCAGAAGCTTGCGCGCATTGGCGATGTAGCTGACATCCGTCGCCTCTTTGCGGGTAAAGACCGGAAAGTCGGTCAGGCCCAGCACCTGCGCGCGCTTGACCTCGGCGTCCCAATAGGCGCCCTTGACCAGCCGGATCATGATCTTGCGGTCCAGATGCACCGCCAGATCATGCAGCCAGTCGATCGTCGCGCCCGCACGGCGGCCATAGGCCTGCACCACGATCCCGAACCCCGCCCAGCCCGCCAGCCCCGGATCGGCGAGAACCGCCCCGATCACCCGCAGCGACAGGGTCAGCCGGTCAGCCTCTTCGGCGTCGATGTTGAAGCCCATCCCGGCCTTTGCCGCCCGACGCGCCAGATCGCGCACCACGGGCACCAGTTCGGCCATCACCCGCGCCTCCTGCGCCACCTCATAGCGGGGGTGAAGGGCCGACAGCTTGACCGAAATGCCGGGGTTGGTGCCGATGTCGGCGCGGTCGCAGGCGGCAGCGATGGCGTCGATGGCGGCCGCATAGGCCTGCGCATAGCGCCGGGCGTCGCCCGCGGTCTTGGCCGCTTCGCCCAGCATGTCGTAGGAATAGGTATAGCCTTGCGTCTCCATCTCTTCGGCGCGGGTCATGGCGGCGCGGATGTTCTCGCCCAGAACGAACTGCTTGCCCATTTCCTTCATCGCCCGGCCGACGGCCTTGCGGATCACCGGTTCGCCCAACCGGCGGACCGCGGCGCGAAGATGCCCGGCGATCCCCGGTTCGCGGTCGTCCAGAACCTTTCCCGTCAGCATCAAGGCCCAGGTCGAGGCATTGACCAGCGACGAGGCCGACCGGCCAAGGTGGCGGCCCCAGTCCGACGGCGCGATCTTGTCCTCGATCAGCGCGTCCATGGTGCCGGCGTCCGGCACCCGCAACAGCGCCTCAGCCAGACACATCAGCGCGACACCTTCGGCGGTCGACAGGCCATATTCGGCCAGAAACACCTCCATCATCCCCGGCCGGACATCGGCCCGGATCTGGCGGACAAGGTCGGCCCCGGCGGCGGCGATGCGGGCACGGTCAGCGCCCGCAAGGCCGGTCTCGGAGATCAGGCCGGTCAGAAGCGGCCCTTCGGCCTGCAGCGTACCGGCTTCGATGGCGGCCCAAAGCCGGGCCGAAAGTTCGGGCGACAGTTCGGGCGGGTTGCGGTTCATGAGAATTCTCCTGATTTTGCCCATCATACCGTTTGATCGGCAGTCTATTTGCCTGTATTTTGCGAATTTATGGGCAACATGACCAAAGATCAGCCGCCGGACAGTCCCGCCGCCACCCCCGACCTTGACCGGTTCGACCAGGCGATCCTCAGGGTGCTGGCCGGCGACGGCCGCATGGCGGTGACCGAGCTTGCCCGCCGCATCGGCCTGACCAAAACCCCGACCCAGGCCCGGGTCCGACGGCTGGAAGAGATGGGCGTCATCGCCGGTTACCGCGCCATGCTGAACCCGATCCGCATGGGCCTTGCCCATGTCGCCTTCGTCGAGGTCCGCCTTTCCGACACGCGCGAGGCCGCCCTTCAGGCCTTCAACCGCGCCGTCCGCGGCCTGCCCGAGGTCGAGGAATGCCACATGATGGCCTCGTCCTTCGACTATCTGCTCAAGGTCCGCACCGGCGACATCGCCGCCTATCGCCGGGTCCTCGGCGAACGGATATCGGCCTTGCCCCACGTCGCCTCGACCTCGACCTTCGTGGCGATGGAGGCGGTGAAAGAGGCCGGCCTCTGACCGCGTGCGCGGCCGCGCCATCGGTTGCCGTCCGGCACCCGTGCGGGCGAGAGCGGGATGATGTTTGCAGGAAACATCCGCCCGCCCGGGTTTTTTGGCGGTCGCGTGATTTTCGGGGAAAACCGGTTTCCACTTTTCCCCGTCAGGCTTTAGAAGGTCCGGACTGGCCGCTTGCTGGAACTGGTAGACAGACCGGACTTAAAATCCGAGGCCTCCGGGCGTGAGGGTTCGATCCCCTCAGCGGCCACCACATCACCGCCCCGCCGCGCGGCGGCAACCAACGCCCCGCCGGCCTTGCCCGACCGCCCCCGCACTGCTAAACAGCCCCGGCGTTGCCCCTATAGCTCAGCTGGTAGAGCATCTGATTTGTAATCAGAGGGTCGGGAGTTCGAGTCTCTCTGGGGGCACCATTTCCTGCGCCGTCCCGCGTCCTGATCGGACGCCGCGCACGCGGACATGTGGCCGGTCAGCGGCGTCGCGGTTCGGGTCTGCGGACAGCGGGCCGGTTCCGCCGGCCTGCCTCTTCCCCGGGCGCCGGCCGCAGGTCACGTTCGCAGCTGTTCGGGCGATCTTCCGCTGCTTCCCAGAGATAGATTGCCGCATCGATCTTGTTGAACAGGCTCAGCGCCGTTTCGCGGGTGGCGACGGCGAAATCCTTGTGGAACCTGGCTTGCAGGTGCGGCGGAAGGGTTGCGTAGACCGGCGCGAGGTCGGGTTCGGCGAAATCCGGCGGGGCCGGTGCTTTCGGTTCGTCGTCTTTGGTCATCGCGGCTGCCCTTCATTCCCGTCGTCACGTCCGGTGTCGGGCGCCTGATCCGTCGCCGCCGCCCGTTTGGCCTGCATGACGCGGTAGAAGCCCCGGTAGATGGCTTCCCAGTCTGCCGCGGCGGGCTTGTGGCCTCGCCGCCAGAGATCGGACAGCGCCCGGGCCGTTGCGTCCCCGGGATCATCGGTCAGCATCAGATATTCGTTGCTCAGGCGCATGGCCGCGACCGGATTGACCGGCTCGGCCTTGCGGCGGTGCCGTTCCAGATCGGCAAGCGTCAGATCGGGGATGGTGGGAAACTTCACGCCATTGCGCTGCATGACCTCGCCCAGCGTGGTCGTGTAAAGGCGGCGGGGTTCCGGCCCATCAGGTTTTGCCCGCAGATGACGCGACAGGCCGCAATTGCGGGGCTGGACCGGGCCCTGAACGCGCGGCGCGGCAAGGGATCGTTCGACGGCCAGGCGCAAACGCTCCAGCACCTCGGGCGGGATTCTCGGGTTGTCGCTCATCTGCGTCGCGCTCCGTGGCGGGATCGGGCAGGTCAGGGAACCTTTCCGCACGGCGTCCGGAAGATCGGCCGGGCGGGTCGGGTCGGTGAGGGCGGGTCTGGGGTCGGACCGCCGCTGGCGTCGCGAAGGACCGCAGGATATCCTGATCGGCGACTGTCCCCGGGGCAAGCCCCCGGCCCGGGCGGATTGCGCCGCGCAATCGGGAATGGGCGGGTTCTTGCCGGCCCCGGAACGGCCCTCAGCCCTTCAGCGGCAGGCAGACCTCGGTCAGAAGGTCGTCGGGTGCGGTGTCGGCGGGGGTGTTGAGGTAGATTTCGACCGCCGGTGCGTCGCGCGGCTCTTCGCCGGACCGGGCGAGCCAGGGGCCGAACAGGTGGTCATAAGCGGCGGCAAGTCCGGCATAGGGGCCCTTGAATCGCAGGACCGCGACCCGGCCTTCCGCCAGCGCCACCTCTTCCAGCCCCTCGGGCACCGCCATGTCCGGCGGCAGCGCCACGCCCGCGTGACTGCGCAAAGCGCTGGCCCTGGTCGCGGCCGGGTCGTCGTAATAGACGCCCACCAGCGCGCCGACCCTGCCCCAGAGGCCGCGCTGGCCAAGGATGGTGCCAAGCCGTTCGAAACTCTGGCCGACTTCCATGTAGGGGCCGCGATGGGCGACGGCCGCAAGCCGGCGGGCCGGGTCGTGGCGGATGGTTACGCTGAACATCTGAAGTCCTTTCCGTTCACTCTCTTTGATCAGGGCCGAGGTCATCTCGCCCCGTTTGCGGAAGGCAGAAGGGGTCAGGCCGAACTGGCCCTCGAAGGCGCGGCCAAAGCTTTTCGTGCCGGGATAGCCGACGCGGCGGGCGATGTCGGTGACCGGCCAGCCGGTCTGCACCAGCCAGCAGGCCGCCCGGTGCATCCTGATCCGCCGCACCGCCCCGGC
This sequence comes from uncultured Frigidibacter sp., assembly GCA_964582215.1. GTDB lineage: Bacteria > Pseudomonadota > Alphaproteobacteria > Rhodobacterales > Rhodobacteraceae > TMP-24. The sequence goes on from CAZORV010000011.1 coordinate 23,876, forward strand.
CGCCGTTTCCCCGGTCATCGCGTGAAAGACGCGGTGAAAGTGGAACCGGCTGAGTGCGGCCACATCCGCCAGCGCGTCCAGCGACAGATCACCGGCCGGATTGGCGTGGATATGGTCGATGACCCGCAAGAGGCGGCGTTCGTAAAGGCTCATCCCCTGACCCTCTGATGACTTCCGACCCCGTCATGGCAGATGGTCGCACCCCAAATCTTGCCAAGTTGCAATCGGCCTGTCATCGGGCCATATAGGGCCGACCCTGCAGGGAGTTTGCCATGAATTACCTCGAGTTTGAAAAGCCTTTGGCCGAGATCGAAGGCAAGGCGGAAGAGCTGCGCGCGCTGGCCCGCAAGAGCGAGGGGATGAATGTCGACAAAGAGGCGGCGGCGCTGGACCGCAAGGCTGCCGATCTTCTGAAGGATCTTTACAAGAACCTTGATCCCTGGCGGAAATGTCAGGTCGCCCGCCACCCGGACCGGCCGCATTGCCTGGATTATATCGAGGCGCTTTTCACCGAATTCACGCCGCTGGCCGGGGATCGCAACTTTGCCGATGACCATGCGGTCGTGGGCGGCCTCGCGCGCTTCAACGACCAGCCGGTGGTGGTGATCGGTCAGGAAAAGGGCAACGACACCAAAAGCCGGATCGAGCGGAATTTCGGCATGGCGCGGCCCGAAGGCTATCGCAAGGCGATCCGTCTGATGGATATGGCCGACCGGTTCGGCCTGCCGGTGGTGACGCTGATCGACACGCCCGGCGCCTATCCCGGCAAGGGCGCCGAGGAACGCGGTCAGGCCGAGGCGATTGCCCGGTCGACGCAGAAATGCCTGCAGATCGGCGTGCCGCTGATCGCCATGGTGATCGGCGAGGGCGGATCCGGCGGGGCGGTGGCCTTTGCCACGGCCAACCGGGTGCTGATGCTGGAACATTCGATCTATTCGGTGATCACGCCCGAGGGGTGCGCCTCGATCCTGTGGAAGGACGCTGAACGCATGCGCGAGGCCGCCAATGCCCTGCGCCTGACCGCGCAGGATCTTTACAAGCTGGGTGTCATCGACGAGATCGTCAGGGAACCGATGGGCGGCGCGCAGCGCGACCGGCCCGAAACGATCCGGTCGGTCGGCAAGGCGCTGGAAAAGGCGCTGAAGGAACTCGGCGGCCGCAAGCCCGCCGAAGTGATCCGCGACCGGCGCGAGAAGTTCCTCGAGATGGGCGCCAAGGGGCTGGCGGCCTGAGCGTCACCACATCGTCGTGGCCGCCCTTCCCGGCCATGCCTGATCATAGGCCGGCCCGTCGATCGCGCCGGCCGTCATCTCGGCCAGAATGTCTCCGAAGGTCGGAAGGCCTTCGGCCCCGTTACCAGCCGTCCACAGGCGCGACCGCAACAGCGCGCGGGCGCACTGGCTGTAAATCTCGTCAATGGCGATCACCGCGACGGTTCGCGGCAACTTGCCCTCGCGGGCGAAGCTTTCGCGCAGCGTCAGGTCGGCTGTCAGGCGGGCCCGGCCGTTGACCCGGACCACCTCGTTCGAGCCGGGAACAAAGAACATCAGGCTGACACGCGGGTCCCGGACGATGTTGCGCAGGCAGTCGACGCGGTTGTTGCCCCGCCAGTCCGGAAGCAGCAGGGTTCCGGGATCAAGCTCGCGCACGACAGGTCCGTCATCGCCGCGCGGGCTGGCGTCGGTGCCCTCGGGTCCGACGGTCGAAAGAACTGCAAAACGGCTGCGTTCGATCCAGCTGCGATAGGCGGGCGTCATGCGCCGTGCGACCTTGACCAGCGCCGCCTCGGCCGGGGTGCCGTAGTGGCTGTGAAGATCGTCCAGCGTTTCGATGAATTCCGTATCAGCCCCTTTTCGCTGCCTTTGGCTTTTTCGGCTTGGGTGGGGGCAGGGCGGCGGCCAGGGCGCGGACCAGATCGGCCATCAGGGCGGGGTCGTCCAGTTCGTCGGTCAGCAGAAGATGCGGTTTTGCGCCGGGGTAGGGCGGGCCGTAGACCGGGGCGGCGATCAGCGCCAGCGCCTCGGGCAGGGGTTTCAGAAACACCTGATTGTCGCAGATCAGCGCCACAACCCGCGCATCGCAGTACAGCGCATATTCCCCGAACATCTTGCGCACCGCGACGTCGCCTGCGCCCCGCACCTGATCCAGCACATAGTCGGCAAAGGCGGCCTCGGTCGCCATCTCAGCCGCCCGTCGGCGCGACAAAGCCCGCCTCGGCCATCAGCCGGTTCGAGGCGCCCTCGATCACCGGCTCGATCGTGGCCATGAAGCTTTCGATCGGCTGGCCGGCGGGGATGCGCGGCAGGAACTCGACCACCGCAAGGCCGGGCTTGCGCAGAAGGCCATGGCGCGGCCAGAAGACCCCGACATTGGTGGCGGCGGGCACGCAGTCCTGCCCAAGCTCGCCGTACAGCACGCCCACGCCGATCTTGTAGGGCTTGGTCGCCCCGGCCGCGACGCGGGTGCCCTGCGGATAGATGATCAGCTGACCGGCCTTCTGCCTGCCCGCCTTGACGTTGGCCACCATCTCGGCCATCGCCTGACTGCGGCGGCCGCGGTCGACCGGAACGCAGCCGATGCGCGTCGCGTACCAGCCGAGGATCGGCGCCCAGAGCAGTTCCTTTTTCATGATGAATTTCGGGCGCGGCACCGCCGACACGATCATGATGATATCGAAGAAACTCTGGTGCTTTGAGGCGATCAGCACCTCGTCCTGCGGCACCTCGCCACGAATCTCGGACTTCAGCCCGACCAGAACGGCGGCCGACCAGCGGACCCAGCGCGTATAGGAATGGACCGCGTCAAAGGCCGCCTCGCGCCGGAAAAGCACGATCGGGGTCCAGAAGACCGCCAGAACCGCCATCGACAGATACATCTGCCCGATGAAGATCAGCGACATCAGATATTGCAGGGCAGTTCTCATCGGACGGTCCTGAGGCTGCGGAAGGCGGCGAAACGGGTGGCCGCGAAGGCGACAATGGCAGCCAGCGGCGGAATCGCAAGGGGGTAGAGCCATTCGGCGCCCTGAAATCCCAGCCCGGTCAGAAAGGCGCCTTCCTCGGCGGCGGCGGGTAGCAGGGCGATGGCCGCCGTGCCCAGAAGCGTGCCGCCAAGCGCCCCCGCCAGCGCCCGGAGCGAAAAGCGCCGGACAAAGGCGCGGGCGACATAGCTGTCCTCGGCCCCGATCAGCCGGAGCGTGCGGATCACCTGACCGTTGGCCGCCAGCGCCGCCTGTGCCGCCAGCGCGATCATCGCCGCCGTCGCCGCCCCGATCAGCACCAGCGACAACAGCCCCAGAACCCTGATCCGCGCCGCCGAGGCGACCAGCGGCCTGCGCCAGCGCGTATGGTCGTCCAGCACCGCGCCCGGCGCCTCGGCATCCAGCCGCAGGCGCAGGCCCTCGGCGTCAAAGCCCTGATCGCCCTCGGTGATCTCGATCAGCGCCGGGATCGGCAGGCTTTCGATCGGCAGGTCGGGCCCGAGCCAGGGTTCAAGCAGGGCCCGCGTCTCGTCGGCGGTCATGGCGCGGGCGAACTCGATCCCCGGCGTCTGGCCCAGCACCTCAAGGACATGGGCGGTCTGCCGGTCAAGCTGATCGGCAGGCGCCGAGATGCGCACCGTCGCCGCCTTGGCCAGTGCCCCCGACCAGCGGTCCGCCAGCCGTCCGGTCGCCAGCGCCAGCGCCATGGCAAAGACCGCCAGAAAGGCCATCGCCGCCGCCGTCAGCGCCGTCAGCGTCGCGGTATAGCCCGATGGCGGCACCACACGGTCGGCCCGCGTCGTCCCGGCCAGAAGTGCCATCACCCGGCCCATCACAGGTCGGCCCCCGCCAGCGCCAGCCGGCCGCCGGAAATCCGAAGCACCCGGGCCGAGGTCTGCGCCTTGGCGGCGCGGATCAGGTTCAGGTCATGCGTCGCCATCAGCACCGTCTTGCCCATCCGGTTCAGTTCGGTCAGAAGTCGCAGAAGTCTCAATGACATATCCCAGTCGACATTGCCCGTCGGTTCATCCGCCAGAATGATGTCGGGCGAGGTGATGACCGCCCGCGCCAGCGCCGCACGCTGGCGTTCGCCCCCCGACAGTGACGGCGGCAGCGCCCCGGCCTGCGCCGAAAGCCCGACCCAGCCCAGCAGGTCGGCCAGTGCGCTCTCGTCGGCCTCGAGCCCCGCGACATGCAGGGGCAGGGCGACGTTCTCGGCCAGCGGCAGGTGGTCCAGAAACTGGCAGTCCTGATGCACGATTCCGATCCGCCGCCGCATCCGCGCGGTCTCGTCCCGGCTCATCGTGCCCAGATCCTGGCCGAAAAGTTCGATCCGGCCGCTGGTCGGCCGAAGTTCGCCATAGCAAAGCTTGATCAGCGAGGTCTTGCCCGCGCCCGACGGCCCGGTCAGGAAATGGAACGACCCGGGCGCCAGTTTCAGCGTGACCGCCCCCAGCAGCGCGGTCCCCGAATAGCCCAGGCCGACATCGTGGAATTCGATCAAACTGACTGTCCCCCTGACGAATCGCGGCCCCGCGCACACGCTGGCAAAGCTTTTCGCCGCACGGCCGCACAAAGGCTTGGCCCTCTGCCCGGGGCTTGCTACAACAGAAGGAATTGAAAGGCCAGAACGGCCGGGACTGCAGGCATTGAAGCGTGACGGGGAAAAGCGGTTGCCGCTATTCCCCGGACATCACGCGACCACCAGAGAGCGGGGGCGGGAGGATGTTTCCCGCGAACTTCATCCCGCGCGAGAGAGCATATAGGGACGTCATGCGGCTGATCTGCCCGAATTGTAACGCGCAGTACGAGGTCGACGAGGCGGTGATTCCGGCCGACGGTCGGGACGTGCAATGTTCGAACTGCGGCCATACCTGGTTCCAGCATTCGGCCGCGACGCTGCGCGCAATGGCCGAGGCTGACGCCGAGGCCAGCGCTGCACCCGCAGCACCACCCGCCGTGCCATCCACCGTGCCATCCACCGTGCCATCCACCGCGCCACCCGCCGCGCCACCCGAGGCCGCAATTGCCCCGTCAGCGCCCGATGTCGTGACCGAGCCGCCTGCGCTGAAACGGCGGGCGCTGGACGACAGCGTTCTGGACGTGCTGCGCCAAGAGGCCGAGCGCGAAACCTCGGCCCGCAAGGCCGAGGGCAGTTCGCTGGAAACCCAGGGCGACCTGGGGCTGGTGGCGCCGCCGCCCCCGCAGCCCGCGCCGCCGCTTCCGCCCCGCGCCGCGCCCGATGCGCCGGTCGCCGGCGACGACCAGCCTGACCCGGCACTGGTGCCGCGCGCCTCGCGGCGCGAGCTGTTGCCGGATATCGAGGAAATCAACTCGACCCTGCGCCCGACCTCGGAACGCGGCGGCGATGCGGCGGCCTATGACGCGCCCGAAAGCCTGCGCCAGCGCCGGAGCGGGTTTCGCAAGGGGTTCGTCAGCGCCGTGGCGGCGATGGTTGTCGCGATGATGCCCTATATCTTCGCCGGCGAAATTTCGGGGGCGGTCCCCGCGGCGGCGCCGACCGTCGCCGCCTATTCCGACGCGATCAACGGCATGCGCCTCTGGCTTGACGGGCTGATGCGGTCGACGACAGCGGCGCTGCAGGACAAGGACGCCAAGCCCGAGGGCTGACCCGGGCGCGCGGCAGTTCAGCACCGGAAAGGTGACTGCGCTGCCTGACCCGGCAGGAGACTGCGCCGCCTCACCCGGCAGGGGCCATCGCCCCTGCCGCCGCGCGACGGTCCCACCCGCACCGCCCGGTCGCCCAAAGCGACCGGGCAGCGCCTGCCCCTGCGGGGGGCTGGCGCTTCGCGCCACCCGGGGCAGGCACTGCCCTCTGCTGTACAGGCTGAGGCGGTCACGCGGAAACGTTCCCACATGAGCGGGGCCGCTCTTCCACCGGAAGAGCGGCTTGTCCCGCTCAACCCGGCGTCGGAGAAAACTGTGCGGGCCCGGCGGTAGGGTGCGTGCTCGCACGCACCGCCCCGGGGGCCCAGAACGACCGTGCAGCGCCTGCCCCTGCCCGGGGACCGGCGCTGCCCCTGTCGGTGGCGGTTGAGATGGTCCCCTGACGAGGTTCCCGCATGAGCGGCGCCGCCCGGCCCGGCGCCGGAGCGAGGTCCGCAGCGCCCTACCGGCCGATCAGCGAGCGGTAGGGTGCGTGCTCGCACGCACCGCCCCGGGGGCCCAAAACGATCGTGCAGCGCCTGCCCCTGCCGGGGGCGGCGCTGCGCCTGTCGGTGGCGGTTGAGATGGTCCCCGGACGAGGTTCCCGCATGGGCGGGGCCGCCCGGCCCGGCGCCGGAGCGAAGGTCCGCGGCACCCTACCGGCCGATCAGCGAGCGGTAGGGTGCGTGCTCGCACGCACCGCCCCGGG
>CAZORV010000011.1:30331-31619 GCA_964582215.1 uncultured Frigidibacter sp.
GGCCCAGAACGATCGTGCAGCGCCTGCCCCTGCCGGGGCCGGCGCTGCCCCTGTCGGTGGCGGTTGAGATGGTCCCCGGACGAGGTTCCCGCATGAGCGGGGCCGCCCGGCCCGGCGCCGGAGCGAAGGTCCGCAGCACCCTACCGGCCGATCAGCCCGCCGATCAGGGCCTGCGCCTCGGCGCCGTCCCAGACCGCGTCGCCGGTCAGGCGGGCGATCTCGCGGCCCTCGCGGTCAAGGATCAGGCTGGCGGGCAGGCCAAAGACGCCGACGCCCCGGGCAAGGGTCTGACGCGGGTCGCGGAGTTTCGGCAGGCGGGTGATCCCGTCATCGCGAAACAGCTTGTCGATCGCCGGCAGGGGGTTCGGGCCGCTGGCGATGGTCACCACCGCGAAATCCTCGCCGCCAAGCGCCCCCTGCAACCGGTCGAGCGACGACAGCTCGGCCCGGCAGGGCGCGCACCATGTCGCCCAGAAGTTCACCAGAACCACCTTGCCCCGGTAGTCCGCCAGCCCGTGCGGCGCGTCCGCCTCGTCGACGAGCACCGCCTCGGGCAGGGCGACCGGCGCCTCGGCCGGAACCAGCCTCGCCATGTCGCCGGTCAGGAACGGCGCCAGATCCGGACCCTCGGCCGCCGCCAGCGCATTTGCACCAAGGGCAAGGCCCGTGTAGAGGACGGCAAAGCGGATTACGCGCATGATCACTCCCAGGGCGCCGGACATGACCGACAAGACAAAAGACCAGGCCTCGAACCAGATGTGGGGCGGGCGCTTCGCCGCCGGACCCGACGCGATCATGGAGGCGATCAACGCCTCGATCTCGTTCGACCAGCGGCTCTATGCCCAGGACATCCGTGGCAGCCGGGCCCATGCGGCGATGCTCGCCGCACAGGGTATCCTGACTGATAGTGATGCCGGGGCGATCCGTGAAGGCCTGCTCACGGTCTTGTCAGAGATCGAGGGCGGAAACTTCACCTTCCGGACGTCGCTGGAAGACATTCACATGAACGTCGAGGCCCGGCTGAAAGAGATCATCGGCGAGCCCGCCGGGCGCCTGCACACCGCCCGGTCGCGCAACGATCAGGTCGCGACCGATTTCCGGCTTTGGGTGCGTGATCAGGCAGATGCGGCGATCGCGGGCCTGACCGCCCTGCAAAAGGCGCTCCTGGCACAGGCCGAGGCCGGGGCCGGTTGGGTGATGCCCGGCTTTACCCATCTGCAGACCGCACAGCCCGTGACCTGGGGCCATCACATGCTGGCCTATGTCGAGATGTTCGCCCGCGACGCGG
>CAZORV010000012.1:0-30694 GCA_964582215.1 uncultured Frigidibacter sp.
GCCCCGGATGGCGCGGAGCGCCAGCCCCCCGCAGGGGCAGGCGCTGCCCGGTCGCATTGGGCGACCGGGCGGTTCGGGCGGCATCGTTCGGTGACGGCAGGGGCGATGGCCCCTGCCGACTGAGGCGATGTAGTCCTTTCCCCACACCGGGCTGAGCGGAAAAGGCCGATCTTCCAGTGGAAGAGCGACCCCGCTCATGCGGGAAGGTCGCCCCGGGACCGCCTGGGTTCATCGCGACAGAGGGCGGCGCCTGCGCCGGTCGGGCGGTCCCGCCTCAGCTGGCGAGATAGGCCTTCAGCGCCGCCGCCGTGCCGTCGCGCCAGATCGCGCCCAGCGCCCGGGCGAAAGCCGCCTGGAAGACCGGATCGCGGCCCGTGGCGCCGTAGATCTCTTCCATCGCGAGCCATGCCTCGGGGTTGGATTTCGCCGCCTTGGCCGCCGCCTGCAGCCGCGCCCAGTTCGGGTCATTGTCCGCGACCGGCGTGCCGTCATCCGTGGTGCCATAGCAATAGCGGCACCAGAGCGCCGAGACCATCGCCAGCCCCTGCACCTTGCCGCCCGCCGCCAGCGCATCGCGCAGGCTGGGGATGATGAACTTCGGCTGGCGGTTCGACCCGTCAAAGCACAAGCGCCGCGCCGTGTCGGCGATCTCGGTGTTCTGGAACCGCGAGCGGATCAGTGCGTAATAGTCGCCGATATTGGTGCCCGGCACCGGCGGCACATAGGGGATCACCTCCTCGCGCTCGACCTTGTCGATCAGGCCGAGGATCAGCGGATGGGTCATCGTCTCATGCACATACTCGACGCCGAGAAGCCCGCCCGGATAGGCGATCGTCGCATGGCCACCGTTCAGGATGCGGATCTTCATCATCTCGAACGCATGGACCTGATCGGTGAAGGTCACGCCGACCTTTTCCAGCGCCGGCCGGCCGTTGGTGAAATTGTCCTCAAGCACCCATTGCCGGAAGGGCTCGCAGGTGACGGGCACCGGGTCGGCCGACAGGCCGAACTCGGCCGCCATCGCCCGTTCCCGCGGGCCGGTGGCGGGGGTGATCCGGTCGACCATGCCGTTCGGAAAGGCGACCGTCGCATCGACCCAGTCGGCAACCGCCGGATCGCGGAGCCGCGCCAGACCGGCGACGGCGGCATGGGTCACCTTGCCGTTGCCCGGCAGGTTGTCACAGCTCATCACCGTAAAGGCCGGAACCCCGGCCGCGCGGCGCGCCTCGAGCGCGGCCAGGATCGCGCCGAACGCGGTGCGCGGGCTGCCCGGGTTTGCGGCATCATGGGCGATGTCGGGATGTTTGGGGTCGAACTTGCCGGTGGCCGCGTCGATGTAATAGCCGCCCTCGGTCACGGTCAGCGAGACGATGCGAATCTCGGGCCGGCTCATCACCGCGATCAGCGCGGCATTGTCGGGCTGAACCTCGACAAAGTCGATCATCGCGCCGACGCGCCGGGCACGGCGCCCCTTGGGGTCCAGCTCGATGATCGTCGACAGGCAATCCTGCCCCTTCATCGCATCGCGCATGGCGGCGTCGGGCGCCCGCACACCGGCGCCGATGATCGCCCAGTCATGGCTTTCGCCCAGCGCAAAGAGATCGTCGAGATAGACGGCCATATGCGCCCGGTGAAAATTGCCGAGCCCGATATGGACGATGCCGGGCTTCAGCTTGCTGCGGTCGTAGGCAGGAAGGGCGACGGTGAGATCATTGGAATTTGTCATGTGAGCCTCGGATAATTTCAGCATGCCGCCGTCGACATGGAAGGTTGCGCCCCTGCGACCAGCCGCAGGGCAGAAATGACGTCATGGCCTTGCCGGTGCGGGGGAACCGACACCGGTCAGGCCATCCAGTTGCCGCCGTCGACGCCGAAACACTGCGCGACGACATAGTCCGCCTCGGACGTGGCGAGAAAGATCGCCATTCCGGTCAGATCCTGCGCCGTGCCCATCCGGCCAAAGGGCTCCGCCTGCCCGACAAGGCGCTTTTTCTCGCCCGGGGCGCGGTTTTCATATTTCGCGAAAAAGGCGTCAACACCGTCCCAGTGCTCGCCGTCGACGACGCCGGGGGCGATGGCGTTGACGTTGATGCCATGGGCGATCAGGTTCAGGCCGGCCGACTGGGTCAGGCTGATGACGGCGGCCTTGGTCGCGCAATAGACGCCCACCAGACCCTCGCCGCGCCGCCCGGCCTGACTGGCCATGTTGATGATCTTGCCGCCCTGCCCCCGCGCAATCATGTGGCGCGCCGCGGCCTGCAGGCAGAACAGGGTTCCCGCGACATTCACCGCGAACAGCCGGTCATAGTCGCGGCGGTCGATCTCGGCGATGGGGGCTGCGGAAAAAAGCGCGGCATTGTTGATCAGTATGTCAAGCTTGCCCATCTTTTCGACGGCAGCGGCGAACCCGGCATCAATCGAGGCCTGATCCGTGACATCCAGCACAACGGCATGGGCCATCGGGCCCAGACTTTCTGCCGCGCGAGTTACGGCCGTGGCATTGACATCGGCCAATGCCACGGTCGCGCCTTCGGCAATGTAGGATCGGGCGAATTCAAACCCGATCCCACGCGCCGCGCCGGTGATCAGCGCAGCTTTGCCGTTCAGTCTCATGCAAGCGCCTTGCCGTCTTGGCCAAAGCGGTGGACGCGGTTCGCCTGCGGCGTCAGGTAGATCGTATCGCCGTGGCCGACGTTCATGTCACCGTCGGCCCGGACGGTCATCTGGCCGACGTTCGGCACGGTGACGTGCAGGAACGTGTCGGACCCCAGCCGTTCGGCGACGTTGACCGTGCCCTGCCACTTGCCGCCCGAGGTCGAGAGGTCAAGATGTTCGGGACGGACACCGATGGTCTTGGCGCCCATCGCGGCCGCATCGGCGCCTTCGATCAGGTTCATCCGCGGACTGCCGATGAACCCTGCGACGAAGACGTTGGCGGGGTGGTTGTAAAGTTCAAGCGGGCTGCCGACCTGCTCGATATTGCCCGACTGCAGGACCACGATCTTGTCGGCCATGGTCATGGCTTCGACCTGGTCGTGGGTCACGTAGATCATCGTCGTCTTCAGGGTCTGGTGCAGCTCGGTGATCTCAAGCCGCATGTTGCCGCGAAGCGCCGCGTCAAGGTTCGACAGCGGTTCGTCGAAGAGGAACGCCGCCGGTTCACGCACGATGGCACGGCCGATCGCCACCCGCTGCCGCTGGCCGCCCGAAAGCTGGCCGGGGCGACGGTCCAGGTAGTTGGTCAGGTTCAGGACCTTGGCCGCCGAGGCCACCTTGCGTTCGATGGCCGCCGGGTCGAGACCGGCCATCTTCAGCGGGAAGGCGATGTTCTTGCGCACCGACATATGCGGGTAAAGCGCATATGACTGGAACACCATCGCCAGACCCCGCTTGGCGGGCGGCAGGGCAGTTGCATCCTTGCCGTCGATGCTGATCGTGCCCGAAGACGTATCCTCAAGCCCGGCGATCAGACGCAGCAGCGTGGACTTGCCGCAACCCGACGGGCCGACGAACACGACGAACTCGCCGTCCTTGATGTCAAGATCGACACTGGGGATGACATGCACATCGCCAAACGACTTACGGACCTGTTTTAGAGTGATCTGTCCCATGATTTCCTCATTTCACCGCGCCAAAGGTCAGGCCGCGTACCAGTTGTTTTTGGCTGAACCAGCCAAGGATCAGGATCGGAGCGATAGCCATGGTGCTGGCCGCGCTGAGTTTCGCATAGAACAACCCCTGCGGGCTTGAGAAGCTGGCGATGAAGGCACTCAGCGGTGCCGCTTTCACGGTCGTCAGCGTGATCGTCCAGAAGGCCTCGTTCCAGGCGAGGATGACGTTCAGCAGCATCGTCGAGGCAATGCCCGGAACCGCCATCGGTGTCAGGACGTGGAGAACCTCGTTCTTGAGGCTGGCCCCGTCCATCCGCGCGGCTTCAAGGATCTCGCCGGGGATTTCCTTGAAGTAGGTGTAAAGCATCCAGATGATGATCGGCAGGTTCATCAGCATCAGGGCCAGAACCAGGCCGATACGGGTGTCGAACAGGCCGGTGCGCTGGAAGATCAGATACATCGGGATCAGCACGGCGGACGCCGGCATCATCTTGGTCGAAAGCATCCACATCAGCAGGTCTTTGGTCCGCTTGCCCGGAACGAAGGCCATCGACCAGGCCGAGGGGATCGCGATCAGCAGACCCAGCAGGGTCGAGCCGATCGAGATGACGACCGAGTTCCAGAAGAACCTCGGATAGTCGGACCGCGACCAGACCTCGGCATAATTTTCAAGCGTCCAGTCGGCGCCGAGGAATTCAGGCGGTGAGGCCACCGCGCTGGCTTCGGTCTTGAAGCTGGTCAGGATCGTCCAGAGGACGGGGAAGAAGATCAGGAAAGCGACGGACCATGCGGCCAGCGTAACCAGGATCTTGCGGCGGGGAGTAACTGTGCGTGCCATGTTGGATCTCCGGTTTCTGGGCTCAGGCGTCGAGATGCTTGCCGATGCTGCGCATCAGGAAGACCGCGACAATGTTCGCAAGGATGACCGCGATGATCCCGCCAGCCGCCGCACGCCCGATATCCTTGGCGATCAGCGCCTGCTTGTAGATCATGTAGGGCAGCGTCGTTGACGCCGAACCCGGGCCGCCCTGCGTGGTGGTGAAGATTTCACCGAAGATGCCCAGCAGGAAGATCGTCTGGATCAGCACGACAACCGTGATCGACCGTGTCAGGTGCGGCAGGACGATGAAGCGGAACCGGCTCAGCGCCGACGCCCCGTCCATCTCTGCGGCCTCAAGCTGTTCCGAGGAGAGCGACTGAAGCGCGGTCAGCAGGATCAGCGTTGCGAACGGCAGCCATTCCCAGGCGACGATCGTGACGACCGAGGCCATCGGGTGGTTTTCCAGAAACAGGATCGGCTCGGCCCCGAACATTCGCGAAATGGCGGCGAAAAGCCCGTTCTGGGGATGCATGAACAGGTTTTCCCAGATCGACGCCGCCACGGGCGGCATGACGAAGAAGGGCGAGATCACCAGAATGCGCAGCGGTCCCTGACCCCAGACGGGCTGGTCGATCAGAAGCGCGATCAGGATGCCGAGGATGATGGTAATCGCCAGAACGCCACCGACCAGCAGAAGCGTGTTCGAAATCGCCAGCCAGAAGTCCGGCGAATTGAAGAACCATGTGTAGTTGCTGAAGCCGACAAAGCCGGTGCGATCCGGTGTCAGAAGCCGGTAGACCCGGAACGAGAACCAGATCGTCATCAGCAGGGGTACGATCATCCAGATGAACAAAAGGAGGACCGAGGGCGCAACCATCAGTCGCGCAGACGAACGTGTAGATTCGGTGGACATTTGACTAAGCTCTCCGAACTGATGGCGGGGGCGTGTCGCGTAAGGCCGCGAGGACCCCCGCGCCAGTCAGGCGCAGGGGTCGTAACGAAGCCGGCCGAGAGGGGGCCGACTTCGTTGTTGTTACTTGACGTAGCCTGCGGCAGTCATTTCTTCAGAGACCAGTTTCTGGGCAGCAGCCAGGGCGTCATCGCCCGAGGACTGGCCAGCCAGAGCGGCCGAGAAGAGTTCGCCAACCGAAGTCGCGATGCCCGCAAACTCGGGGATAGCGACGAACTGGACGCCGACGTAGGGAACCGGCTTCACAGTCGGTTGGGTCGGGTCAGCCGAGTTGATGCTGTCGATCGTCATCTTGGCGAACGGCACTTTCGCATATTCCTCGTTGGAATAAAGCGAGGTGCGGGTGCCCGGAGGAACGTTCGCCCAGCCTTCTTTGCTGGCAACCAGGGCGAGGTAGTCCTTGTTGGTCGCCCAGTTGATGAACGCCTTGGCAGCGTCCTGCTTCTGCGACGAAGCCGGGATGGCCAGCGACCAGGCCCAGAGCCAGTTGCCGCGCTTGCCGAGGCCGTTGTCCGGCGCCAGGGCGAAGCCAACCTTGTCGGCAACCGTCGAGTCCTTGCCGGTCACGAAGCTCGCCGCGACGGTCGCGTCGATCCACATGCCGCAGTGGCCCTGGTTGAACAGGGTCAGGTTTTCGTTGAAGCCGTTGTTCGACGCGCCGGGCGGGCCGTAGTTGTTCATCAGGTTCAGGTAGAAGTCGAGGGTGGCTTTCCACTCGGGCTGATCGAACTGGGCAACCCAGTTTTCGTCAAACCAGCGGGCGCCGAACGAGTTGGACATGGCGGTCAGGAAGGCCATGTTCTCGCCCCAGCCGGCTTTGCCGCGAAGGCAGACGCCGTACTGTTCCTTGTCCTTGGCCGTCATCGCGGCCGCGGCCTTTTCGATGTCCGCCCAGGTCGGAGCGTCGGGCATGGTCATGCCGGCGGCTTCCATCAGGTCCTTGCGGTACATGACCATCGAGCTTTCGCCGTAGAAGGGCGCAGCCAGAAGGTTGCCGTCAACGGTCAGGCCGCCGGCAATGGCGGGCAGGATGTCGGCAGCGTCATAGTCGGCGGGCAGGTCGTTCAGGCTGACAAGCCAGCCCTGCTTGCCCCAGATCGGAACTTCATAGGTGCCGATGGTCATCACGTCATACTGACCGCCGTTGGTGGCGATATCGGTGGTGACGTTCTGGCGCAGGACGTTCTCTTCCAGCGTGACCCATTCGACCTTGATGTCGGGGTTCTTGGCATAGAAATCGTCCATCAGGCCCTGCATACGCACCATGTCGCCGTTGTTCACGGTGGCGACGGTGATGGTCGTTGCTTCGGCCATTGCGCCGTTCGCCAGGGCGCACAAAGCCGTCGCGCCCAAAAGCGCGCGTAGTGTTCTTGTCATAGATTTCCTCCCACATGAGCGATTGAGCATTTCATCGCCTGTCGAGCAATTACTCAGCCCGTCGCAGAATCGTCAAGTAAGTTTTTCGATTAGGCGACAAGAACCGAATTTTTTCAACGGCGGAGAATCGCCCGGGCCGTCGATTCGTCGGTGACGAGTCCGTTGAGGATTCGAGAGGTCAGCGCCGCGCGGATGGCCGACACTTTCGACGGCCCCGCCGCCACGCCGATGGCGGGCCGGTCAAGCCCCGGCTCGACCCGGATGCCGCCGGTCCGGCGGCTGGTGCCGACATCGACGTAATTGCCCTCGCGGTCATAGACCCAGCCCGCGACCTCGCCCGCCGCCCCGGCCTTTTGCATGCTGGCCAGTTCGGCTTCGGTCACGAAACCGTCGGCGCGAAGCGGCGCGTCGGCCGACATCTGGCCGACCCCGGCAAAGACCACATCCGCCGACCGCGCCAGTTCCATGACCCGGCGGACCGGTGGCAGGGCGTTGAACGCCTCGTTCTCGGCGACGGTGGGCGAGATGACCGGGATCGGCAGCGGATAATGCGGGGCGCGGACCTTGTCGGCGATGCGCATGACGACGTCGAAGAACGAGGCCGACCCGTCGGGCGCGATATTGCCGTTCAGCGACACCAGCCGGTGCTGCGGCGCGTCGATCGGTTCCAGCGCGTCGATCATGCCGCGCATCGCCCGCCCGGTGCCAAAGGCCACGACCAGGGGCTCGGGCTGGCGCAGGAACCGCTCCAGTTCCGCCGCCGCCGACGGGCCGATCGCCCGGACCGGATCGCCGCCAGGGCCAAGATCGGGCGCCACCCGGCAGCGGGTCAGACCGAAGGCGTCGGTCATTGCCTGTTCAAGATCAAGGCAGGCGCTGATCCGGTGGTTCAGCCGGACATGGATCAGCCCTTCGGTCATCGCCCGGCTGACCAGCCGCTGCGCCCGCTGGCGGCTGACGCCGAGTTCGGCGGCGATCTGATCCTGGGTCAGGCCCCCGACATAGTAAAGCCACCCGGCCCTTGCCGCCACATCCTGTTGCGTCAACTCGTTATCCGTGCGGCTCATCCGCGCCTCTTCAATTCCGGGGCGATCTGAAAAAAGTCGCCGAACGATGCAAATCTGCGATGTGGCCGCGCGTCAAGAGGCTCGTCCGGAACGTCGGCGCCGAGGTGACTGCCACCGACAAAACGCCACACCTCCATCCTTGCCGCAAGGGCGGCGCGCACGCCGGTGAGGCTGTCCTCGATCACAAGTGCGCGCGACGGGTCAACACCCATTTGCGCTGCGGCGAAAAGAAAGAGGTCGGGGGCGGGCTTGCCGTGACTGACTTGCGAGGCGGTGAACAGCCGGTCCCCGGCAAAATGGCCAAGCCCGACAAGGTTCAGCGAAAAGGCCGCGCGCCGGGGGCTGGACGAGGTCGCGATGCAGAAGGGGACGTTCAGCGCCTCGGTCAGTTCGCGGATGCCCTGCATCGGGCGCAGGTCGGTCTGGAAGGCGGCCAGCAACCGTTCGCGATACTGATCCTCGAACCCGGGCGGCAGTTCCAGACTGAACTCGCGGCGCAGCTGTTCCATCACCACGGGATAGCTGCGGCCCAGAAAATGTTCGGCCACATAGGCCAGGTCGATGCGCACGCCGAGCTGTGCCAGTTCCTCGATCAGCATGCTGGCGCTGATGATTTCACTGTCGATCAGAACACCGTCACAGTCGAAGATCACCAGATCGCGCATTCCAACACCCACCGCCCTGCCCTGCCCTGACGGCCGCAGCCCCTGTCATCGCGCGCTGTTCCTCCGGTCAGGTCCGGCCTGTTGCATTCTGGTCTATCAGATAGCGTTGCGACAAGGGAATGGCCGCCGCGCCAAGCGATCGCGCAAAGGCGCCGATCGTGCCCTCGCGCACGGCGGGCAGGACGACCCCGGCGGTGTCGAGCGCGCGAAGCGCCTTCGCGACCCGCGCCGTGATCTCGGACCGGATGTCCGAGGGGATCCAGCCGTCGATCAGCACCGCATCCAGTTCCAGAAGTGCCGTGGCCGACAGGGTCGCCCAGGCCAGCCCGCGCGCGGTCCGGTCAAGCCAGTCGTCCAGAACCGGCGCGCTGACCCGCCAGACGTTCGCCTGTTCCCAAAGATGGTCGGCATTTTCGCCATTGGCGGCCATCGCATCGGCCAGCGACTGCATCGAGGCCGCGCCGATCAGGCTTTGCATCCGCCCCCCCCCGCCCGGGACCGGCATCGAGCCGACACCGGCGGCGTTGCCGGTGGCGCCCAGAAACAGCTGGCCGCCGATCACCAGGCCGCCACCGACAAAGGTGCCAAGGTAGAAGTACAGAAAATTCCGCGGCCGCTCGCCCGTGCCGAAGACCAGTTCGGCCCCGCAGGCAGAGCTGGCGTCGTTCTGGATATAGACCGGCAGCCCGGCGATCTCTTCCAGACTGGTCTGCATGTCGACATCGCGCCAGGCCTGCATCGCGCCGGGCGGCGCGCCGATCACCGCCCCCCAGTCCCACATCCGGAACGGCATCGCCACGCCCATCCCGGCAATCCGTGACCGCAGGTCGGGTTCCAGCGCCCCCGTCACCTGACCAAGCGCCCGGCGCAGAAAGGCGAATATCCCTTCCGGGGTCGGATAGCGATGGATGCCACGCTCGGACGCGCGGACGCGGCCAAGAAAGTCGATCAGCGTCAGGTCGGTCGACCGGCGGCCGATCTTCAGCCCCAGAAAGAAGGCGCCGTCCGGGTTCAGCTCCATCGGCACCGAGGGCTGGCCGATCTTGCCGCGCACCGGCTTGCCGCGCAGGAACAGCCCGTCGTTTTCCAGCTCGCGCATGATCACCGAGGCGGTCTGCGCCGAAAGGCCGGTCATCCGCGCCAGGTCGGACTTGGCCAGCGGCCCGTTCTGACGGACAAGCGACAGGAACAGGCGTTCGTTATGCGCCCGCATCCCCGACTGGTTCGATCCCCTCAGCGTCAGGTCTGCGTTCCTTCTTTCAACCGGCGGCTCGTTCATGATCAGGCGTGTTGCGTAATATCCTTGGGCACTGGCGGCGCGACAACGCCTTTGCGCAGGATGACGTTTGCATAAAGCGCGGGTTCCGACGATGCAAACACTGCGTGGCAGTGTCGCACCCTGTCGTAAAACGCCTCGCCGGCCAGCGGTTTCACCGCAAAACCGGTCCGGTCGCGCACCAGCAGGTCGATTTCGCGGTGGATCGGCGCGTCAAGGCCGGGATCGTTCATCCAGCCTGTGCGAAAGACCGCATCCGGCACGACAGTGTCCAGCGGCAGGACCGTCAGGACCGCGTCCAGAACCGGGATCAGCGGGTGTCCATCCGCGCGGATCAGCCGCCGCGCGGCCGCAAGCGCCGGGTAGTTGCCGTCGACGATCGCCAGCTCGTCGCCATGCCCCATGGCGCGCAGACAGGCCAGCATCTCGGGCCCGAGAAGAGATGGTATTCCAATCAGCACCGGGCGTTCCCCCTGGACGTTCGCGGCAGGCCCGCCCCCTTAAACTGCGCGGCAGGCGGCGGACTGTCAATATTAAATCAACTTTATTTATTTATGTTGACGGACAGTCCCGAATCGGCTTTTCTATGATCACCGCCGGGCGGATGACCCGGCGCGGCTAAACATGAGGGGGACCATATCCCCCGTCGGGAGGAATATATGAAATTCAAGACAACCGCCCTTCTGGGCGCGGCGGCGCTTGCCCTGATGGCAGGCACCGCCTCGGCGGCCGATCTGGCCTGCCTGATCACCAAGAACAACACCAACCCGTTCTTCGTGAAGATGAAGGAAGGCGCCGAACAGGCCGCCACCGCCGCCGGTCTGGATTTCCAGGCCTATGCCGGCGAAAAGGACGGCGACGCCGCCCCGCAGATCACCGCCATCGAAAACTGCGTCGCCGCCGGCGCCAAGGGCATCCTGATCACGCCCTCGAACGACTCGGTCGGACCGGCCCTGAAGGCCGCCCGCGAGGCCGGCATTCTGGTCATCGCGCTGGACACGGCCCTGGCCGATGCCGACGCCCAGGACATGACCTTTGCCACCGACAACTTCCAGGCTGGCCTTCTGATCGGCCAGTGGGCCGCGGCAACCCTCGGGCCTGATGGCGTCGCTTCGGCCAAGATCGCGATGCTGGACATCAACAAGGACAATATCTCGGTCGACGTCGCCCGCGACACCGGCTTTCTGAAAGGCTTCGGCATTGAAGTGCCCGACCTGACGGTCATGGGCTCGGAGAAAGATGCCCGCGTCATCGGTCATGAATCGTCCGAGGCCTCGGCGGCCGGCGGCCAGACCGCCATGGAAACCCTGCTGGCCAAGGACCCCGACATCAATGTCGTCTACACGATCAACGAACCCGCCGCCGAAGGCGCCTTCCAGGCGCTGAAGGCCGCAGGCAAGACCGCGCTGGTCGTCTCGGTCGACGGCGGCTGCCCGGGCGTTGCCAACGTCAAGGCCGGGATCATCGGCGCCACCTCGCAGCAATATCCGCTGCTCATGGCCTCGAAAGGTGTCGAGGCGATCGTCGCCTTTGCCAAGGACGGGACCAAACCGGCCGCCACTGACGGGCTGACCTTCTTCAACACCGGCGTCAACCTTGTCACCGACAAGCCGGCCGCCGGCGTCGAGTCGATCGACTCGACCAAAGGCACCGAGCTTTGCTGGGGCTGATCCACCGTCCACCGGTCTGACTTGATCAACGGAAGGGCGGGTTTACACTCGCCCTTCTTCATACAGAGGGCTTCACCCAGGGGGCCGGATTCCAGCGGCTATGAAGGACAGGACGGGGGCAATCAGATCGATGAGCACGCACGACACACCAACCAAGACCATCTCGGACTTCGAGGCAAAGCTCGATCAGGCCGACAGGCAGGTCGCCCAGTTCGCCAAGGACGACAAGACGCTGATCTCGGTTCTGCGGGGACGATTGCGTGACAATCCGACCTTGATTCCGGCGCTGGTGCTGATCATCGCGGTGCTGGCCTTCGGCCTGGTCAACCCGCGCTTTCTGGGTCTCGGCGCGCTGACGACGGTGCTGCAGCAGGTCACCGTGACCGGCTTTATCGCGCTGGCGCAGACGGTGGTGATCCTGACGGCCGGCATTGACCTGGCCGTCGGCGAGGTGCTGATCCTGTCGTCGCTGGTCATGGGCAACCTTGCCGTCAATCAGAACGTCCCAGCGCCCATTGCCATCGTCGTCGGGATCGGGGTCGGCACGCTGCTGGGCCTGTTCAACGGCTTTCTCGTCGCCAAGGTCAAGCTGCCGCCCTTCATCGTCACCCTTGGCACCCTGTCGATCTTCCGGGCGCTGAAGCTAGCCTATTCCCATTCGGAATCGATCCGCAATGTCGATATCGAGGCCAAGGCCAGCGCGCTTTTGTTCTTTGGCAACAAGTTCAAGTTTTTCGGCGCGACCGTGACCTATGGCATGATCATGCTGCTGATCACCGCGCTGATCGCCTGGTATGTGCTGAACCGCACGGCCTGGGGCCGCCATGTCCATGCCATGGGCGATGACCCCGATGCGGCCATGCTGTCGGGCATCGCCGTCGACAAGACCCTGATCGCGGTCTACGGCGTTGCCGGTTTCATCTGCGGCTTCACGGCCTGGGTCGCCATCGGCCGGGTTGGCACCATCTCGCCCATCGGGTTCGAGACGATCAACCTTGACAGCATCACCGCCGTGGTGATCGGCGGCACCTCGCTGTTCGGCGGGCGCGGGTCGATCGTCGGATCGGTTCTCGGCGCCATCATCGTCGGCGTCTTTGTCACCGGCCTGTCGCTGGCGGGTGTCGACAGCTACTGGCAGACCTTTGCCACCGGCTGCCTTGTCATCATCGCCGTTGCCCTGGACCAATATCTGCGGAGGGCCTCGAAGTGAGCGACCAGCAACCGATCATCAAGGCCCGTGGCCTGATGAAGCGCTACGGCACCGTCGTGGCCATGAACGGCGCCGACTTCGACCTTTACCCCGGCGAGATCCTGGGCGTGATCGGCGACAATGGCGCGGGCAAGTCGACGCTGATCAAGGCCCTGTCGGGGGCCGTCACCCCAGATCACGGCACGATCGAGCTCGAGGGGCGGGCGATCCACTTCCGCTCGCCCGACGACGCCCGCAAGGCCGGGATCGAGACGGTCTATCAGACGCTGGCCATGTCGCCCGCCCTGTCGATCGCCGACAACATGTTTCTGGGCCGCGAATGGCGCAAGCCGGGGTTCATGGGCAATGTGCTGCGAATGACCGACCGCACCCGGATGAAGGCCTTCGCCCGCGAAAAGCTGAGCGAGCTGGGCCTGATGACGATCCAGAACATCGACCAGGCGGTCGAGACCCTGTCGGGCGGCCAGCGTCAGGGCGTTGCCGTGGCGCGGGCGGCGGCCTTCGGGTCGAAGGTCGTGATCCTTGACGAACCGACGGCGGCGCTGGGGGTCAAGGAAAGCCGCCGCGTTCTGGACCTGATCAAGGACGTGCGGGCGCGGGGCATTCCGATCATCCTGATCAGCCACAACATGCCGCATGTGTTCGAGGTCTGCGACCGCGTCCATATCCACCGCCTTGGCCGCCGGCTCTGCGTCATCAACCCCAGGGAACACAGCATGTCCGACGCCGTGGCCTTCATGACCGGCGCCAAACTGCCCGAAGGCGTCGGGGCCGAGGCATGAGGACGGACGAGCTTGCCCGGCTGATCCTCGGCCGGGCTGCGGGCGGGGCGCGGGTCTTCGTTGCCCTCGCCGGTGCGCCCGGTGCGGGCAAGTCGACGCTGGCCGCCGCGCTTGCCACCGCCATCGGGCCAACGGCCTGTGTCGTGCCGATGGACGGGTTTCACTATGACGACGCCGTCCTGACCGCGCGCGGCCTCCGCCACCGCAAGGGCGCCCCCGAGACGTTCGACGTCGGGGGTTTTGCCCATCTGCTTGCGCGCCTGCGGACCGGGGACGAGGTGGCGATCCCGGTCTTCGACCGCAGCCTGGAACTGTCACGCGCGGGCGCCTTCATTGTCGGGCCCGCCCACCGCATCCTGATCATCGAGGGCAACTATCTTCTGCTTGACCAGCCGCACTGGCGCGACCTGCGGCCGCTGTTTGATCTGACCATCCGCATCGACGTCCCCCTGCCGGTGCTGGAGGCGCGTCTCAGGGACCGCTGGGCGACCTATGGCAAGACCGAGGCCGAGGCCCGCGCCTGGATCGACGGCAATGACCTGCCGAACATCATGACCGTGCTGACCGGGTCTGCCGCCGCCGACATCACCCTCCGGGCAGACTGACCGCGACCCGGTCCGGACCGTCGCCCCTTAAAACCCGTTCGCCATGCCGCCGCTGTTGTGCCAGTTTCACACAGGTCGCTCGGACCGCGCGCCATGTCGAAATCCGACCAATCATGTCGCGAAACGAGCGCTATCAGGGTCAATGACGAAGGAGGCCGCAAATGGCAGACGTGACGATCGTTTACTGGCGGGACATCCCGGCACAGGTCATCGTCGGCAAGGGACGCCGCGGGGTGAAAAAGCCGCTGCCGGAACGTTTCGAACAGGCCATCGACCGCTGCGCCATGAAGATCGGCGCTGCCGGGACCGACGCCTATCTGGCCGAATGGCGCAAGGCCGCGCCGTTCGAGGTCGAAGGCGATGACGAGGCGGTCGCTTCCGCGCAAGCGGCCCGGATCGACGCCGAATATGACCAAGAGCGTATCAAGGCCCTGATCGCCAACGACGGCTGGACCTGAGACCAAAGCAAGACCCCGGGGAGAAAGAGCCGAAATGGCATTGTTCAGTTTCCGCAAGAAAGAGGCCGCGCCCACCGTCGACAAGGCGGTGATCGAAGGGTTCCTGAAGAACTATTCGATCGAGGTCATGCCGCGCACGGCTGAAAAGGTCGCGGACTTCCGCGCCATCCTGCCCAGGGGGACCCGGGTCTACATCGCCCATATCGACGGCACCCCGATCGAGGACATGGTCGCCACCGCCAGGCGGCTGACCGCCGAAGGCTTCAACGTCATGCCGCACTTCCCGGCCCGCGTGATCCGCAGCAAGGCCGAACTTGCCGACTGGCTGGCCCGCTACAAGGGCGAGGCCGACGTCAAGCAGGCGCTGCTGCTCGGCGGCGGGCTGACGACGCCGCACGGTGACTTCCACTGCTCGATGCAGCTGATCGAAACCGGGCTTTTCGACGGGTTCGAGCGGCTTCATGTCGCAGGCCACCCCGAGGGGAACAAGGACATCGACCCCGACGGGTCCGACAGGAACGTGCTTGAGGCGCTGCGCTGGAAGCAGGCCTTCAGCGAACGGACCGACGCCAGAATGGCCATCGCCACCCAGTTCTGCTTTGAGGCGGGCCCGGTGATCGAATGGGTGAACCGGCTGAACGCCGAAGGGATCAGCCTGCCCGTCCATATCGGCGTCGCGGGCCCGGCCAAGCTGCAGACGCTGATCAAATTCGCCATCGCCTGCGGTGTCGGCCCGTCTTTGCGGGTCCTGCAGAAACGCGCACTTGACGTGACCAAGCTTCTTCTGCCTTACGAACCCAACGAATTTGTCGCCGAGCTGGCTGCGCACAAGGCCGCCAACCCCGACTTCGGCATCGAATCCGTGCATTTCTTCCCGCTGGGCGGGATCACGACCAACGCCACATGGGCGATCGAGAATGGCGGACAAGGCGCCACTCCCGCCGCGCAAAGCTGATAGACAAGGTGAGACAATGACCCGCACAGTCCTGGAATCCAAAACCAAAACCGTCATCATCGGCTTTGACGAGCCCTTCTGCGTCATCGGCGAACGGATCAACCCGACCGGCCGCAAGAAGCTGGCCGCCGAGCTTGAGGCCGGAAACTTTTCGACCGTCGAGAAGGACGCGCTGGAACAGGTCGCCTGCGGCGCCATGGTTCTCGATATCAACGCGGGCGTTGTCTACAACTCGAACCCCAACCCGAACGAGACCGAGCCGCCCCTGATGACCAGCATGGTCCGGCTGGTGCAGGGTCTGGTCGATGTGCCTTTGTGCATCGACAGTTCGGTTCCGGGCGCGCTGAAGGCCGGGCTTGAGGCCGCCGAGGGCCGCCCGCTGCTGAACTCGGTCACCGGCGAGGAAGAGCGGCTGGAACTGGTGCTGCCGCTGGTCAAGAAATACAATGTGCCGGTCGTCGCGATCTCGAACGACGACACCGGCATTTCCGAAGATCCGAATGTCCGTTTCGAAGTGGCCAAGAAGATCGTCCAGCGCGCCGCCGATTTCGGCATTCCGGCCCATGACATCGTCGTCGACCCCCTGGTCATGCCGGTTGGCGCCATGGCGACGGCGGGCCAGCAGGTCTTTGCGCTGGTCAAGCGCCTGCGCGAGGAATTGGGCTGCAACACGACCTGCGGCGCCTCGAACATCTCGTTCGGCCTGCCGAACCGCCACGGGATCAACGCGGCCTTCCTGCCGATGGCGATTTCGGCGGGCATGACCAGCGCCATCATGAACCCGGTCCGCCAGGTCGAGATGGAGGCGATCCGCGCCGCCAACATGCTGATGAACCACGATCCGAACGGCGGCGAATGGATCCGCTTCTCGAAAGTGCTTGAGGCCGTCGAAAGCGGCATGACCTTTGCCGAGGCCTCGGCCGCCGCCAGCGCCGCCGCCAGCGGCCGCCGTGGCGGACGCCGCGCCCGCACCTGACGCCATCCGAAAACCGCATCAAGGGCCCGGGATCAACCCCCGGGCCCTTTCGCATTTTGCGGTATGGAAAACCCCACTCGGGTAACGCAACGTAAAGTGTTACCTTCACCCTGCTTTCCCGCGGTGAGAGCTTTTGTCCCCACATAGGAGAAAAGCCGTGAAGAAACCCATCTCTGATTTCGAAATGCTGTCCGAGAGTTCGCGCCTGAGGTTCATCCCCGACCTGGTCAGCGACCCGGTGCCGCCGTGGCTTCTGGATATTCTGACCGACCGCCAGAGGGTCGATCTTTTCCGGGTCAGGCTGGACAAGACGACGGCCCATCTGAAGACCGAGCTTGAGGCCATCGGCCAGATTCAAAGGGTGATCGCGGGCTGACCGGCCCGACGTTTGCCAGGGCGCGGCGGCCCCATGCTCCCGGGGGGCCGCCCGCCACCTTGCCGCCCCCAACCGGAGACCATCATGAAAACCGCCTTCACCGGCCGGGACGCGGCGACGTTTGCCGCGCGGCCCCGGCAGACGGACCGGCCCATCCTTCTGGTCGGGTTCCTGAAACAGGCCAACCTCGGGCTTGGCTATCTCGCCTCGACGCTGCGGGCCTTTGGCTACCGCGTCATCATCGCCGATGTGACCGCAGCACCCGAGGATCTGGTGGCCATCTGCCGGCGCGAAAACCCGGCGCTGGTCGGCTTTTCCCTGATCTTCCAGTTCTATATCCGCCGCTACCGCGACCAGATCCGCAGCCTGCGGGCCAACGGCGTCACCTGCCATCTGACGATGGGCGGTCATTTCCCGTCGCTGAACCCGGCGGCCGCACTGGCCGAGGTGCCGGAGCTTGATTCCGTCGCGCAGTTCGAGGGCGAGCTGACGCTGCTGGAACTGGCCGACGCGCTGACGACCGGCGCGGACTGGCGGCAGGTCGGCGGCATCATCCACCGGACGGCTGACGGGCATTCCGCCTGCAGTTCCCAACGCGCGCTGCTGCATGACCTTGACGATCTGCCCTGGCCCGCGCGCGAGGTTGCGCCGAAAGAGATCCTCGGCCAGCCGCTCACCTCGCTTCTGGCCAGCCGGGGCTGCGCGCGGACCTGTTCCTTCTGTTCGATCCACACCTTTTACCGGACAGCACCGGGCAAGGTCGTCCGCCTCAGGGCGCCCGAGGCGGTGGTCGAGGAAATGGCCTGGCTGCACCATGATCAGGGCATCTCGGTCTTTCTGTTTCAGGACGATGATTTCCCGATCTTCGGCCCGAACTGGAAGAAGTGGGCCCGTCGGCTGATCGCCGAAATTCACCGGGCCGGGCTTGCCGACAAGATCGCCTGGAAGATCAACTGCCGCGCCGATGCCGTTGATTCCGAACTGCTTCTGGAGATGAAGGCCGCCGGGTTGTTTCTGGTCTACATGGGGCTTGAGTCCGGCGATATTGGCGGGCTTGACGTGCTGGGCAAGGACATCAGCGTCGAGCAGAACCTGGCCGCCGTCGCCACGCTGAAACGTATCGGGCTGCGCTTTGAATATGGGTTCATGATCCTCGACCCCTCGTCCAGCTTCACCTCGATCCGCGCCAATCTGGCGTTTCTGGACAAGGTCACCGGCGACGGGTCGGTGGCGGCGACCTTCTGCCGGATGCTTCCCTATGACGGCACGCCGATCAGGGACCGGCTGGCGGCCGAGGGGCGGTTGCGCGGTGATGTCTGCAACCCGGACTATGAATTCCTTGATCCGCGCCTTGACGGGTTCAACAGCGACATGAACCGGCTGTTGCACATGTCGGGCTGGATCCACGGGGCGGCGGCCCTGTCGCCGTCGCTGAACTGGGCCTGGGACGAATATGCGGTGCTGGCGCGGTTCTTCCCCGATCTTGCCGGGCGCCGGACCTATCAGCGCGCGCTGGCGCGGCTGACGGCCGAGGCGAACCGCGCGGTTCTGGGCGCGATGGCGGCGCTGGCCGATCATCACGAGACGGGCACCGCGCCGATGCCGGACGAGGCGGCGCTGGCCGACAAGGCCCGCGATCTGAACAGCCGGCTGCTGGCGCTGCGCAACGGCTATATCTTCCGCCATCAGGACGCGATCCTGGCCGCCGCCCCGGCCGAGCGGCCCGCCTATGTCGCCTGAAGCGCGGCCGCCAGTGCCCGCAACGCCCGCGCCCGGGCCGGGGGGACCCGGTCCGGTTCCAGCGCGGTAAAGACATGCAGCGTGTCAAGTGCGGGGTCGGCGACGGCGCCGGTGCCGACCCAGGCCCCGGCGTTCAGGTAGAACCTCAGGACAGCGGGCAGGCCACCGGGGTCGGGCGCGGCCACCGGAACCGGGGCGGCGGCCCGCGCCAGCGGCCTCAGGCCCTCGGGGCCATGGGCATGGGCCGTCAGCCAGGCCAGCGCCGGGGCATGGCGCGCAGCGTCCGCGCCCGCGAACGAGGCCGCGCCGAACAGAAGTGCCAGCCGGTGCTCGCCGGTGAACCTTGCCAGCGCCGCCAGCACCAGACGGAAAAGATCAGGCCCGTCGGCCCCGGGCACCAGGCAAAGCCGCCCGAGTTCGGCGACCGGGCGGCGGATGCGGGCCAGGGGGCCGAGGTCGTAGAACTGCGCACTGTAGCCCGCGCCCGCCGCCCCGCCATCGGGAAAAAGCGTCAGGCGAAAGCCGCCCACAGCCTCGGCGCCCCGCCCCGCGCGGCGGATCAGGACGACGCGCGCCGTCTCGTCATACTGATCCTCGTCACCGGCACGGTCGCCCCGGAACAGGCGCCTTCGCAGCGCCATCCAGTCGCGCCGGTCATCCTCGCCCCGCAGCCCGCTTGCGACATAGCCGCCAAGGCGCATCGGCGCAGGCGCCGTCAACAGGCGCCGGTCAGCCGCCGCCGACCACATCGGCCGCGTTGAAGTTGCCGATATTGCCCAGAAGCTGGCGCAGGAAGCTTTTGCCCTTGATGTTGCTGTCGGTCACCCGGCGCGAGATGACGATGATCCGGCCCTTGTCCTGACCGAACCGTTCGACATTCTCGACCAGCCCCTTGTCGTCAAAGCTGATGGCGACGACCTGACGGTCAATCTCGACCGGGGCCTTCAGCCCCTGCTGCTTGAACCGCGATCCGACATAGTACCAGCCCGACCCCGCCAGCACCCCGATCGACGAGGGGCGCCCGACCGCATCGGCCACATCCTGCTGCGTGGACGAGCCGACGATGACAGCCTCAAGATCCTTGTCCGAGGGGACATAGCCATGGTTGCGGTAGATCGCCGTGCAGGATGCAAGCGCCACGACCATCAGCCCGGCCAGACACAGCCGGAGCCCGGACCATCGCTTTCTGACTCTCACTGCCGCCCCCTCAGATCATTGCGCTGGCTTGCCATGCTGGCCGAAGCCTTTTATCCGGCTTACAACATGGCGGATAGGTCCGACAAGAACCGAAACTTCCGCCGCCAACCCCTGACGGGCCATTCCGTCAGCCGCAGGACCGAAGATGACCGCGCCAGAGCCCTATTCCCAGCCTTTTCGCCGCGCGGCCCTCGGCCAGCGCAAGCCGACGCGGTTTGATCTGCAGCCTACGGCGGACGAACGGGCGGCGATTGCCGGAAGTCTCGGCCTGATCGACCTGCCCGCCGTCCGGCTGAGGGGGGAGATTCGGCCCGCCGGCCGCAGCGACTTCACCCTTGAGGCGGTGCTCGATGCGGATGTGGTGCAGCCTTGCGTCCTGACGCTGGCGCCGGTGCCCGCCCATATCGCCGAAACGGTCCGGCGCCGCTATCTGGCCGACTGGCAGGAACCCGAGGGCGACGAGGTCGAGATGCCCGAGGATGACACGACCGAGCCCTTGGGCGAAGCGATCGACGCCGGTGCCGTGCTGGTCGAGGCGCTGACCCTGGCACTGCCGCTTTGCCCGAGGGCGCCCGGTGCCGAATTCACCGGCCGGATCGCCGCCGAACCGGGCGCCGAGCCGCTGACCGATGAAAAGCTGCGCCCCTTTGCCGGGCTTGCCGATCTGATGAAGAAGCGGCCGGAGTAGGCCGGGGGCAGGCTGCCGCAGATCGGGCACGGGACGCGGCCCCGGCAGGCCGCTCTCGCGACCCGGCGTTGCGGAGGCCGGTCGCGGGGCGTGGTTTCCACCTGAGCGGGTCCGCACAGTCCGGCGTCCGGAAAAGTGTGGCGCGACCTCAATCGGCAACCGTAGGGTGCGTGCTCGCACGCACCGCCCCCCACGCACAGCCCCCGGAGCCCAAGGCGCCGGCGCCGCCACGACCCCATTTCGTGCGCGCTGAAACGGTCCCGGGGAGAGGTGCCCACATGGGCGGGGCAGCTCTTCCACTTGAAGATCGGCTGCGCCCGTTCAGCCCGGTGCCGGTGGAACCTGGCCAAGCCGTCTCAGTCGGCAGGGGCCAGTGACCCTGCCGCCGCGCAACCGTCCCGCCCACACACCCCGGTCGCCCAAAGCGACCGGGCAGCGCCTGCCCCTCCGGGGGGCTGGCGCTTCGCGCCACCCGGGGGCAGGCTCTGCCCTCTGTCGGTGCCGCTGAGATGATCCCCGGGGAAACGCTCTCGCATGAGCGGGGCCGCTGTTCCACCGGAAGATCGGCTTGTCCCGCTCAACCCGGCTTGGGGCCCAGTGGCGCGGTCTCATTCGGCGGGGCCCGTGACCCAGCCGACACGCGCCATTCCCGCCCACACCGCCCGGCAGTTCAAAGCCCCGGCCAGCGGTAGGGTGCGTGCTCGCACGCACCGCCCCCGGAGCCAAGGCGCCGGCACAACCCCATTTCGTGCGCGCTGAGATGGTCCCGGGGAGAGGTGCCCACATGGGCGGGGCAACTCTTCCACTGGACGATCGGCTGCGCCCGCTCAGCCCGGTGCCGGTGGAACCTGACCAAACCGTCTCAGTCGGCAGGGGCCAGTGACCCTGCCGCCGCGCAACCGTCCCACCCGCGCCGCCCGGTCGCCGAAAGCGACCGGGCAGCGCCTGCCCCTGCGGGGGGCTGGCGCTTCGCGCCATCCCGGGGCAGGCTCTGCCCTCTGTCGGTGCCCGCTGAGATGATCCCCGGGGAACGTTCCCACATGAGCGGGGCCGCTCTTCCGCCGGAAGATCGGCTTGTCCCGCTCAACCCGGCTTGGGGCGCGGTCGCACGGTCTCATTCGGCGGGGCCCGTGACCCAGCCGACACGCGCCATTCCCGCCCACACCGCCCGGCAGTTCAAAGCCCCGGCCAGCGGTAGGGTGCGTGCTCGCACGCACCGCCCCCGGAGCCCGAGGCGCCGGCGCCGGCACGACACCATTTTGTGCCCGCTGAGATGATCCCCGGGGAACGTTCCCACATGAGCGGGGCCGCTCTTCCGCCGGAAGATCGGCTTGTCCCGCTCAACCCGGCTTGGGGCGCGGTCGCACGGTCTCATTCGGCGGGGCCCGTGACCCAGCCGACACGCGCCATTCCCGCCCACACCGCCCGGCAGTTCAAAGCCCCGGCCAGCGGTAGGGTGCGTGCTCGCACGCACCGCCCCCGGAGCCCAGGTGCGTCACTTCCGCCTATACCGCCCCGGGCTCAAGGCCTGAGGGCAGCGCCTGCCCTGCCCCCGGCAGGCGCCGCCTTCTGTTGTGCGGCCTGATCGGTCCCGGGCCGCTGCCTCCGCAGAGACCCGCCGTCAGGCCCTGCAACGTCAAAGGGCCGCGCTTGCGCGCGGCCCTTTGGGATATTCTCTGTCGGAACGGTCGCCGGTCAGTTCGCCTGACGGCGCAGGAAGGCCGGGATCTCGTTGCGGTCCTGCTCGGGCTCGGCCTGGTTTTCCTCGTCATACTCCGCCATGCGCGGCTGGGCGCGGAACTGCGGGGCCGACCTTTCGGACGGGGGCATCCCGGCCGGGGCATGGGCGCCGGTCATCCGGTTGATCAGCGAGTTGATGCCGAAGCGCGGCTTTTCGGCGACCGGCTGGGGCGCAGGGGCAGCCGCCGGGCGGGCGACCGGCTGGCCGGCCGAGGGCGCGCGGCTGACGGCGGCCTGCAGGCGGGCCAGGGCCTCGGGCGAGGGTTGGCCGGGCGTGCGCGGCCGCGGGGCCACAAAGGCGGCGGCGTCTTCCTCGACGTGGAACTCGCGCGTGGCCTGAACCGGGGCGGGCTGCGGACGGTAGACCGGGGCGGGCAGATCGTCGTCGGCGCGCGCGGCCGGGGTCGGGGTCGGCGTCGGGGCGGGCGCGTGCGGTGCCACAAAGGCCGGACCGTCGTCAAAGAGCGACGGCTCGGCGGCGCGGGGCGCCGGGGCGGCCACCGGCTGCGGCGCCGGTGCGGCATAATGGACCGGCTCGGGCTGCGCGGCGACCGGCTGCGGCGCGGCAGCGGGCATCGGCGCGGCAGGCTGGTGGGCCAGCGGCTCGGACAGGCGGCGGCGGGTCACGGGAACCTCGACCTGGGCCTGATTGGCGTCGATGCCGGTCGCCACGACCGACACGCGCATCATGCCGTTCATCGATTCGTCCAGCGTCGAGCCGACGATGATGTTGGCGTCAGGATCAACCTC
This sequence comes from uncultured Frigidibacter sp., assembly GCA_964582215.1. Taxonomy (GTDB): domain Bacteria; phylum Pseudomonadota; class Alphaproteobacteria; order Rhodobacterales; family Rhodobacteraceae; genus TMP-24. The sequence goes on from CAZORV010000012.1 coordinate 22,934, forward strand.
TTCGCGGATACGGTTCGCGGCCTCGTCCAGTTCGAACAGCGTCAGGTCGGTGCCGCCGGTGATGTTGATCAGCACGCCCTTGGCGCCGCGCAGGCTGATTTCGTCCAGCAGCGGGTTGGCAATCGCCTTTTCGGCGGCCTGAATGGCGCGGTCTTCACCCGACGCCTCGCCGGTGCCCATCATCGCCTTGCCCATCTCGTCCATCACCGCGCGCACGTCGGCAAAGTCGAGGTTGATGAGGCCGGGGCGGACCATCAGGTCGGTCACGCCCTTGACGCCCTGATAGAGCACATCGTCCGCCAGCGCGAACGCCTCGGTGAAGGTGGTCTTTTCGTTGGCCAGACGGAAGAGGTTCTGGTTGGGGATGATGATCAGCGTATCGACGACCTTCTGCAGGGCCTCGATCCCTTCGTTCGCCTGGCGCATACGCTTGCCGCCTTCGAACTGGAAGGGTTTGGTCACGACGCCGACGGTCAGCACACCCAGCTCACGCGCGGCCTGCGCGATGATCGGGGCAGCGCCGGTGCCGGTGCCGCCGCCCATGCCGGCGGTGATGAAGCACATGTGGGCGCCCGCAAGGTGATCAACGATCTCTTCGATCGTCTCTTCGGCAGCGGCAGCCCCGACAGCGGGGCGCGCACCGGCGCCCAGACCCTCGGTCGCGCGCACGCCCATCTGGATTTTCGCCTTGGCATGGTTCTGGGCCAGGGCCTGGGCATCGGTATTGGCAACGACGAATTCGACGCCTTCAAGCTGCTGGGCGATCATGTTGTTGACGGCGTTGCCGCCAGCCCCGCCGACACCGAAGACCGTAATACGCGGCTTCAGCTCTTCCTGATCGCTCATCATCAAATTCAATGCCATCGTTATCCGCCTGTCTGCCAATTGGACCGGGTCGCTTGGGCCCGACTCCAGTCCTGTCCCCACATTCATGCGAATTTAAAGGCAGAATCACCGAAGGTCACGCGAAAAACACCCCATGACCCACAAAATGTGGGGGATGTTGCTTAACGATTAGGCGGTATTTCGCCGAGCTTACCGGATTTTGTGGTTACCAGTTGTCCTTGAACCATTTGACCGCGCGCCGCAGCGACCGGGCGGGGTAACGTTCGGCCGGAATCTCGAAGTCCCACCACTCATCCTGGGGATGCGCCGCGAAAAGGCAAAGCCCGACGGTCGAGGCGAACGCCGGGCCGGTCGCGGCCTGCGGCAGGCCCTGAACCCGCAGCGGACGGCCAAGACGGACATTCTGGCCCAGGATCCGCGTCGCCAGCCCGTCCAGCCCCGGCAACTGGCTTGCGCCGCCGGTCAGGACGATCTGCTGGCTTGGCAACTGGTCAAAACCGGCGGCGTCCAGCATGGCGCGGACCTCTTCCAGGATCTCCTCCATCCGCGGGCGGATGATGCCGATCAGCTCGGTCCGGCTGACGGTGCGGCGGTCCTTTTCCCAGTCGCCGCAATCGGCGCCGATCTCGATCATCTCGCGGTCGTCCATGCCGGTCGCATAGACACCGCCGTGATAGGTCTTGATCCGTTCGGCGACGGCCATCGGCACATGAAGGCCCTTGGCAATGTCGCTGGTCACATGATCGCCCCCGAGCCGCACGGCGTCGGTGAAGATCATGTGCTTCTTGATGAAGATCGAAATGCCGCTGGCGCCGCCGCCCAGGTCGATGGCGGCCGAGCCGAGTTCCTGTTCATCCTCGACCAGGGCGGCGATGCCCGAGACATAGGCAGACGAGGCAAGCCCCGCCAGTTCCAGGTCGCAGCGCTTGATACAGTAGAGCAGGTTCTGGACGGCCAGCGTGTCGATCGTCACCAGATGCATGTCGGCGGCCAGCCGGTTGCCGACATGGCCGCGCGGGTCGGACATGCCGCTGCGGTGGTCGATGGCGAAGTTCACCGGATGGGCGTGCAGCACCTCGCGGTTCTCGCCAAAGTCCGGAACGTCGCAGGCGGCAAGCACCCGGCCGACATCCTGTTCGCTGACCTGCCCCTCGGTCAGCGAAATCTCGCCCGCAAGGCCGTAGGACCGGGGCCGCGCGCCCGAGAAACAGGCGATGACATGGTCGACCCGGACATTGGCCATCTTCTGCGCCGCCTGCACGGCGGTGCGGATCGCACGCTCGGTCTCGGGCATCGCGTCGATCTCGCCAAAGCGGACGCCGCGTGACCGGGTGGTGGCGGCGCCGATGACGCGGAACTGCGACTGGCCGGCCATCGAACCGAGCCCGTCTTCGCGCGCGGCAACCTCGCCGTCGAACTTCAGCACCAGACAGGCGACCTTCGACGTCCCCACGTCCAGAATGGCGACCACGCCGCGCTGCATCGCGGCCCGCCGCATGTTCCGCATCGCCCGTTGCATCTGGTATAGATCGGTCATTGCCCTGCCACCTTCGTCACATTTTCTTTTATGTTGTTCATCGCCTCGACGGCGCCGCGCCCCAGCCGCACCGTCGGCCGGTCGGGGTTGCGCAGATCGACCATCGCCACATCGCGCGCCAGAAGTTCCTCGGCCGTGTCGATGGCCATCACCCGCTCGACCGCCTCGACCGCAGCCGTCTCGGGCAGCTGGATCGTCTGGTCGCGGTCCAGCACCATGTCCCAGCGCCGGTCGCCCATCCTGACCAGCCCGCGCACGCGCGGCAGGATCGGCTGGGCGGCGGCCAGGATGCGCAGCGCCTCGGGCACATGTTCCTCGGCCCCTGCCCCGGCGATCACCGGCAGGTCGGCCCGCGCGCCCCGGTCCAGCAGCGTCGCCACACGGTGCCCGGTCGCATCCAGCATCTCAAGCGAGGCTTCGGTGCGCCAAAGGACCGCCGGTTTCCGTTCGGTCACGGTCACGGCCAGGATGCCGCCGGTCCGGACCTTGACATTGACCCGGTCGACGGCGTCGATCTGTTCGATGGCGGCGCGCATCCCCTCCAGATCCAGCCGGAAGGACGAGGCCGGCAGCGGCACGGTGACAAGCTGGCGGATGGCGGCATCAACCGGGGCCGAGGCGCCGTCGATCGCCATGTATTTCACCATGAATTCCGGGCGGTTCTCGAAGCTGGTGCGCAGGCTCGCGACGCTTTCGCCGATGGCGGCGCGGCGGGCGTCGCTGGCAAGGTAGAGGCCCGCCGCCCCGGCGACCACCAGCGCCGGCAGGCCATAGCGCATGAAGCGGCGGAAAAGCGGCGTCAGCCACAGACGCTCGACCCGGTAGGCCAGCCGCGAGGGGGCGGGATCGCGGCGTTCGGACGCGGGGCGGGCGGGGCGCGGGCTGGCGGCAACGGGGCGCTTCAGCGCCTCGCTTGCCCGGGCCACAGTGGCGGCAGCGGTGGCGGCGGCGGCCTCGAAGGCCTCGGGTTCGGGCGCGAATTGCGGCGCAGGTTCGGCCCGCAGCGTCGGCGCCGGTGCGGCCGTCAGCGGCGGCTCGGCCCGGCCGCGGCGCAGTTGCGGTTCCGGCCGCAAGGGCGTCCTCAGCGTTGACATGAGGCATCCTCCACCAGCCAGGCGCAGAGGTCGGCAAAGCTCATCCCCTCGGCCGCCGCCTGTTCGGGCGACAGCGAGGTGGGCGTCATGCCGGGCTGGGTGTTGGTTTCCAGAATGATCAGGCCGGAAAGCCCCTTCGCATCGTCCCAGCGGAAGTCCGACCGCGACAGGCCACGGCAACCAAGCGCGCGGTGGGCGCGCAGGGCATAGTCGCGGCAAGCCTCGGCAATCTCGGAGGGAATCTCTGCCGGGCAGACATGGCGCGACCCGCCCGCCGCATATTTGGCGTGATAATCATACCAGCCGTCGGTGATGATCTCGGTCACGCCCAGCGCCCGGTCGCCCATCACCGAACAGGTCAGCTCGCGCCCCGGCACGTAGGCCTCGACCATCACCGTCGCGGGCATGTCGGGCGCCAGCACCGGCGGGCCGTTCGCGGCCCCGGACACGATATAGATGCCCACGGACGAGCCTTCGTTGTTCGGCTTGACCACATAGGGCGGCGGCATCACATGGCGGGCCTGCACCTCGGCGACCGGCGCAATCAGGCTGGCCACCACCGGAATGCCATGGGCGCGGTAGATGTCCTTGGTCCGCGCCTTGTCCATCGCAAGCGCCGAGGCGAGAACGCCGGAATGGGTGTAGGGAATGGCCAGCCATTCCAGCAGGCCCTGCACCACGCCATCCTCGCCCCAGCGGCCGTGAAGGGCGTTGAAACAGACGTCGGGGCGGATCTCGGACAGGCGCGCGGCAAGGTCGCGGCCGGCATCAAGCTCGACCACCTCATATCCCGCCTCCCGCAGGGCGAGGGCGCATCCGCGCCCCGAACTGAGCGAGACCTCCCTCTCAGAGGAAAGGCCACCCATCAGTACCGCCACTTTGGGGGCTTGCCTGCTCGACCTGCCCGCCACTTGCCTGTTCCCGGGACTTTTCGCCCCTGTTGTCCGGGGTTGCGCCCCGGATTTAGATCTTGGTTTTGTTGTTTATTCTGCTGTTCGTTCAGCGATCTGCCCTGCCGCCGGTTCACCGACGCGCATGATTTCCCATTCTAACGTCAATCCGCAGGATTGGAAAACCCTTTTTCGCACCTCTTCACCCAATCCTTCCAGATCGGCGGCCGTTGCCCCCCCGGTGTTGATCAGGAAATTCGCGTGCATCTCGCTCATCTGCGCGCCGCCCCGCCGCGCGCCGCGCATGCCCGCGTCGTCGATCAGCTTCCAGGCCTTGAGGTCGTGGACGTCATCTGCCCGCCCGGTCGAGGAATAGCCCGCCGGATTGCGGAAGGTCGAACCGGCCGAGCGGTCCCTGGTCGGCTGGCTGGCGTCGCGTCGGGCCAGCTGGTCCGCCATGCGCGCGGCCAGAACCGCCGGATCGCCGGACGGGGCGGCAAAACGGGCGGCGGTCAGGACGGCGCCTTCGGGCAGGACGGAACTGCGATAGGCGAACCCGAGATCACCCCTGGACAGCCGGACCCTGGTGCCATCCCTGAGGATCGCCTCGGCCCCGGTCAGATGGTCGGCCGTATAGGCGCCGTAGCAACCCGCATTCATCCGCACCGCACCGCCGACCGAGCCGGGGATGGTGCGCAGAAAGGTCAGGTCCAGCCCCGCCTCGGCCGCCTTGCGGGCCACATGGGCGTCAAGGGCGGCCGCCCCGGCGGTGACCTCGTTGCCGCTGATCGTGATCGCGTTGAAGCCGCGCCCCAGCCGGATGACCACGGCCCGCAAGCCGCCGTCGCGGACGATCAGGTTGGAGCCGACCCCGATCGGAAAGACCGGGATCGCCGGATCGAGGGCGGACAGGAAGGCGGCAAGGTCATCGGCATCGGCGGGCTGGAACAGCCAGTCCGCCGGCCCGCCGACACGCAGCCAGGTCAGGTCGGACAGGGGCTGGTTCGCGGTCAGCGTGCCGCGCACGGGGGGAAGATCGGCTGTCATGGCGGCCTCACTAGCCGGGATCGGGCGGGCGGCGCAAGGGTGCGACCTGGCCGGGGGGCGACCAGGAGGCCCCGGCGCGGGGGCCGGGGCCGCGGGGCGGTTCGGGAAGCCGGGCGCGGCGGGTGGGACGGGTGCGCGACGGCAGGGGCGATGCCCCCTGCCGCCCGGGACGCTTCGCCGGCGTCGGGCTGAGCGGGAAAGGCCGATCTTCCGGTGGAAGAGCGGCCCCGCTCATGCGGGCACCTCGCCCCGGGGACCGCCTCAACCCGCACCGACAAAGGGCAGTGCCTGCCCCGGATGGCGCGAAGCGCCAGCCCCCCGGAGGGGCAGGCGCTGCCCGGTCGCTTTGGGCGACCGGGCGGTGCGGGTGGGACTGGTGCGCGACGGCAGGGTCACCGGCCCCTGCCGACTGAGGCGGTGCTGTCACACTTCCGACGCCGGGCTGAGCGGGAACCGTTGTGGGGGGCCGCCTCAGCCTGCACGACAAAGGGCAGCGCCAGCCCCCCGCAGGGGCAGACGCTGCCCGGTCGCTTTGGGCGACCGGGCGGTGCCGGTGGGACTGGCGCGCGGCGGCTGGGGCGAAGGTCCCTGCCGACCGGGACGGAGGTGCCTTTTGTGCCCTGGCGCAAGCGAACGGGACCGTGGCGCATCGGGTTGCGCAAGCGAAGGGCCGAGCCAGGAGGCCCCGGCGCGGGGGCCGGGGCGGCCGGTGGCTAGCGTCGCGCAAGACCCCTGAGCCAGCGCCAGAGATAGATCAGCGGCCAGCGCAGGATCGAGGCGGCGCCGGCGAAGGTGGCGAGGCCCCAGAGCGGGCCATTTTCGTAAGTGACCCAGCCGAGGATCGGCAGGCCGAGCGCGATCAGCCAGTAGGCGGCGCGCCAGTGGTGATCGCGCGAGGGCATGGCGCCGATGGCCGAGGCGGTCAGGATCCACAGGCAGGCGGCGGCGAATGAGGTCATCGGGGGCGGCCGTCGGGCCCGCCGCCCGGGCGGTGAACCGGCAGGCCGAGGAGGTGGCGGCCAAGCGCGATCAGCGGGCGGCGGAACATCGAGCCAAAGCCCGCGACCCCGACCATCGCCACCCAGAAGCCATGGTCGATGCCGATCCAGATCAACAGGACCGGCGCCGTCGCCAGAAGCAATATCCCCGGCGGAAACTGGCGGCGGAAGGGCAGAAAGGCCGTCACCGTCGCCGCGATCACCCAGAGAAAGGCCGCGACCAGCGACAGGCTCATCATGCGCCAAGCCTGCCGGGCAGCGCGTTGGCCCAGGCCGAGATCGAGCCCGCGCCAAGGCAGACGACCATGTCGCCGGGCCGGGCCTCGGCCGCGACAAGACGGGCCAGATCCTCTTCGCCGCCGACGGCATGGGCGTTGCGGTGGCCATGGGCGATCAGCCCGGCGACCAGATCGTCGCGGGCCGCGCCGGGGATCGGCTCTTCGCCCGCCGCATAGACATCGGCGATGCCGACAACATCCGCCTCGTTGAAGCAGCTGCAGAATTCCTCGAACAGGTTCTGCAGGCGGGTGTAGCGGTGGGGCTGGTGGATGGCGATCACCCGGCCCTTGGTCGCCTGCCGCGCGGCCTTGAGGACGGCGGCAATCTCGACCGGGTGGTGGCCGTAATCGTCGATGATCGTGACGCCGCCCATCACCTCGCCGACCCTGGTGAACCGGCGGTTGACGCCGCCGAACCGGGCCAGGGCCTCGCGCACCTCGGCCTTTTTCATGCCGAGATGGCGGGCGACGGCGACAGCCGCCAGCGCGTTCGAGACGTTGTGATCGCCCGGCATGGGCAACATGCAATCCGTGATTTTCGAACCTTCGCCCTCGCCCTGAAGCAGGATATCGAAGTGGGCCTTGCCACTATCGAACCTCAGGTTCACCGCGCGGACATCGGCCTGGGCGTTGAAGCCGAAGGTGACGATGCGGCGGTCGGCGATGCGGCCGACCAGGGCCTGAACCTCGGGATGGTCGGTGCAGCAGACGGCAAGGCCGTAGAAGGGGATGTTCGAGACGAAGTCGTAAAAGCCTTTGCGCAGCGCCTCGAACGTCCCCCAATGTTCCATATGTTCGGGGTCGATGTTGGTGACGATGGCGATGGTTGCGGGCAGGCGGTTGAAGGAACCGTCGGATTCGTCGGCCTCGACCACCATCCATTCGCCGGCCCCGGCGCGGGCGTTCGAGCCATAGGCATGGATGATGCCGCCGTTGATGACGGTGGGGTCGAACCCGCCCCGGTCGAGAAGCGTCGCCACCATGGTCGTCGTCGTGGTCTTGCCATGGGTGCCCGCAACCGCGACGTTGGACTTCAGCCGCATCAGCTCGGCCAGCATCTCGGCCCGGCGC
>CAZORV010000013.1:0-30590 GCA_964582215.1 uncultured Frigidibacter sp.
GCCAGCCCCCCGGAGGGGCAGGCGCTGCCCGGTCGCTTTGGGCGACCGGGCGGAGAGGGTGGGAACGGCGCGGGACGGCAGGGGCGATGGCCCCTGCCGAACGGGACGCTGCTGTCCGTTTGCCCGACGCCGGGCTGAGCGGAACCGGCTGATCTTCCAGTGGAAGAGCGGCCCCGCTCATGCGGGAACGTTCCCCCGGGACCGCCTCGGCCGCCGCACAGCCGAGGGCAGCACCTGCCCCGGATGGCGCACAGCGCCAGCCCCCCGGAGGGGCAGGCGCTGCCCGGTCGCTTTGGGCGACCGGGCGGTGAGGGTGGGAACGGCGCGGGACGGCAGGGGCGATGGCCCCTGCCGACTGAGGCGGCGGGCATGCTTCCTCTGCCGACGCGCCGAGCGGGAGAAGCCGGTATTCCCGTGCCGCGACCGCGCCCGCCTATCGCGAAGGCCGGCCAGGTTTTCACCTCAGCCGTCGCAATATCCGCTGCAATGTCCGGATCTTTTCGGCCGTGGCGCGGTCGGACGGTTGCGGGGCGCTGGTCTTGCCGTTGCGCCGGGCGAGAAGGCGCGGCAGGTGGCGCATGACCGTTTCCATCGCCGCCCGCATCACCATGTTCAGAAGGTCGGCCAGCTTCATCGCTCAGTCCTCGAACAGTTCGGACTGGCCGGCCAGATCCTCGCCCTCGTCCTCGCCGCCGGCCCCGACCCCCGGCATCGGCCGGTTGTCCAGAAGCCCGGCCGCGCGCAGATCCTTGAGGCCCGGCAGGTCGCGGGCGCTTTCCAGACCGAAATGGTCCAGAAACTTGCCGGTTACCACGAACGTCACCGGCCGCCCCGGTGTCATCCGGCGGCGGCCAAAGCGGATCCAGTCAAGTTCCAGCAACTGGTCGACCGTGCCCCGGCTGACCGCGACGCCGCGAATCTCTTCGATCTCGGCGCGGGTGGCGGGCTGGTGATAGGCGATGATCGCCAGCGTCTCGATCGCGGCACGCGACAGTTTGCGCGTCTCGACCACCTCTTTCTGCATCAGAAAGCCGAGGTCCGGCGCCGTCCGCATCGCCCAGGCATCGCCGACGCGCACAAGGTTCACCCCCCTGCCCTCATAGCGCTTGCGCAGGTCGACCAGCGCCTCGGCGGGATCGGCGCCATGCGGCATGCGGGCGGCAAGTTCGGCCAGGCTGACCGGCTCGGCCGAGGCAAAGAGGATCGCCTCGACCATCCGCGCCTGTTCGGCGATCGGCGGCGCCTCGAACAGGCTGCGTTCGGCGTCTGGCGCTGTTTCGGTCACTGGGGTTTCCGTCGGATGGTGATGGATGCGAAGGTCTCGGATTGTCTTATCTCGATCTGGCCCTGCTTGGCGAGTTCGAGGGTCGCGGCGAAGGTCGCGGCGGTGGCGGACCGGCGGCGGACGGGGTCATGGGCCCAGCCGTCGGGCAGATAGCCCATGAGGTCGGTCCAGTCGCCCGCATAGCCGATCAGGCCGCGCATCCGGTCCAGCGCCTGTTCCATGGTGAAGACATGGTTGCGGTCAAAGGCATAGGGGCGGAACTCGTCGCGGGTGCGGATGCGGGCATAGGCCTGCATCAGGTCGAACAGGGTGGCGGTAAAGCGGGTGCGTCTGACGCGGGTGACATCCTCGGTCAGGCCGCGCTGAAAGAAGTCGCGCCCCAGCTGGTCGCGGGCCATCAGCCGGGCGGCCGCCTCGCGCATCGCCTCGAGCCGTTCCAGCTGAAAGGCCAGATGGGCGGCCAGTTCCTCGCCGGTCGGGCCTTCCTCGTCGGGGTCGGGCGGCAGAAGCAGCCGGGACTTCAGAAAGGCCAGCCAGGCCGCCATGACCAGATAGTCGGCGGCAAGTTCGATCCGCAGCGCCTTGGCCCGGTCGACAAAGGCCAGATATTGTTCGGCCAGCTGCAGGACCGAGACCTTGCGAAGGTCGACCTTCTGGGTCCGCGACAGGGTCAGAAGCAGGTCAAGCGGCCCCTCGAACCCGTCGACATCGACGATCAGCGCCTCGGCCGCCAGCCGTTCGCCGACGCTTTGCCGGTCTTCCTCGAACGGGACGGGGTCGGGCAAAAGAACGGTGTCGGGCATGGGTTCAGGCCTCGGCCGGGGACAGGATATCCTGAAGTTCGGCGATGAGCGCTGCGGCGTCAATGGGCTCGGGCGCCGTCCGGCGGGCCAGCGCCGCCCTTGCCCGCGCCTGCCCCGCCGCGGTCAGGGGTGCGGCGGCGGCAGCGACGGCGCGCATCTCGTCAAGGTCGCCCTTGCAATGCAGCGCCACGTCGCAGCCCGCCGCCAGCGCGCGCGCCGTCCGTTCGGCCAGCGAACCCGACAGCGCCTGCATGTTCAGATCATCGCTGAGCAGAAGCCCGTCAAAGCCGATCAGGTCGCGGATCACCCCGATCATCGCCACCGACTGGGTCGAGGGGTTGAGGCCGTCATAGGCCGGGACGACGATATGGGCGGTCATGCCCATCGGCAGGTCGTTCAGCGCGCGAAAGGGCGCGAAGTCGGTGCGCGCCAGTTCGTCGGCGGGGGCGGCGGCGACGGGCAGGTCATGGTGGCTGTCCACCACGGTCCGGCCATGGCCCGGCATATGTTTCATCACCGGCAAGACACCACCGGCCAGAAGCCCGTCAGCCGCCGCGCGGGCGGCGCGGGCCACGGTATCGGGGTCCATGCCAAAGCAGCGGTTCTTCAGGAAAGGATGCGTCGCCGCGCCCGCAATGTCGCAGCAGGGCGCGCAGTCGGCGTCGATGCCCACGGCGCGAAGTTCCTCGGCGATCAGGCGATAGCGGATCCGGATGCCGCGTTCCATCCGCGCGGGGTCGGACTGCGCAACCTGATCAAGCGGCGGCAGCCATTCCCGCCAGTGGGGGGCACGCAGGCGCTGGACGCGGCCGCCTTCCTGATCGACCATCACCGGCGCCTCGCGGCCGACAGCGGCGCGCAGGTCGGCCGTCAGGCGCGACAGTTGCCCGGGGTCTTCGACATTGCGGGCAAAGAGGATAAAGCCCAGGGGATCGGCATCGCGGAAGAAGGCGGCCTCGTCCGGGGTCAGCCGCAGACCGGCGCAGCCGAAGACAACGGCGCGCGGCGCGGCCATCAGCGGACCTGCACCGGCACGCAGGCACCACCCGCCTTCAGCGCCGAGCAGAACCGGCGCGCATCATCGCGGCTTTCAAATCCGGTGACGCGCAGGCGGTAGATCGTCCGCCCGCCGCTTTCGGCGGTCTGGATCACCCGGCCCTTGTCCCGGAACAGCGCGCCGAACCGCTGCACCGCCGCATCCCAGGCCGCCCGCGCCCGCGCCTCGTCCTCGTAAGACCCGATATGGGCAAGTGCTGTTCCGGCCACCAGCGTCGCGGGGTCGGTATCGGCAACCTCGGGCAGCGGGGCGGCCGGTTCGGCAAAGACGCCGATCCCGGCGGGACCGGGACGCATCGGCGGGATGGGCGAGGCGGCGACGCCCGGTATGTCGGCGGCGATTGCTTCGGGGTTCGGCGCCTCGGGGTTCGGTGCGGCGGGGTCTGTTGCGGGGTCTGTTGCGGCGGGCGGCAGGACGCCCGCCTCGATCAGCGCCGCTTCGACGGAACCGGCCTCGACCGACCCGGCCTCGACCGTCTCAAGCTCGGGTGCCACGATCGGATCGACGGGGCCATCGGGCAGAGGTTCGCTGATCTGGCCCCGGGCGGGCTGCATCGCGGCCAGCGTGCTGCTGGGCTGCACGGTTCCGGCATGGGGACCGGGGCCGGTGACGGCGGGCGGCGCCAGCGCGGTGCCCGCCGAGATCTGAAGCGCGTCCGAGGCGACGTCATCGTCGGACAGAAGCTGAGGTTTCGGCGCCAGAACCAGAAGATCGGCGGCCCGTTCAGCCTCGCCCTCGGCGGCGATCATGTTGACCGACAGGCCCTGATGGTCGGCCAGCTCGCCCCCGGGATTTTCGGGCGCGATCCGGGCCGGACCCTCGGGCGCGGCAAGGACCGGGACGCCGTTGATCTGACGTTCGGCCAGACGGTAGGCCCAGAGCACCAGCCCGACGACCAGCGCCGCCGACAGGGCCGCGCCGGCTGTCCGCAGCAGGCGCCCGGCGCCGCCAGCGGCCAACCCGCCCGCGCGGGGGCCGGCCTCAAAATCCTCACCGTCCCAAACTGCCATCGCCTGCCCTGTCCGGCGCCTGCCCGGACGCCTCTGCACACCAACGACCGACTGCGCCTGTGTTCAGCGCATTTCCTCGACCGGGGTGACGCCCAGGATAGCAAGACCTGCGGAAATCACAACGCCCGCCGCCCGCGCCAGCGCGATTTTCGCCTGGCTTGTGGCCGGGCTGCCCTCTTGCACGAAACGAAGGCTGGTGTCGTCGTTGCCCCGGTTCCACAATCCATGGAGGTCGGCGGCCAGTTCATAAAGATAAAAGGCGATCCGGTGCGGTTCCTGCCCGCGCGCGGCAATCTCGACCAGCCGCGGCCATTCGGCGATCTTCCGCGCAAGCCCCAGTTCCGCCTCGTGCGACAAAAGACCAAGGTCGGCACCGGCCAGCGTCGCATCATCGACGACGATCCCCGCCTCGTCCGCGCGGCGCAGGACCGAGCAGACGCGGGCATGGGCATATTGCACGTAAAAGACCGGGTTGTCCTTGGACTGTTCCAGCACCTTGTCGAAGTCGAAATCCAGCGCCGCGTCATTCTTGCGCGTCAGCATGACAAAGCGCGTCACATCCGCGCCCGCCTGTTCGACCACATCGCGCAAGGTGACAAAGGTGCCCGCGCGTTTCGACATCTTGAACGGCTCGCCGTTCTTGTAAAGCTTGACCAGCTGAATAAGCTTGACATCCAAGGGAACGCGCCCGCCGGACAGGGCCGAGACGACGGCCTTCAGCCGTTTCACATAGCCGCCGTGATCGGCGCCCAGAACGTCGATCAACAGGTCGAACCCGCGCTGGACCTTGTCAAAGTGATAGGCGATATCGGGGGCGAAATAGGTCCATTTCCCGTCCGACTTCTGCACCGGGCGGTCAACATCGTCGCCGTGCGCAGTCGAGCGGAACAGGGTCTGTTCGCGTTCTTCCCAATCCTCGGGCAACTGACCCTTTGGCGGTTCCAGCGTGCCTTCATAGATCAGGCCCATGCCGCGCAGCGTGTCGATCGCGCCTTCGATCTTGCCGGTGCCGTACAGCGCCTTTTCCGACGAATAGACATCCATCGTCACGCCAAGCGTGGCCAGATCCTCGCGGATCATCTGCATCATCCTGGCGGTGGCAAAGTCGCGGACGTCGGCCAGCCAATGGTCTTCGCCCTTGTCGAGCAGTGTAGCGCCATATTTGGCCTTCAGCGCCTCGCCCACCGGAATAAGGTAATCGCCGGGATAAAGACCTTCGCGGATTTCCGGCGACAGGCCATGCGCCTCGCGGTAGCGTTCATAGGCCGAGCGGGCCAGGACATCGACCTGCGCGCCACCGTCGTTGATGTAATATTCGCGCGTAACCTTATGACCTGCAAAGGAAAGAAGCGCGGCCAGCGCATCGCCGAAGACCGCGCCGCGCACATGGCCCACATGCATCGGGCCGGTCGGGTTGGCCGAGACGAACTCGACATTGACCTTTTGCCCCGCGCCGATGGTCGAACGCCCGAAGGCGCGCCCGGCGGTCAGGGCGGCCCCCACCACCGCCTGCCAGGCCGAGGGCACCAGCCGCAGGTTCAGAAAGCCGGGGCCTGCGACCTCGGCCATGGTCACGCGCGGGTCATGGGCCAGCCGGGCGGCCAGCGCGTCGGCGATGGCGCGCGGCGCCATGGCGGCCGGCTTGGCCAGCACCATCGCGGCGTTGGTCGCCATGTCGCCATGGGCCGGATCGCGCGGCGGCTCGACCGCGACGGCGGCGAAATCCAGACCCGGCGGCAAGGTGCCTTCGGCCTGCATCGCGCCCAAAGCCTCGATCACCAGGGCGCGGATATCGGAAAACAGGTTCATCTTGGTCCCCTTTGATCAAACCGGGATGCCAGAGCCGCCCTGCCGCGTCAATGGCACCAAAACCCGCAGACCCGGCGCCCGCCCGGCCGGGGTCAAAGCCGCGAACCGCGCGGTTGACGCCCGGTAATACATCCTTGGGTTGTGTTTTTCATCTTTCCGGACGATGCGGCCCGCCTGCCGTCGCCGGATAGTGACCGAGAGCCGCGGGGGGGTTCCCGGTTCGCAAACGGCGTCTCGTGGGGGGCGCTGCATATTGGCCAAATGAGGAGATTTGAAATGCGTGACACTTTCCTGAAAACCTGGATCCGTTTCCGCCACTGCGACGAAGGCGTGACGCTGGTCGAATATGGCATCGCCCTGACACTCGCCATCGGGTTCGGCGTTGTCGCCTTGACCGGTCTCGGCACGTCGATTGCCGGTTCGATGACCAAAGCCGCGGGCATGATGCCGTGATCAAACCGGCCGGGGCGCATCAACGCCCCGGTCCACCATCCCGCACCAGACAGGAGTGACGCCATGGGCATCCGTTCGATCTTTGTAGCCATCCTTGGTGTCGCCGTCGCCGGCGGCTCGGCCTATGCCGCGCGTGAATATCTGAACACCGCCCAGACCGCCGCCAAGGCCGCCGCCGACCCGGCCGCCGCCCTTGTGCAGGTCGTCGTCGCGGGCCGCGACATTCCCTTTGGCCAGACGATCCAGCCGCAGATGCTGCAGGTCATTTCCTGGCCACGCACCGCCCTGCCGCCCGGCGCCATCACCGATGTCGGCACGCTGATCGCCGACCCGGGCGCCCCGCCGCGCCGCGCCACAAGGCAGATCGCCGAGGGCGAACTGATCCTCGCCTCCAAGGTCTCGGACTTCGGCGAAAAGGTCACGATCGTGCAAAGCCTCGGACCGAACACCCGCGCCATGGCGATCAAGGTCGAGGCGGAAACCGCTGTCGGCGGCTTTGTCACGCCCGGCGATTTCGTCGACATCGTCCTGACCCAGGGCCGCGACGAAAGCCTGCGCGCGCTGACGATCCTGCAGAACATCCGCGTCGTCGGCGTCGATCAGGATGCCGACCAGAATTCCGAAACGCCCGAGATTGCCCGCACCGTCACCGTCGAGGTGTCGGCCGATCAGGGTCAGAAACTGGCGCTGGCGCAAAAGGCCGGGACGCTCAGCCTCAGCCTGCGGACGCTGGACAGCGCCACCGACAGCACGCTGGCCCCGGTGATGCTGAGCGACATCCTGCAGGAACAGCCCGTCGCCCTGCCCGAGGCGCCCGCCGCCGAGCCGGTCCGCCGCTCGGTCCGCATCCGCAAGGGCAATGTCATCGAAACCGTCGAAGTGAACTGACCGAAGGCAGGCCGGGGAGGCAGCGTCATGACCGTCCGCACCATCCTGCGCGACTTCGCCGATGACAGCCGGGGCACGATCCTGGTGATCTGGGGGATGGCGATCGCGGTGGTGATGGGGCTTGTCGCCATGTCCTTCGACTTTGGCCGCATCGCCGCGACCCAGTCGGAACTTCAGTCCTTTGCCGATCATGTGGCGCTGGCGAGCGCCGCCGAACTTGACGGCAAGACCGACGCCATCACCCGCGCCACCGGTGCCGCCGCCCAGCTGGTCACCGACCGGCAAAGCTTTGGCAACGGCAGCCACACGCTGAACAATGCCGACTATACGCTGACCTTCTTCAGCACGCTTCCGGCGGCCGACACGACGGCGCTGACCGCCGGCCAGACCACCGATCCCAAGGCCGCGATCTATGTCCGCGTCGTCGTCACCCCGCGGACCGTGCCCTTCACCTTTGGCGCCGCCTTCTACGGGATGACCGGCAATACCCCCGGCAACAACCAGACCGGCGCCTCGGCTGTGGCGGGGTTCACCCAATATGCCTGCGACGTCACGCCGATGATGTTCTGCATCCCCGACCCCAGCTTTGACGCGGCCAACCCCGCGACGATCGGCAAGATGATCCGCCTGCGGTCCGGCGGTCAGGGCGCCGCCTGGGGGCCGGGCAACTTCGGCTTTCTCGAACCCTCGACGGCGGCACTCGATTCGACCGGCAATTGCGCGGGCAGCGGCGGCACCGGCCCCACCTTGCGCTGCGTTCTGGGCGCCATCGGCAGCATCACCCAATGTTTCGCCGTGCGCGGCGTCGATACCGAGCCGGGCCAGAAGGTCGGGATCACCAACGACTCGCTCAACACCCGCTTTGACATGTGGTCCGGCGCGATGAAGAACGAAAAGAACAACCCGATCTATGCGCCCGCCCCGAACGTCATCAAGGGGATCGAGCCGAAAAGCGGCGGCGCCTGCAACTGGAACAATCCCCAGCCGACGACCAATACCGCTGCCCTGCCGCGCGACACCTGCCTGGTCAGCGGCAATTGCGCGCCCTATGGTGACGGCGACTGGTCGGCGGGCCGCGCCAGCTACGTGACCA
Organism: uncultured Frigidibacter sp.; assembly: GCA_964582215.1. Taxonomy (GTDB): domain Bacteria; phylum Pseudomonadota; class Alphaproteobacteria; order Rhodobacterales; family Rhodobacteraceae; genus TMP-24. The sequence continues at coordinate 8,399 of CAZORV010000013.1, forward strand.
TGAACTATGGCGCGACCGACCCGCACCCCGGGGCGACGACCCGCTATCAATATTACCTGGCCGAGATCGCGGCCCACGGCGGCGCCGGCGCCAGCACCGCGATCCTGACCGGCCGTGCAGAGACCGGCCGCCCGATGTGCTCGGCCAATCAAAGCGCCGACCCGGAACGTCGGGTTCTGATCGCGGCAGGCATCGACTGCGCCGCCAACCCGATTGCCGGCCGCACCAGTGCCGTGCCCGTCCACCAGTTCGTCAAGATGTTCCTGACCGAGCCCGTGGTCGACAATGGCGGCTCGCCCAGTTCGCTGGACATCTATGCCGAGATCATCGGCGCCGCCGGGGGCGGTGGCAGCGGGTCGGGCGGGTCGGGCGGCATCTTCCACGACGTCGTGCAACTGTACCGGTAAGGCGCCATGGCAAACCCCCTCAGACAGTTCCGCACCACCCGCCGCCTCGGCTCCGATCAGGACGGCGCGGCGCTGGTCGAGTTCGCCCTGACCCTGCCGATGATGCTGCTGGTCTTCGCGGTGATCATCGAGGGCAGCCGCATGCTTCTGGCCTATCAGGCGGCGATCAGCGGCGTCCGGGATGCGGCGCGCTATCTGTCGCGGGTGGTGCCGACCGACATCTGCGCGACCGGCGGTTCGGTCACCGGCTACAACGCGCGGCTTCTGAGCATCGTGCGCGACAGCACCTCGGGCCCGTCGGTCCTGCCAAGCGCGGTCACGGTGAACAGCGTGGCCGCGGGCCTGACCTGCACGGCGGGCAGCTTCCGCGTGAACCCCGCACCGGTCGCCACCGTCACCGCCAGCGTCACCATCACCTACCCGTTCGCCGGGCTGTTCACCTTTGCGGGCAGCAGCCTTGGGCAAAAGACCACCACCGTCACGGATCAATCCAGGATTTTCGGAACATGAGCCGCGCTGACCATCACCGGGGCACTGGGGCGGCCCGGACCTTCGCCCGGAACGAGGACGGTACGGTTCTGGTCGAACTGGCCATCGTGCTGCCGGTCTTCCTGCTCCTCTTCTTCGGGCTTCTCGATTTCGGCCGGTTTGGCGCGGAATATGTGATGGCCGAAAAGGCCATGCAGCGCGCCGCCCGGATCGCCGTGGTGCGGCCCCCGGCCTGCCCGGGCGTGGCGCTGATCCATACGCGGGGCGCGGTGCCGGTCGGCACGGTGCCGCCGCGCTTTGGCACCAAATGTTCGGCCGGGGCCACGATCTGCGCCAATCCCGGCATCGTCACCTGCACCGGCAGCGCAGCCGATCCGACCGTGGCCGAGATCTGGACGCAAATCTCGGCAATGATGCCGACGGGTTCGACCCCGGCCAACCTCAGGCTTCGCTATGAATATGACCAGAGCCTCGGCTTCCTTGGCGGCCCCTATACGCCGGTTGTCACCGTCGAGATCCAGAACCTGAACTTTCAGTTCGCAACCCCGCTTTCGGCGCTGGCGACCCTTGCCAGGGCCACCCCCGGCAGCGCCCCCGGCGCGACGCTGCCGTTTCCGACGATGAGCGTCTCGCTTCCGGCCGAGGATCTGGCCTCGGGGAACGCAGGCTGACCAAAAGATTAAAAAGTGTTTTCAATAAAAGGCTTAGAGAAATGGCATCCCGGCAATCCGTCCTGATCATCACCGAAGACAGCCAGCTGTCCGGCCAGCTGATCCGCGCGCTGGACAGGCGCAGCGACGTGCGGGTCGACGCCGAAACCGCGACGCTTGACGGGATGAACGGCCGCGCGGTCGAGATGGTCCGGCACTATGATCTGGTGCTGTTCCAGACCAGCGCCGACAGCGCCGCCGATCTGCGGGCCCTGCAGACATTGCGCGCGGGGCGCCCGGCCCAGACCCGGCTGGTGGCGCTTGCCGACGACAGCCTGTCGCTGGCCGGGGCCCGCGCCCTGACCGAGGCGGGCGCCGACGAGGTCATGCCGCTGACGGCCGATGGCGCAACGCTTGGCCCCGATGTGCTGCGCTGGCTGGACGGTCGGGCGGCAACGCGGTCCGGCCCGGGCCGGCCCGCGCGGATCATCGCGGTGGCGCAGGCGCGCGGCGGGATCGGGGCGACGACGGTTGCGGTCAATCTGGCCGACATGCTGGCGGGCAGCGGACGGCGGCGGCGGAAACAGCCGCCCCCGCCGCGCGTGGCGCTGCTGGATTTCGACCTGCAGTTCGGCACGGTCGGAAGCTACCTCGACATCGGCGATCAGGACGGGCTTTTGCAGCTGGCGACCGACGGCATCCTGCCGGACGCGACCTTCATGGAACAGGCGATGGTGCGGCTGCCGGGCGGCCTTGACGTTCTGGCTGCCCCGCAGAAGTTCGCGCCGCTGGACAGCCTGACGGCGGAACAGGTGTCGGCCATTCTCGACACTTTGCGCCAGACCCATGATTACATCGTCATCGACCTGCCAAGGGCGCTGGTCGGCTGGCTGGAACCGGTGGTGCAGGCGGCGGATGAACTGGTGCTGGTGACGGATGTGTCGGTCGCGTCGGTCCGCCACTGCCGCCGTCTGGCCGAGTTCTTTACCGCCAACAACGTCGCGCTGACCGTCGAAGTGGTGGTCAACCACCAGCGCCGCCCGCTGTTTTCCCGCCAGATCCACCGCGAGGCCGCCAAGGTGATCGGGCGGCCGCTGACGAACTGGCTGCCCGACGACAGGGCCGCCCTGTCGGCCGCCGACCGCGGCAAGCCCCTGTCACAGGTCGCCCCCCGGTCAGCCCTGGGCAAGGCCATCGGCCGCCTTGCCGCCGCCACCGCCGCGCGCTTTGCCGCCGGCCAGACCCAACCGCAGAAATAGGAGCGCGCCGATGTTCGGAACCTTCACCCGCAGCGAAAAATCCCCCGGTGCGAAAGTCATCGAATTCGGCCACCGTCCGGCAACCCTGCTGCCCGCCGCCCCGCCTGAGCCGGTCGAGGTCGCGGTTGACCAGGAGCTGATGGCCCGGCTGGAACTGAAAAGCCGCCTGCATGACGTGCTTCTGGAACGGCTGAACCTGGCCGTCCTTGACAAGGTCGAGACCGAGGAACTGCGCCGCGAGGTCGCCAGCCTTGTCTCGAAAGTGCTGGGCGAGGAAGGCCGCCCGATGCTGGCCGAGGATTTCAAGCAGCTGATCGACGAGCTGTTGCACGAGGTTCTGGGCTATGGCCCGCTGGAGCCGCTGCTGGCCGACCCGTCGATCAACGACATTCTGGTCAACTCGCACCGCAGCATCTTTGTCGAACGGGGGGGCGTGCTGGAAAAGACCAGGGTGCGCTTTCGTGACGAACGGCACCTTCTGCGGATCATCGACAAGATCGTGTCGCGGGTCGGGCGGCGAATCGACGAATCCAACCCCTGGGTCGATGCGCGGCTCGAGGACGGCAGCCGGGTCAATGCCATCATCCGGCCCTGCGCCATCGACGGCCCGTCGCTGTCGATCCGCAAATTCGCGCGCCAGCCGCTGACGATCGAAAAGCTGATCGGCATCGGCACCCTGTCGGAACCGGCGGCGGCGCTTCTGCGCGGCATGGTCGAGGCGCGGCTGAACATCCTGATCTCGGGCGGGACCGGGTCGGGCAAGACGACGATGCTGAACGCCATGTCATCGCATATCGGCCGGCGCGAGCGTGTGGTGACGATTGAAGACGCGGCCGAACTGCAGTTGCAGCAGGACCATGTCGTCCGCCTTGAGACCCGGCCCGCCAGCCCGCAGGGCACCGGCGCCGTCAGCCAGCGCGATCTGGTGCGCAACGCCCTGCGGATGCGCCCCGACCGGATCATCGTCGGCGAGGTGCGCGGCGCGGAATCCTTTGACATGCTGCAGGCGATGAACACCGGCCATGACGGGTCGATGACCACGGTCCACGCCAACACCGCCCGCGACGCGCTTGGGCGGCTGGAACAGATGGTGTCGATGATCGGGCTGGAACTGCCGGTCGCGGCCATCCGGTCGCAGATTGCCGCCGGGCTGCAGATCGTCGTGCAGCTGAACCGTCTCAGCGACGGATCGCGGCGGGTGATGAGCATTTCGGAAATCACCGGGATGGAGGGCAATGTCATCACCATGCAGGACATATTCACCTTCCGCCGCTCGGGCATGACGGCCTCGGGCCAGATCACGGGCGAGTTTGGCCCGACCGGTATCCGGCCGGGCTGTCTGGACCGGCTTTTGCAGGCGGGCGTCGCGCTGCCGCCCGATCTGTTCGTTCTGTAAGGGGGGCGCGTGATGGACTTTGCCAGCATGACTGAACGGCTTGCAGCCCGGATCGGTGCCTTTGACCTCGGGCGGTTCGATCCGGCCGCGCTTGACGTCGGCGCGCTTGCGCTTGGCGGCATCTTTCTGGGCGTGCTGATCCTGTTCGAGGGCGCCCGCCAGCTGATCACCCGGGCCGAAAGCCAGTCCGAGGTCCGCAATCGCCGGGTCAGGCTGCTGGCCTCGGGGGCCACGGCGAAGGATCTGCTTGGCCTTTTGCGGCCGGTCCATGCCGAGTGGCGGCTGGCGGGCCTGCCGCTGATCGGCCCCCTGCCCGAGGCGCTGCGTCAGGCTGGGCTGTCGCTCAGGGCGGTGCCGTTTCTGTGCGCCTGCCTTGCCGCCACGCTTCTGGTGACGGTTGCGCTGTCGGCGATGATCTATCTGCCGGTCGCACTGGCCTTTGCGACGGGCCTTTTCCTGATCCTGCCGGTGATGATCGTCCGGCTGATGCAGCGGCGGCGGATGGAGAGGCTGGTGGCGCAGCTGCCCGAGGCGCTGGACCTGATGGCGCGCGGCCTGCGCGTCGGCCACCCGCTGGCCACCACCATCGCCTCGGTCGCCGGCGACATGCACGATCCGGTCGCGTCCGAGTTCGGGGTGATCGTCGATCAGATCAGCTATGGCGAAGACCTGGTCAGCGCCTTCATGGATTTCGCCCACCGCACCGGGCGCGAGGATGTCCGCTATCTTGCCGTCAGCGTCGCGATCCAGCACGGAACCGGCGGCAATCTGGCGCAGGTTCTGGACACGCTGGCCAAGGTGATCCGCGACCGGATCGCCATGCGCAAACGGATCAAGGCCCTGTCGGCCGAAGGGCGGCTGACCTCGATCTTCCTGTCGTCACTGCCGCTGTTCATCCTTGGCGCCACCTCGATCACCGCGCCCGACTATTATGCGGGCGTCCGGGATGACCCGTTGTTCACGCCCTTTGCCATCGTCGTCGCCACCCTGGTTGTCGCAAACTTCCTGATCATGCGGCGCCTGGTGAACTTCCGCCTGTGAACCGAGTTTGAAAGGAAAGCCCGCGATGTTTGAAACCGCCAGCCATTTTATCCAGGGGTTGAACCTGTCGGTCGGCACGGTCGCCGTGTTCGGCGTCGGGATCGGGGCGATGCTTGCGGTCTTTGGCCTGTCGGCGGCCTTTGCCGGGCGTGATCCGGTGGTGGAACGGATGGCCGCCGAGGCGCGCGGTCATCGTGCCGGCCGGGAAAGCGCGGGCCTGCTGCGGCACGGGGTGATCGACCCCAAGGGGCTGATGAAGACCTTCATCCCGACCGACCGCAAGGAACGGACCGAGGTGCAGCGGCAACTGGCGCTGGCCGGGCTGACCGGCCCGCATGCGGTGCGCAACTATTACCTGACGCGGATGTTTCTGGGGATTTTCCTGCCCGCCCTGCTGACCGGCCTGATCTGGGCCTCGCGCAGCGGCATGATCCCCCTGCCCGCTCGCCCCGAGGCGCTGATCGCGGGCTTCAGCACCATCCGCATCGCCCAGATCGTCATGGCGCTTGTCGCCGTTGGCTTTTTCGGCCCGGCGCTCTGGCTGCGCGGCCGGGTGGCCGAGCGGCGCCGCGCGATCGAAGAGGCATTTCCCAACACGCTTGACCTGATCCAGATCTCTGTCGAGGCGGGGCTCGGCTTTGACGCCGCGATGATCCGGGTCGGGAACGAACTGGAAGCGACCGCGCCCGAGATTTCGCAGGAACTGCTGGCGGCCCAGCGCGAGATTCAGGCCGGGCGCAGCCGCGACCGCGCGCTGATGGACATGGGCGCACGGACCGGCGTGGACGAGGTGGTGGCCTTTGCCAGCGTCGTCCTGCAGTCGATCCAGTTCGGCAGCTCGATCTCCGGGACGCTGACCACCTATGCCAAGGAGATGCGGGTCAGCCGCGAACTGAAGGCGCAGGAGATGGCCAACAAGCTGCCGGTCAAGATGTCGGCGGTCATGGCCCTGCTGATGCTGCCGGCCCTTGTTCTGCTGGTGCTGGGCCCGATCATCATTCGCTATGTGCGGATGTAGGGCGGCCAGACCCGAATCGTTGGTACGCATCCATCCGGTCGCGGGATATCCGACTTTTTGTCAACAATTCTGCCAGGATGGGTGCCGTTGCGGCACCTGCCGCGCCAGTCGGCGCCGGATTTCGCTTCGATTGGGAAATATGGCCGAAATGAGGCAGTGTTCTGGGGTGGCGCGCATTGGCGTGCAGTGACAAGTGCGACCTGGTCTTCGACAACACCTTGATTTTAAAAACCTCATTTCCAGACCTGCATGGCCAGAGATTTCCTGGCCCCCCGGGGTGACCATGAAAGATTTCACGACCGACGGGTCGGGCGCGGGCAGCCGCCCGGACACGACCATCACCGCTGCGCTTTTCGACGTCATCGCCGACTGGATCGAGGCGCTGCACGGACGGATGCCGATGCAGGCCGCCTTTGACGGCCTGGTCCGGGGTCTGGGCGCCGAGGCCGCGATACTGGTCCGCACCCACCAGAGCGACCTGCGGCCCGTGCGCGTCCTGACCTGCGATCTCAGGGCACGGCAGGCGGTCTGTCCCCTGACCTCCAGCTTTGCCGACGGCTGTTTCGGACCGGAAATCCGTCATCCGCGCGCCGGGACCGTCTGGATCGCCTCGTCACATGCCGAAAGGCCGCAGGCGCCACTGGCCGACTGGCAGGCCTCGCGGCGGCTTGGTGACTTCGTGGTGCTGGCCCTGTCATCGGGGTCGGGCACGCGCGACCATATCGAGCTGCATTTCCGGCGGACGCCGTCACCGGCCCTGCAGGCGGCCCTTGGCGCGCTTTTGCCGACCATCGCCCGGGCCTGGGCCTCGCGGCGGGCGGGCCTTGTGACCGGCCTTGCCGCCGCCTCGCACGCGGGCGCACGCAGCCTGACCAGACCCGCCGTCTCGGCGCCGATCCTGTCGGCTCTGAACCCCGCAAGGCTCAGCCGGGCCGAATACCGGGTCAGCCTCCTGCTCAGCCACGGCCTTTCGGCAACCGGCGCCGCAGAGGAGCTGGGCCTCTCGGCCGCGACCGTCCGCTCGCATCTCCGCTCGATCTACGCCAAGACCGGCGTGGCGAGCCTTGCCGAACTGGTCTTTCTGCTGGTCGCCCCGGCGCAGACGCCCGTGGCCAACGACCGCCGTTCCGCCTGAAAGGGGCCCTCATGCCTGACAGCCTTGTGCCGCTTTGCCTGCTCGGCCCGGTTCTGGTGGCGACGATCCTCAGCGATCTCAGACGGATGCGCATCCCCAACAGCTACGGCCTGACGGCGCTTGCGCTTTTCGCGGTGACGGCGCTGGTCTGGCCCCCCGCGGATCTGATGGCCCGGCTTCTGGTCGCCCTTGTGGTCTTCGCGCTTGGCTTCATCGGCTTTGCCTTCCGGCTGATCGGCGGCGGCGACGTCAAGATGCTGGCGGTGCTGATGCTGTTCGTGCCGGTGCCCACGGCTCTCTTGTTCGCCAACCTCCTGTCCGCCAGCCTTCTGGCGGGGATCCTGTTCATCCTCGGCCTGCGACGCCTGCCGGTGACCGGCGGCGGCGGCTGGACCGGCATCTGGGGCAGCGCCCGCTTTCCCATGGGCCTGTCGATCGGCCTTGCCGGCCTGATCCACCCGTGGCTTGTCCTGAGCCTGCTGCCGCATTGACAGGCCCCGCCGCAAAGGCTTGCACCCCGCGCGGCCATAGGCTAATTCCCCCTCACCTCCGGCGGGTTGGCGGAGAGGTTACGCAGCGGATTGCAAATCCGTGAAGACCGGTTCGATTCCGGTACCCGCCTCCATATCATTCTAAATCAGCGACTTAACAGTCAGGCTGCCAAGTGCGACACAAAGTGGAGCACGAAGCCCATGAAACTGTCGGCCTATCTAAGCCTTTCTCGCCACGGGATTTTCTACTTTCGTTGGCCTCTGCCAAGCACAGACAGCCGTTGTCGCCCCACAATCAGGATTTCGCTGCGGACACGCTGCGAGTATCGGGCTGGCACTCTTGCGCGATATCTCGCATCGTGCGGCCAAATCACAAAGGACAACAACGAGTTGGCACGACTTCGGCAAGACAAGCTAAGGGAACTCGTACACGCCTACTTTCAGGCACAACTCGACCACTACATTGAGTGGATCAGCAACCGTGGACTGTCCCGTATGGCTTTGGAGGACGCCCGTTCGGAGATGCTCGACCATCAAGACCACCTCGACAGCCAGCGGCTGACAACAATGTATCTCCCCATCGAACGCTTCAAGCGGCGAATGGACGTGACGGACGAGGATTGGATCGACAGCCTGCCGCATGCCCTGACTGAGCTTCGCAAGGGCAGACGAGACATGCTGGAACGAGTTTTGGAAGCCGCAGAGCGCGCTGAGCGTTATTCGTACAGCGAGACTACACCAGCACCCATCGCACCCGCCCCGCCCGCCTCTGCACCTCTTAAACAAGCCGTTGAAGACTTCATCGCGGAGCATTCCCGCCAGTGGCCAGACAAGACCACAACGCAGGTTCGGGCATATCTCGGCATCTTGATCGAGCACTTCGGGCCAGCGCGGCGACTTGGGACGATCACCAAGCAGGACGCGAGCGAAGTAAAGAAGGCTCTACAGTCCCTGCCCGCCAGCAGGAATACCAAGCCCGCGCTAAAGAGCCTCTCGCTTGCCGAGGCAATCAAGGTCAAAGGACACAAGACGATTTCCCCGAAGACCATCAATAGCCACATCGACGCATTCCGCCGCCTTTTCGATTGGGCCGAACGGCACGGTCACTCGCCTCACCGGCTATTCGAGGGGATGAAGGTACCGAAGGCGAAGGAGGCCGCGACCGAACGCAAGCCGTTCACGCGCGAACAGACCCGCACGATGTTCTTGGAGCTAACCGAAAACAGGTCGGCCTTGGTCCGGTCGGAGAGCCACAAGTGGGGTTCCCTGCTGGGGCTGTTCACAGGGGCGCGCCTAAACGAGATTTGCCAGTTGGAGATTGCGGACGTTCAGCAAGAGGATGGCATCTGGTTCCTGCACATCACCGACGAGGGCGACGACGCAAAGAAGCGCGTAAAAGCCAAAGCCAGCAGGCGCAAGGTACCGATCCACTCCGGGCTTCTGCGGCTAGGCTTCCTAGATTTCAAGGAAAGCAGGTCGCACGGCAGTCGCCTGTTCCACGACTACAGCTACAACAAGAACGGCGGATATGGTCGGAACCTTGGCCGATGGTTCAACGAGACAACCTTCCTGCCAAAGCTGGGGATGAAAGCCGAAGGTGTCGTATTCCACTGCCTTCGTCACACGATGGCAACGCGGCTAGGACAGGCTGGCGTAGAAGCACCGATCATCCAGAGCATAGTGGGGCACGCGCGTGAAGGCGTGACGCAGCAGGTGTACATGAAGGAAGGCTACAAGATTGGTCAACTGCGCGCGGCGATAGAGAGGTTCGTTCCGTAGAGGCGGCGGGCACACAGGAAAGGTGACCCGGGCATCACTCGGATCGCCTCCTGCACTGTCAGAGCTCGGCACTGGAACCGATAAGTATCAAGACCTTGCAGCCCGTATGCCGCGAACCCAACGAACAACCCACGCCAAGATGAAACCGACGATTGCCAAGATCGGCACCGTTAGGACCGCGTTGTCCCTATATGTCACGTTGGCAGTGATTATACCTGCGCCAACGCCGTAGAGCATAACGAAAATCAATCCGGTGGCGGGACGCATGACAGCCTGCCCGATGACGTAGCCGATGATGATTGAGAACATGCAACCTCCAGTGAATATCTCATTTTTAGATAACCGCAGTTGCACGGCTACGGAAGCCCCAGCTTGTTCAAGTGGGGCTGGGATGCCGAAAACGCTCGGAGACTGGCGGCATAAGGCCCTGATCGACTTCATCATCCGAAGGCGGAAGGAAGCCGGGCTGACCCAAGAGGAGTTGGCGCGACGCCTGAGAGTGTATCAGTCGTTCGTTGCCCGCATTGAGAGTGGCGAGCGCCGAGTTGATGTCGTCGAGTTCATCAAGCTGGGTGAGGTGCTGGGCTTCGATCCTGCTGCCGCGATCCGCAAACTGATGGAAGTTGCGGACAGACCCGGCTAATGACCCATCCGATCAGTCACTAGCGCGCTACCGCGTCAGCAGCGAACCCTAGTAGGTTTTGCGTCGGTGGGCACCGCCAAAGGTAACAGATATGAACAACAAGCAATGGACAAATTGCTTGAACCAGCGCCCACCAATTGTGGCCCTTGGGCGCGTTGCCTTCACCTAGGACGAAGGGCTAGGGGGTGGGGCACAAGATGTTGTGCCAAACCCACCCCGGAGGCCACTTGGCGGCCAGGTGAGCAGCGGTGCCGCACAAGTGCAGCGCGAGGATGAATGACGGAAGCAACAAGTGAAATGCTAGCGCGGCTTGGGATCGTCGGTGACAACGACCTTCCTGATCAGCGAGGTGTCCGGTCAGTACCGTTCGAGCCCCACCTTTGTCTGGCGGAGTGGCCAGTGGAGAATGCACAGGAACAACTAGTCCAGCGCCTTCTGAACATATGGCTGGCGTCCTATCAGCGAGCGCCGGGTGTGCAGAAGCGACAGCAGTTCGCCGCGTGCATTAGATTGATCATACTAAACCTCCTGCGGGCAGAGACACGAAGCGAAGGACTAGCGGTCGGGATTGGAACCAGCAAACAGAGACTTGACGCATCGCGCCGATACCATCCGGCTTTCATGTCAGTGGACTACTTCGTGATGGCAATGCGCCTGCTAACCGACCAAGGCATTACATACGCCGCAGCGCCGGGCTACCAAAACGACGGGCTTGCGCAGGTTGCGCGGTATGCCCTCACAGAAACCGCCAAACGCAAATTGCTCCGCAATGCACCGCCTTCGGAAGCCTATCGGGTCAGCACTGCGCGAGAGACCGTCATACTGAAGGACAAGGAGGGTCGCCTTGCCAAGTACGCTGAAACTGAGCGAACCACGGCGATGCGCAATGCGCTTGCCCGCATCAACGACACGATAGCTGCTGCACATATCGGCTCGACACGCCCGCTGGTGGCGGCGTTTGACCTTGACGAAGAACATGCGCTGGGAACGATCCAGCTCTATCGCGTTTTCAATAACGGGACTTTTGCGCAAGGTGGGAGGTTCTATGGCGGCTGGTGGCAACATTCGAGACGGCACTTCAGGCCACTAATCACCCTAAACGGCGAGGCCACCATCGAGGCCGACTTTACTGGGCTGCACCCGTCGATGCTGTTTGCCAAGCACGGGCTGCCCATACCCAAGGACCCGTATGCGCTTGTGCGTGGCGTGGACGGCGACGCCACACTGCGAAAGCATGCCAAGACTACATTCGTGGCAATGCTGAACGCCAACCGAGGGGGCACAGAAGAACCAAGAAACTTCGACAGCGCACATTACGGCATGTCAGGCAAGGAGTTCCAGTCTAGGGTAAGAGGTGCCTTCCCGATGCTCCCAAACATCTTTGGCAGCGGCATTGGTCTGCATCTTCAGCGGGAAGACAGTGACCTCGCTGAGCAGGTCATGCTGCACTTCATTGACCGGGGCATACCGATCCTGCCGATCCATGACAGCTTCATTGTGGCGCAACGTCACGAGAACGAACTGGTTCAGGTTATGGCGGATACATTCAAACAGACCTATCGGCAAGATATTGGGGTGTCCGTCAAGGCGAGCGGCAGTTGAACAATCACCCAGCTCTGATTGGGGGCAGTGTGGTGTTCCGCCTTCCCCGCTTCCCTTACCGGGTAGAATTAGGGCGGGTATGCTCGTCGCGACGTAAGCTTGGCTCAAGATTTGTCAACAGCGCCACGGAGCGGGCTTCGGAAGCGTTATTCGGCCTGTAGCCGGCCCAGCACCCGTTTGATCTGAGATGCCTGCCAGTGCCCGCCTCTCGCCGTCTGGACGCCCGCCCGGTTCAGATGCTCCGCGATCTCCCGCAACGGCTTCCCGGCCTCACGAAGCGGGCGCACGATCCCGGCCACCTTCTCAGCGCAGGCAGCGGCGTTCGTCTGTATCGCGGCATTGCGCTGCATAGTTTTGTCCCGAAGTCCGCCCAGCCGAGTGCCTCTTGCCTTCGCCTCTGCTAAAGCGGCTTTGGTCCGCGCCGAGATGAACTGCCGCTCCTGCTCCGCCAACGCGGCGTAGATGTGGAGCTGGAAATTATCCGCATAGGGCATCTGAGCAACCCGGAAGGTGACGCGCTTGTCTTCCATCAGCGCGGCGATTGTCGAGACCTTCCGCGACAGCCTGTCCAGTTTGCTCACCAAAAGCGTGGCTCCGGTCTTGCGGCACAAGTTGAGCGCGGCGGCGAGCTCCGGCCTGTCCGCGTCCGCTCCACTCAGCACGTCGATGAAGCTGGCCAACACCCGGAAGGGCTCCGCGTTGAAGCCCTCAAGAAACAGGGCAATGTCCCGCTCCTGTGCGTCCAGCCCCAACCCGCTCCGGCCCTGTTCTTTGGTGCTGACGCGCTTGTAAATGACGTATTCTTTCATGCACTGGCCCTTCCATGCGACGGTGTGCCGGCTGAGCATTGGCAGGCTTGTTGCAAATGTCAACGATGGTTGTGCATGTTACACGGTGGGTTTGACTGGGGACCCGTGTTGGGCTGATTGCTGCCTTCAGCGCGTTGTTCAGCATGACGCCAGTTAGGGAAAAACGGGGTTGAACCGCAGTCCAGTACCGCCACCAAGAGCTGCGCTCACCAAGAACATGGCACAAGTCAGCACGTCTCCCCCGGCCTCGACTTCTTGTCGTGGGACCCCCCATGGGGGGAAACTCACGCGCGGGGGAAGGTAAATACCCCCACACAAAAAATTTTCCGATTTTCTGAAAGGTTGACGATGGAGACGCGACTGCGGAGCAGGTGCGAAGGCCTAATTGCTTGTGTCCACTGCGCCTTCCCTCCTACAACCTAACAACAAATCAACCAAGAGCGACTGAGAACGTTGCCAAGATGTCAGAACGCGGGGCTGAGCGATGAACAACATGAAGGCAGAATTCAGTGAGTTCGTTTTGTTTTCAGAAGACGAAGTGAACGCACTCGATAGCCGTATCGTGATGCGCGAGAACCGGGGCAAACTGGTGCCCTATGTGACCTGCCTCGTCCGCGACAAGGAAGTGCAACTCAAGCCCGAGGAACGGACCCGCCAGCTTTGGCTGGCCCGCCTGATCGACAAGCTCGGCTATGCCCAGTCGCGCATTGCCATCGAATACCCAATCACTTTCGGGCGCGACAGTTCCAAGCGGGCCGACATCGTGGTGTTCGACGCCGACCGACCGACTGTCCCCTACATCATCGTCGAGGTGAAGCAGGCCAAGTACAAGGACGGTAAGGAACAGCTTCGGTCCTATGCTCACGCGACCGGCGCCCCTCTTGCCGTGTGGAGTGACGGCATTCTGGCCGAGGTCTGGCACCGCAAGAACCCCAACTACTTCATGCCGATCCATGAACTGCCCCGTGCAGATCAGACCATCGAACAGGTCGTGGATCAGCCCTGGACCATCCAGACCCTGATCGACCTTGAAGAAGAGCGGGTGAAGGAGGGCAAGTTTGCCCGCTCCCTGCGCGACCTCATCGAGGACATGGAAGACGAAGTTCTGGCAAATGCCGGGGTCGATGTCTTCGAGGAAGTCTTCAAGCTGATCTTCACCAAGCTCTATGACGAGATGAACTCGCACCGGCTGGGCAACGCCCTGCGGTTCCGCAACCAGAACACGGCCGCCCAGCTCAAAGTCTCGATCCAGAACCTGTTCGACGAGGCCAAGAAGAAATGGCCGGGGGTCTTCCTAGAGGATGAACGCATCCGCCTGTCGCCCGACCATCTGCAAGTCTGCGTGGGCTCGCTGGAAGAATGGAAGCTGTTCAACTCCAGCCTCGACGTGATCGACGACGCCTTTGAATACCTCGTCTCGAAATCGTCAAAGGGCGAGAAGGGCCAGTATTTCACCCCCCGCTGGGTGATCGACATGTGCGTCAAGATGATGAACCCGAAAGAGGGCGAGACAGTGGTTGACACCGCCTGCGGCTCGGCGGGGTTCACCGTGCACAGCATGTTCCACGTCTGGCGGCAGATCATGCGGGCCATGGGGCGCGAGGAAAGCCACCTCTTCACCATGGAGGCCAAGCCGCCCCGCTGCATCGACTATGTGCGCGACAACGTGTTCGCCATCGACTTTGATGAGAAAAGCGTCCGCGTCTCGCGCTGCCTGAACCTGATCGCGGGGGACGGCGAAACCAACGTCCTGCACCTGAACACGCTTGACTGGACGAAGTGGGACGAGACCGCCAAGCAGAACGAATGGCTCGACACCTACGGCGACGGCTGGCGGCGGATGCGGAAGCTGCGTGTGAAGGAAAAGGGCGAGGCAGCAGACAGCCCCAGCTATCGCAGCTTTGGCTTTGACGTGCTGATGGCGAACCCGCCCTTTGCCGGGGACATCAAGCAGTCCGATATGCTCGCGCCCTATGATCTGGCCGAAAAGGCCAACGGCAAGCGCGAAACCGCTGTCGCCCGTGACCTGCTGTTTGTCGAACGCAACCTTGATTTCCTTCGGCCCGGTGGGCGGATGGCGGTTGTCTTGCCGCAAGGGCGGTTCAACAATTCGTCCGACAAGCGGATGCGCGAATTTATCATGGAACGCTGCCGCATCCTCGCCGTGGTGGGGCTGCACCCGAACACCTTCAAGCCACACACCGGCACCAAGACCAGCGTCTTGTTGGTGCAGAAGTGGAATGACGATCCGGCCAAGGGGCCGCTGTGCCCGAAGGTCGAGGATTACGACATCTTCTTTGCCACGCAGCAGGTGGAAAGCGTCGATAACTCGGGCCGCAAGGTCTATCGCAAAAACCCGGACGGCACTTTCATGCGCGACACGCACGGCCATTTTGTCGTGTCGCATGACCTGTTCAACCACGATGGACTGACCGAGGACGGGATCGCGGAAGCCTTCGAAGAATTCGCCCGCAAGGAGGACTTCAGTTTTTTTCCGGCCGCCCCTTCGACCAAGGCCGCCTGAGCGGTCTGTTGGAGGGGCTTGAAGCCACGGTGGTTCACTCTTCGGAGTGGAGACAGGACAACGACGCGCTGCGGTTGGACAGCGAATACCAGCTCAAGGCACATCGCGCTGCGATTGAGCAGGTTCGCGTCTTTGGCGCGATCCAGTTCAAGGACGACAACCCAGAGATCATTCATCCGCACGAGATCATTCGTGAGTATGTCGACGAGGATGGCGTCTGGTTCCTTCGGGCGCAGAACGTCCGTCCGATGCAAATTGACCCCCGCAATCAGGTGATGATTTCGCAGGCTGATGCCGACAAGCTGCTCCGCAATATTGTCAAACGTGAGGACGTTCTTGTGACCCGAACCGGTGCCAATCGGGGCCAATGTGCGTTCTTTGATCGTGACGAGCGGGCGATAGCATCCTCGCACACTTTCCTCATTCGCCCCAAGACCATTGACCCCGAGTTTCTGACCCTTTTTCTGAACACCGCCCACGGTGTCGCGCAGATTGACAAAGGAGTCTATGGGGCCGCGCAGCCTGAGGTAGCCCCCTATTACCTTGGGAACGTCTGGGTTCCCAAGATAAGCCCAGCCCTTTTGACGCGGCTAAAGACGGCGTTCTCAAACTCAAAGGCGCAAGCCGCCAAAGCAGAAATCGGCATTGGCGAAGCCGAAGAGGTCTTGCTTGCTGCTCTCGGCCTTGCCAACTGGACCCCGCCCGAACCGCTTGCCTATACCGCCCGTGCGTCGGATGTCTTCGCCTCGAGCCGGTTCGATGCCCGCTTTTACGCCCCGCGCATTCAGGCCCTGCTGGACCTGCTGGCCGTGGACGGGCGCACCGTTGCGGATGTGGCCGATCCCCGACGCGAAAAGTTCCGCCCCGATGCCTGCGTGGCCTTCGACTATATCGAGATCAGCGACATAGACGGGGCCGGGGCGGCTACCAGCACCCGCCTTGCCTCGGAAGACGCGCCCAGCCGCGCCACATGGCATGTGCGGGCGGGGGACATCATCACCTCTACCGTGCGCCCGATCCGCCGCCTGTCAGCCCAGATCACGCCCGAGCAAGAGGGGTTTGTCTGCTCATCAGGGTTCGTCGTGGTGACGCCCCGCGAAATCGCGCCGGAGGTTCTGCTCACCTACCTGCGCCTGCCGGTGATCTGCGAACTGCTGGACCTGTTCGCCAGCGCCAGCATGTATCCGGCGATCACCGACACCGACATCTTCAACCTGCCGCTGCCCCATATCCCGGACGCCGTAGCCGATCAGGTGACGCAGAACGTGATCGCGGCGAAAGCCGCCAAGGCCCGTGCGGCCAACATGTTGGAGGCGGCGAAACGCGCCGTCGAGATTGCGATTGAAGACGGGGAACCCGCCGCCATGGCCTACCTTGACCAAGCAAAGGGGGCGATCTGATGGCCCTGCCTCCCCACGCCGCCGAGTGGATGAGCCGCGCAGAAATCGACTACATCGGCCCCTTCGTCAAGGCCTGGGCTGCCTTCAACGCTTGGTATCGTCACGATAGCGGACTGGCAACAGAGCGGGCCATGCTCGAATTCGCTATCCGACACCATAACAGTCGTCTCCGGCGCCGTGTCTTGCCCTTACTCAACAATGGAAACGTCACAGCTGAGGCAGAGAAGCTTAAGCTGGCGATATGCGACCTGCAACAGAAGCTGGATGCCATTCATTTCGAGGTTACTCCAAAGGGCAGGGTTGAGCGGGTGTCGCTTCGCGAAGTGTGCATTCGACCAAAGAGCAACTGGCAAGGCGACCATTTGGTCCGCAGTGGACAGAGGTTTGCTGCGCACAAGGTGCAGGGTGGACAGTATCAGATAACCGTCACGTCCATCGCGACTGGGCAGATCAAGTTCCAGCACATACAGGCTGCCTATACCCCGAACGAAGTCTACGAGTTGCCTGAATTCACAGCCAACCTGTCGGGCGCACAACGTACTACACTTCGACAGTTCTATGATAACTGCAATCCGCGACCGATGACCGACCTAGTGCTGGGCGGAGGTCCGGTGCTCCAGGTTTCGATCATGCAGTTTCAGTGTACCGCCGAAGAACTTCTGGCAGGTCTTATCGAGACGCTCTACGCGATGCGCAATGCACTACTTCATGGCGAAGTAGATCCCGACGAATTAGTGATGGTTTGTTACGAACCAGCCTACAGGATTGTTATGTGCTTTCTTGAGCGCATTCGGTGAGGAGCTAAGCAAGTCCACATCCTCGCCGCGAATATCGAAGAACTGCCTTGCCTTCGAAATCTGGGTGGGAAACACAGGTAGGACAAATTGCTACTCGGCCACTTGGCGGTTGCAGCCAGTTCAATGGTTTACCGGCGTTGCAGGCGATCCGGGGTCACCCACCAGATTGCGCCTCTGAACATCAAGCTTTGCACGTTGACAGCAAGGCAAGTGCGGCACAAAGTGTGACACACTGAGCAACCTCGCGCTCGGCGGCCAAGTGTTATCAATGGCTTAGAAGTATGGAAGCGGGTCCGGTACCCGCCTCCAGGTCCCCCCCCTCGCGAGTCTCCCACCGGCAGACCGGACCACCGGCCTCTCACACCGTGTGAAGATAGAGGTCATAGTCGACATCGGCGATGGTACGGGCGACGCGAGCATGTTCGGCGGCCTTTACGGCGGTGAAGGTGCGGTGCATCTCGGGGCCGAGCGCGTCCTTCAGAAAGGCCGATCCGGTCGCGGCCTCGATCGCCATGCGCCAGTCGGCGGGCATGACCGGGGCGGCGGGCATCGCCGGGCCGGGGGCCGCGTCATAGCCGTTGCCGGTGGTCGCGGGGCCGGGGTCGATCCGCTGCGCCAGCCCGTGGCGCAGCGCCGCCAGAACCGTGGCCGCGACCAGATAGGGGCTGGCGTCGACCCCGGCCGGGCGGTGTTCGATCCGGCGCGCCGCCACGGGGCCCGCAGGCACCCGCAGCGCGACCGAGCGGTTGTTCACCCCCCAGTTGGCCGAGACCGGCGCATAGGACTGGTTGGCGAACCGCCGCCAGCTGTTGGCGTGGGGCGCAAAGACCAGCATCGATTCCGCCATCGTCGCCCGCATCCCGCCCAGCGCGTGCAGGAGAGGCTGGTTCCAGACCCCCGCCTCGGCCTCGGCGAACAGGTTCCGCCCGGCGGCGTCGCACAGCGAGACGTGGACATGCATCCCCGACCCGGCATAGCGTTCGATCGGCTTGGCCATGAAACAGGCCGTCACCCCGAACCGCCGCGCCGTCAGCCGGACGATCCGCTTCAGCCGTGCAAGATCGTCGGCGGCCTGCATGACGTTCGTGCGATAGTGAAGGGTCAGCTCGTACTGCCCGGGCGCATATTCGGAAATCACCGTCTCGGCGATGATGCCCGCCGCCCGCGCACCGGCATAGATCGCCGAAAACAACGGCTCCATCCCGTGAAGATGGTCGACGGAATAGACCTCGGTCCTGTCCGACCGGCGGCCGTCCAGAACCGCCCGCGCCGGTTGCACCCGGCCATCTGCGTCGCGGTCATTGGCCAGAAGGAAAAACTCCAGCTCGAACGCCGCCGCCGGGAACAGGCCGTCAGCCGCCAGCGCATCCACCTGCCGTTGCAGCGCGTGGCGCGGGTCCGACCCCATCGGCGCCCCGTCCAGCGTGTAAAGCGACAGGAACAGCTCGCCCCTTGGCGGCACGGTCCCGACCAGCGGCACCAGCGTCCCCGGCACCGGCCAGGCACAGAGATCGCCGTCACCCTGATCCCAGATCAGCCCGGTCTCGTGTACATCCTCGCCGCAGACATCCAGCCCGAGGATCGACACCGGCATATGCCGGCCGCTCCGGTAGACCGACAAAAGCTCGTGCCGGCGGATGATCTTGCCGCGGCCGATGCCGTTGCAATCATGCAGGACGATGTCAAAGGCCTCGATCTCGGGGTGCGCGGCCAGAAAGGCCTCGGCCTCGGCCAGGGTGGCCCCCGAGGGGCAGGTCGGTCCGGCTGTCATGCCATCAACTCCGCAGTGATCCCGTCAAAGGCGCCGATCAGCCGGTCGATCTGACCGGTTCCGGTGGCCGGGCTGACCAGCATCATATTGTGAAAGGGCGCGATCAGGCAGCCCCGGTTCAGAAGGGCCGCATGGATGGCCTTTTCCAGCGCGGGCTTGTGGGCCGTCGCGCCGTCGCTGCCGTTGCGCAGGGGATCGGGCTGGCAGATGAACTCGACCCGCGCGCCGACGCGCACCACATGCCAGGGCGCGCCGCGCCGGGCAATGGCGGCGCCAAGGCCGCGCGCCAGCCGGTCGGCGCCGGCCTCCATATGCGCGTAATTCCCCGGCGTCATCACCTCGGCCAGGGTCGCGCGCATCGCGGCGAACTGCAGCGGATTGGCCGACAGGGTTGTGCCGATCCCCGAAAACCCCGGCGGGCGGGCGGCATCGTAGGCGCGGAACCGTTCGGCGACAGCGGGCCGCATCCCCCAGACCGCCGCAGGCAGCCCCCCCGCCACCGCCTTGCCCAGAACGAACATGTCGGGGTCAAGCCCGTGGGTCCGGCAATAACCGCCAGGCCCGGACGAGATCGTATGCGTCTCGTCCAGGATCAGCAGCGTGCCATGGCGCCGGGTCAGATCGCGCAAGGCGTCGTGATAGGCCGGATCGGGCAGGACCATGCAGCAGTTGGTCATCACCGGCTCGGCCAGCACCGCCGCCACATCGCCTTCGGCCAATGCCGCCTCAAGCGCCGCAGGGTCGTTGAACTCGACCACGGTCGCGGTGACCGAAAGGTCGGCCACCTGCCCGACCAGCCCCGGCCGCGCCGTGACGCGGCCGCCGTCGCGCCGGACCATCACATCATCGACAGCCCCGTGGTACGAGGCGGCAAAGACCAGAACCTTCGGCCGCCCCGTCACCGCCCGCGCCACCCGCAGGGCAAAGCGGTTGGCATCGCTGGCCGTCGTCGCGATCTGCCAGCGGAAGTCACCGAACCGCTCGGTCAGCAGCGCCCCGACCGCCAGCGCGTCCGGCGTCGGCAGCATGTAGGTCAGCCCCCGTCCGACCTGCGCCGCCAGCGCCCGCACCACCGGCCCGGGCGAATGGCCGAACATCGACCCGGTATCGCCGAGGCAGAAGTCGTCGATCCGGTTGCCGTCGATATCGGTCAGAACCGCGCCTTCGGCCCCGGCCACCAGCATCGGAAAGGGCTGCGGCCAGTCCTTCATCCACAGCATCGGCACGCCGTCCAGAAACGGCGCCTGCCCGGCCGCCAGCGCCGCCCGCGTCAGGGGGCGCGCGGCGGCATAGGCCCGGGCCTCACGCGCGCTTACCGCGGCGATACGGGCGGCGGGAACCCCGCCAATCAGGCTGTCGTGGTCGGTCATGGATCACCTGCAGAATGCCCCGGAGGCCCCCCCGGGACGGCCCGGGGGGCTTCGCTCATCGCTCAGACGGCGGGCGGCGCAGGCAGGCCAAAACGCCGGCGGCCCGGCGTCAGGTCTGGGGAAAGCAAGGTCAGGTGTGCGGTCATAATTTGATCATAACCGGTTTTTCACGAGTGCGCCAGCACCGGTTCCCGGCCATGACAGCCTGGCCAAAGACATTGGCACACCAATGTGATTCTGCGGCGCCGCAGCCCGATCCGGCCGAAATCCGGCCGAAATTCGCTGTGCGGCCGCGCGCTTTCCCGGCCGAAGGCGCAAATTGTTTCCGCCGGTTCGGCAGTCAGCCCCCGCGACCGGCCTTCCGGCGAAATCGCTTACCGGTCGGGGGCGGTTCCGGCTAATGTCGACGGACATGAAGGTCCGGTTGCGGACCCGATTTCCAGCCTCTCTTCCGGCCCGGTGCAGCCATATTTTTCGCACCACTGACGACCGAATTGTTTCTGAAGCATAGATTTGCGGCCCCCGGGGGCACGACGACCGTCACCCGTGACCGAAGGCGCCGCAACCAAGTCTCTTGGATTGAAAGACCGATGATTTCGAATGACAGCCCGCGCCCGGCCGAAGCCGTCGCGCATCCCGCGGCCCTGACAGCCCGACCGGCGACACCCCGCCCCGCGCCGCGCCCGGCCCGCGACACCGACCGCATCTGGGCGCTGCCCGGCCTGTGCTGGAACGCCTCCGTCATGACCTCATTCGGCGCGCTACCGGTGCAGGTCCTGCGCAAACATGACCCGCTGCGGCTGCCCGACGGCCAGATCCGCCGGATCGAATGGGTCGACAAGATCCAGCTCGACGAGGATTTCGTCATGGCCTATCCCGACGCCCAGCCGGTCCAGATCCGCGCAGGCGCCCTCGGTCTCGGCCTGCCGCTTCGCGACATCACCGTCTCGCCCGGCCAGAAGCTCGCGCTCCGCGGCCTCGGCCACAGCGACAATGCCCGTCAGGCCCGCGACCTCGTCGGCCGCCCGGGCGTGCTCCGCCAGCCGCAAAGCATGGTCACCTACTATCTTTTCCACTGCGGCCAGCCCGCAGCGGTCCAGGCCGAGGGGCTCAGCCTTCTGACCGGGCCCTGACCGGCGCGGCGGCGGAACCCGGCACCGCGCAAAGCTCCGACCGGGTCAGAAACCGCCGCTCGCGGCCATTGTCGAGGCTGAACATCCCGCCCCGGCCCGCCACCGCATCAATGATCAGGTCCGTGTGCCGCCAGACCTCATATTGCGCGCCCGACATATAGACGGGCGCGCCGCCGATCCGGCCCAGAAGCACGTCCCCGGGCCCCAGCCGGAATTCGCCTTCGGGATAGCACATGGGCGAGGACCCGTCGCAGCACCCGCCCGACTGGTGAAACATCACCGGCCCATGCTCGGCCACGATCTCGGCCAGAAGATCCAGTGCCGCCGCCGTCGCCGTTACCTTGTCCATCCTGCACCTCACGGCTTTTTCTTTGCCGAAATACTCCCGGGGGGTGCGGGGGGCAGGCCGCCCCCCCCTCGCTTGAGAAAAACCCCAGCTTCATCGGGCTGTAGCTGACCAGCATGTTCTTGGTCTGCG